>JAQBGV010000249.1:0-6450 GCA_032128395.1 Planctomycetota bacterium | reverse complement strand
CCTGCGAGCGCAGCAGCTGCCGACCGCGGCGGCACTCGAGAAGGAGCTCGCCGAGGAGACGCCGGAGAGGGCGCAGTGCGGCCCTCCCTCAAAGGCTGCGGAGCACCGGGAGTTCATCGAGAAGAAGCTCGCGGAAGGCGTGGAGCTCAAGGCGCTGCACGGGCTGCTCGTCGAGCAGAAGAAGTTCACCGGCAGCTACTCCTCCCTGCGGCGGTTCGCCGGGCGGCTGCGCCAGACGAAGCCAGAAGTGTTCGTGCGGGTGGAGACGCCGCCGGGGGAAGAGGCGCAGGTCGACTTCGGCTACGCGGGGAAGATCTTCGATGAGGAGTCGGGGCGCGTGCGCCGAGCCTGGGTGTTCGTGATGACGCTGGGATACAGCCGTCACCAGTACGCCGAGGTGGTGTTCGACCAGAGGGTCGAAACGTGGGTGGCGCTGCACATCCGCGCGTTCGAGTGGTTCGGTGCGGTGCCACGGCGGATCGTGATCGACAATCTTCGCTCGGGGATCTCGAGAGCGGTCGTCCACGACGCGGAGGCGCAGCGGAGCTACCGCGATCTCGCCGAGCACTACGGGTTCGTGATCTCGCCGTGTCGGCCGCGCACCCCGCGACACAAGGGCAAGGTGGAGTCAGGGGTCCGGTACGTGAAACGAAATGGACTGGCGGGGAGAGAGTTCACGAGCCGCAGCGAGGCGAACACGCATCTTCGTCGGTGGGTGCTCGAGGTGGCAGGATTGCGGACCCACGGGACGACGCAGGAGCAACCGCTGGTGCGCTTCGAGGGGGAGAAGGAGGCGTTGCTGCCGCTGGCGGCGACGCGCTACGAGGTGGTGATCTGGAAGAAGGCGAGGGCGCACTCCGACTGCCATGTCGTGTTCGAGGCGTCCTACTACAGCTTCCCGCATCGGTTCGTCGGGAAGGATCTATGGGTCCGCGGCGGACGAGACCGGCTCGAGCTCTACTTCGAGTACGAGCGGATCGCCTCGCACGAGCGGGCGCGAGGTCGAGGGGAGTGGCGGACGAAGCGCGACCACTACCCGCCGGAGAAACTCGAGGGGCTGCTCCCCCCGGTCGAGGTGGTGCGGACGGAAGCGAAAGAGATCGGGCCTCAGACGGTGGAGTTCATCGAGCGACTGCTGGGGCAACGGCCGATGGATCGTCTACGGGGGGCGCGAGCGATCGTCCAGTTCAAGAAGCGCTACCCGGCCGAGCGGATCGAGCGGGCGTGCGCGCGGGCGCTCGCCTTCGATGAGATCCGGTTCCACACCGTAAAGGGGATCCTCGAGAAGGGTCTCGACCTGGAGTTCGAGGAGATGAGTGCGTACGAGCAACCGGGTCCGCTGCCGAAGACGGCGATCTTCGCCCGGCCGCTGCAAGAGATCGTGGCATAGGAGGAGAAGATGCAGAGTTTCGATCAACTCCTCCCCAAGTTGAAGCAGTTGCGTCTGTCGGGGATCCTCGAGACGCTCGAGGTGCGGAACAAGCAGGCGATCGACGAGAAGTGCACGTACGTGGAGTTCCTCGGGCGGCTCATGGAGGACGAAGTGGAGCGTCGGGGCCAGAAACAACTCTCGCTGCGGTTGCGGCGCAGCGGCCTCGACCCGGCGAAGACGCTGGAGACGTTCGACTTCCACTTCAACGAGAGTGTGAATCGCCAAGAGGTCTACGACCTGGCGACGTGCCAATTCGTGGAGCGAGGGACGGGGATCTGGCTGTTGGGCCCAGCGGGAGTGGGGAAGACGCACCTTGCGCAGGGGCTCGGACACGAGGCGGTCCGGCGGGGGTACGACGTTCTGTTCCTGAAGATGAGTGCGCTGCTGTCGCATCTCGTGGGAGGACGAGCGGACGGTACGTACGAGCGTCGACTGCAAGGGTACCTTCGTCCGGACGTGCTGATCCTGGATGACTTCGGGCTGAAGCCGATGCGACCGCCGGGGTCGGAGGATCTGTACGAGGTGATCGACGGCCGCTACCAGCGAGGGGCGACGGTGCTGACCACGAACCGAGCGTTCAGTGAGTGGACGGAATTGTTCGACCAACCGGTGCTGGCGTCGGCGGCGATCGATCGACTGGCGCACGGAGCGGTGCAGGTGACGATCACGGGGGACTCATTCCGTGCGAAAGGTCCGGTGCCGACGGAGGGGAGAAGGTTGGCTCGGTCGAGGAAGTGAGGGTGTCCCAGGTCGAGTCGATGGACGAACGTCGATCCTGGAGCCTTCTAGGCCGTTCGATTCTCGAACAGTCGGAGTGCGCGGGACGAAAACACTCGGGTTACAACGGCGAGTCGAGAGCCGGGGGTTGGTGGATCGAGAAGAGTCGGTGCGTGTGGATCCGACCGGAAGGGAGCGCAATACAATCCACGAACAACCTCCCTCCCCCCGGGGGGAGGGAGAGCAGAAAGGAAAGATCCCTGGAGGACACCCATCAATCCTAGGGGTGGCTCACACAAACCCGAACATCGATGGCTCAGATGGCCCGGCTATTGACAGTATGCGCCGAGTACGACCGCGAGGTCACGGATCGCTGGCCGGTCGCCCCCTTCGACGAGCTCCACGAGAGTCCGTGTTGACTCAGCGTGCAGGCCCTCGTCGTGCGTGAGTCGCCCCGCGAACGCCATGAGCATGGCGAGCCACCGTCGCCACCGGGGATCGTGGGGAGGTTGAAACTCACGAATCGCCGCCAGCGCGCTCGCTCGGTCTCGCTCCTGGAGCCGAAGGCCGATCGTGGCAACTCGATAGGGTTCGAGCCGTGCCTTCGTGGGCGTGCCGGAGAGCGCGATCTCGTGGAGTGCGCGCTGCATTGCGCTCTGGCTCTGGAGGGTCAGCGCCGACTCGACCAGCTCTTCGAGGATCTCTCCTTCGAGGTCGGAGGGCAGACCGGTGGCTCGTCGCAACCCCTCGAGCAGGACCGCATGGGCGCGACCTGGCTGCCCCTGCGCCAGGGCCTGGCGACCGAGGGTGAGGGCGTCACTTGGGATCTGCGAACTCTCTCCCGCCAGGATCCGGTGGTGCAGTCGCCGAGGATCATCGCCTGGAATCTCCTCGGCGATCAGTCGATGAGCCCGGGCCTGCTCGGCATCGGAGAGCACCGCGTGCAACGGGATCCGACATCGTACGTGGATGCGCAAATCCGACTCTGTGAGGAGGCCGCGCTGGGTGAGGCTGGCTATCCGCTCAACGAGGTGGAGCGCATCTCCGGGGTCTGCGCGCTCGAGGTACTCTCGACTCGCCCCCCCCGGAGCGAGCTGCACGAACGCAAGGAGTCGCTTCTCCTGATCGTCGAGAGAGTCTGTCCCACCAGCGAGTGACCGGAGGGGCATCGGGGAGAGTACGGCCAAGCGGTCGATCGTGTCGCGCGTGATGACAACCTGTCCCGGCTCGCCGAGACGAAGGAACCCGGCCCGGACCCACGCCGCCAGCTCGCGGATCACCCTGCCTCGCCACCCGCCGGTCCTGGCGTAGAGTTCCCATGCCGCATCTTCTCTTAAGTGGAGGACGGCATCTGGCCCCTCGAAGAGCTCCCGGAGGTCGGTCTCCCCGAGCGGGGCGAGGGCGCGACTCGGCTCGATCGGGTCCGTGCGCACGGTGGCGACGCGACCCCTCGAAGCTCGCTCCTCCATCGCGCCAGAGAGCTCCGAGTCTCTGACCTTCTCCACGTCATCGAAGAGGAGGAACGCCCCGGTGTCGTGCTCGCGCTTGAGCCGGTCGAGGAAGAACTCCCGGGCCTCGGACCACTCCCCAAGTACCAGGAGTTCTTCCTCTGAGCAGAGCATCCGGATGAGCGCCTCGTCATCCCCTCGAAAGAGGAGCACCCTTTCCCCCACCGCCTCGAGTGCTCCCGCAATCTCATCGAGCAGGTTGCTCTTCCCCGCTTGCAGCTCCCCCTTCAATTCGAACGACCGGCCCGCCTGGAGCCCCATGGCAATCTCAGAGAGCTCGTCGGGCGATCCCAGGCTCCCGAGGTGCTCACGCAGCCGGTCCTCCAGGGTCCCCCGCCCCAGGATCTCCAGCGCATCGGTCGCCGAGGTCGGGCGCGTCTCGACCGGGCGCAGGAGCGCGTCCACGAACTCCACGACTTGTGGGGGCAGGTCCGGCACGCGCTTGCTGATCGGGGTCACGGTCCGAGACTGAAGCCGGACGAGCGGGATCGCGGGATTCAGATCGGGGAGGGCACCAGTGAGCGCCTCGTACACCATGAGGCCGACCGAGTAGAGGTCCGATGCCGGGGACGGTAGTTGACCGATGAACAGTTCCGGAGCGGCGTAGCTGGGAGTCCCGACCACCAGTTCGCTCGCGGTGCCGCCCCGCCGCCAACGCCGTGCGACCCCCAGGTCGAGGATGGCCGGGTGCCCACCCTCATCGACCAGCACATTGCTCGGCTTCAGGTCCCCATGCACAAACCCTGCGGCATGCAACCTCTCCAGAGCCTCGAGGAGACCGATGACTCGCTCCCCGATCGCCTCCCATGTCCCCGGGCACTCGCCCGGGAATGGCGCTCCCCCCAGGAGCGGCATCACCAGGGCGATCTCCCCGTCCGATTCCTGCGCATCGAGAAGGGACACGACGCCCGGCAGATTGAGGACCCGCAGCGTCGCCCACTCGTGCGGTTCTACTGCGTCGTCCGGGTCCGATGGAATCATCTTGACCGCGACGGACTGCCGGGTGAGGCGGTCGTCCGCACGGTACACGTCTCCGTACCCCCCGGAGCCGATGTGTTCCTCGAGCCGGTACCGAGAAGCGATGGTGCTCTCGATCCGGAGCTTGGGCAGTTCCTCATGCAGATTGGGCGGTTCGAAGTCAGGAGCCTCCTCGTCGAGGAGTTCCCGAACCCAGTGCACGACCACCGGCGACGCCTCGGCAGCGAGGAGCGCCTTCTGCTCCGCCTCTGGTAGTTCGAGGAGGATGAGGAACAGCTCCTGGACGCGCGGCCAGTGTTCCGGTGGGACTAGCGGAGAGTCCGACTCAGCCATTTTCTCGCCAATGTCCAATGATGCTCTGCGGTCCGGATGCGGACCTCGAGGAGTTCGGAGATGGCCACCATGTCGAGCCCCGAGAAGAGCTTGAACATCGCGACCTCGTAGAGATCAGGAGCCTGCGATTCCATCCGGCGCAGCGCCTCGTCCAGATCGATCAGCGGCCCGACCTGCTTCTCGAAACGACACGCGAGCGATTCGAGCGGCACTTGGACGCGAGGGAGCTTCGAGTCCCTGCGAGCCCGTGAACGGGCGGCATCGACGAGAATCGACCGCATCGTCAGAGCGGCGTAATGAACGAACTGCGCGTCGTTCTTGAACGAGGTCGGACGGCTCTTCCGGATACGGAGGTACGCCTCATTCACAAGGGCGGTGGTCTGGAGGAGCTGGCCCCGAGACCTCCCGCGCAGGATCCCCCTGGCCAGTTGATGGAGCCTCGCCTCGAGGCGGACAAAACAGCGGTCTGCGGTCTGCATCGTTCGGTCCCTTCCGGAGGTGAGGCGGGCACCTACTCAGTCTCTGCTGGTCTTCTGTGGGGTACAAACGAATTCCCATGGACCCAACCGCAACGAAATCTCAGGAATTTCTTGCGGGCCACCCCGGGGCTGGGCGTTTGTTCTGTCGAGTGCCCGTCTTGGGGCGTGCGAGTGGCAGGTGCAAATCGAACCGGGGGACGATGATCACGGGGGAACAGACCAAACCTGAGAGCCAGAACGAACCAGACCCTCCTGGGGGGGATGGGTACTTCCAGATCCCCATCGAGGCGGTGAGCAACGCCGAGTGCCTGTCATTCGCACTCTTCTTGAAGATCGAGGGGGAGTACGTCGAGTTCATCCCCGCCAAGGTTTCGATCTCAGATGGTGCGATGCAGGCACTCGACGACGCTCTGGTCGAAGAGCTTTGGATGCGCGTCGAAGACTCCCAGGCATACTTCGAGTTCACAGAAGGTGTCATCCGGAAGCTGGTCGAGGAGGAATCCCTCGACCCCTACGAGAAGGGTGCCGCGCTCTATTCGCATTCGGCGAGTGCGACCCGCCACCTCCTTTGCGCGTTGCCTGAGACACTGGCGAGCGCGCATCGACTCGAGTCGATCTCAAAAGGGCTCTGTGATTTTCTGGAGCTTCATCAGTTCTCCTTCACTCGCTTGATGGTCCTTTGGTCACGGAGTGGCACTTCTTGCGCCTGACAGTTCCGAAGTTTCGCTTCGGCCGCCCCAACCCAATCCAGGGCAGAGTGTTCGGTTTCCGCTTTCGCTTCCGCGAGTTTGCGGTCGAGGTTGTGGAAAACACGCTGGTCCAGGCCTCCGCCGGCCACCGGAACGTACCCTTCTCGAGTCGCTTGGCGAGCACGCACAGGCCGCTGCCATCCCAGTACAGCACCTTGAGCCGATTGTGCGAGCGATTGCAGAAGACGAAGAGCGCACCGGAGAGCGGATCGAGTTCGAGCAGCTCCTCGACGATGCCATAGAGCCCGTCGAAG
>JAQBGV010000248.1:0-8642 GCA_032128395.1 Planctomycetota bacterium | reverse complement strand
GGGAGCCAGCCCCCACGGAACAAGCGCGCAGAGCGCGCCTCGTTGGGGTGAATCGCGAGCGGCTCTGCCGCGAGCGAGAGGGGGCTGGGAGCCAGCCCCCACGGAACAAGCGCGCAGAGCGCGCCTCGTTGGGGTGAATCGCGAGCGGCTCTGCCGCGAGCGAGAGGGGGCTGGGAGCCAGCCCCCTAAAAAACACAGGCTCTTCCCGGGGTGGGGATGTTCCCCGCAAGGAGTCCGCAATCGCGGGCGCCCCTGAGGAAGGCCCCGAAGAGAGGGATAGCGATGGCCCGCGTTCGTTACGGGGTAGCCCGACACCGGAAGCACAAGCGTGTGCTCAAGAAGGCGCGTGGATTCTGGGGCGGCCGCCGCCGCCAGTACCGCACAGCGATGGAGAGCTTGGTCCGCTCCGAAGTGTACGCGACGCGCGACCGTCGCACTCGGAAGCGCGACTTCCGGCGACTCTGGATCACGCGAATCTCGGCCGCGTGCTGCCAGCACGGCACCTCCTACAGCCGGTTCATCCACGGTCTCGGGAATGCGGACATCCGCCTGAACCGGAAGATGCTCTCCGAGCTGGCGATCCGGAACCCGGAGGGGTTCGCCGCCCTCGTCGAAAAGTCCCGCGGGTAGCGCTTCTCGCGCACTCCGCCCCCTCCTGATGTCCGAGACGGACCTCTTCGAACGACTCGAGAACCTCTGCGGGCAGGCGCTCGCGGGGATCGCTGCGGCGGGAGTCGCTGCGGAGTTGGAGGAGCTCCGCCTCGAGTACATCGGTCGGAAGGGGTCACTGAAGGAAATCCTCCGCGGACTCGGCGGGCTTCCTCCGGAGGACCGGGCTCGCGCCGGCGCCGCGGCGAACGGGGTCAAGGAAGCGATCGAGGAGGCGCTCGCGGGGGCCGAGGAACGCCTCGGTGCCGCCTCGGCGTCCGTGATCGGCCCGACGATCGACGTGACCATCCCTGGCCGGCGCCCTTGCCTCGGGAGTCGTCACCCGGTTCGCCAGGTGGCCGAACGACTGATCCACATCTTTCACAATCTCGGTTTCGCGGTCGCGGACGGTCCCGAGGTCGAGGACGAGTGGCACAACTTCATCGGGTTGAACATCCCTCCCGATCATATCGCGCGGGATCCTTCCGAGAACTTCTACATCGAGGACGATCTGCTGCTCCGGAGCCAGACGTCGACGGTGCAGATCCGGGTGATGGAAGCGAACGATCCGCCGCTCCGCGTCATCGCCCCCGGTCGCGTCTATCGGCCCGACACGGTCGATGCGAGCCACTCCTTCCAGTTCCATCAGATCGAGGGCTTGATGGTCGACGAAGGGGTGACCTTTCGCGACCTGAAGACCACGTTGCGGCTCTTCTTCGGACAACTGTTCCGACGAGAAGTCGAGCTCCGATTGCGGCCGAGTTTCTTTCCCTTCACGGAGCCTAGTGCCGAGGTCGATCTGCGCTGCCCGTTCTGCGAGGGGAAGGGCTGCAAGACCTGCGGCCGCAAGGGATGGATGGAGATGGGAGGGTGCGGCATGGTCGACCCGAACGTCTTCGAAGCGGTCGGGTACGACCCGGACCGTTACACCGGTTTCGCGTTCGGGATGGGGATCGATCGGATGACGATGGCGTTCTACGACATTCCCGACATCCGCTACCTGTTCGAGAACGACGTGCGTTTCCTCGACCAGTTCGGGATCGGCTAGCCCACGATGAAGGTCACCATCGACTGGCTGCGCGACCACGTCGACTTCGACCTCTCCCCGGAGGTCCTCGCCGAGCGGCTCACACTCGCAGGGCTCGAGACCGAGGGGATCGAGACGGTCGGGGATGAGACCGTGATCGAGCTCGAGACCACTTCGAACCGCCCCGACCACCTCGGGTTGATCGGGGTGGCTCGCGAGATCGCCTGGATCTGCGAGACACCGCTGCGCTCGCCCGAGGTCTCCTACCCGACGATTCCCACCCACCGAGGAAAGCGGCTCGAGGAGCTCGTGACCCTCGAGGTGCAGGACCGGGAGCGGTGTCCTCGCTACATCGCAAGGCTCGCCGTCGACGTGCGCGTCGGCCCGAGCCCGACGTGGCTCCGCCGGCGGATCGAGGCGATCGGTCTGCGATCGGTCAACAACGTCGTCGACCTCTCGAACTACGTCCTCTTCGAATACGGCCAGCCGCTCCACGCGTTCGATTTCGACAGACTCGCGGCGGGGACGATCATCGTTCGACGAGCTGCGCATTCGGAGCCATTCACCGCGATCAACGACAAGAAGTATCACCTCGATCGCGAGGACCTGGTGATCGCGGACGCGAATCGAACCGTTGCTCTCGCCGGGATCATGGGTGGCCTCGACTCGGAAGTGGGGGACGGGACCACGGCGGTCCTCCTCGAGAGCGCCTGGTTCGAACCGATCCCGGTCCGTCGCTCTTCCCGCCGACTCGGACTCGCGAGCGACTCCTCCTACCGTTTCGAACGCCGCGTCGATCCGTTCGGCGTCGATGCCGCGTCCCGGCGCTTCCTGTCTCTGCTCCAGAAGGAGACGGGGGCGAAGATCCTCGAAGGCGAAGTCGAAGTGTGCGAGGCGTCCCTCATCGAGGGAGCGCGCAACACGGTCTCGCTTCGTCCCGCGCGTGTGACGCAAGTGCTCGGGGTGGAGATCCCCCCCGCCGAGATCCGTCTCGGACTGGGGCGGCTGGGAATCGAGGAACGGGGAGGGACCGCGGAGCGACTCGAGTTCCTCACGCCGAGTTTCCGGGGCGATCTGCAGCGCGAGATCGACCTGGTGGAGGAGGTCGCGCGAGTCTACGGTTTCGACAACATTCCCGAGGGCGAGCTGCGCGTGTTTCCGGTCGAGGAGCGGGCGCGTACTCGACGGCTCGGAGGGATCTCGACCCTCCTGATCGGGGCCGGGTACCACGATGCTCTCACGCTCGCCTTCAACACCGCGGATGACTCCGCGATCGAGGAGTGGTGGTGCATCTCCAAGCCGTTCGAAGTGCGCAACCCGGTCCGGAGTGCCGAGGGTCGCTTGCGCCGAAGCCTCCTTCCGCGTCTTTGGCAGGCGGTGCGGGGGAATCGCACTCACGGGGTCGAATCGGTGCGCCTCTTCGAGCAGGCCCGCGTGTTCCACCGACGTTCGGGGGTGGCGGCTCCGGTCGAACGGGAGCACCTCGCCTGGACCGCGCTCGGCGGGGGGGAGGATCAGCGCGGAGCCCGGGGGATCGCGGACGCCGTGCTCGCTCTCCTGCGGGTGGAGGGTGCGACTTGGACCCCGCACGCTGGATCCGCAGGTGGGATGATTCCCGGCTCCGCGGTGCAGGTGAACCTCGGGGGGGAACCGGTCGGACTCGTGGGTGCAGTTCTCTTGCCGGGGATCGCAGGCGAGGTCTGGGGGGGTGAACTCTATCTCGACCCGATTCTCGAGCGGGCACGCGACTTGCCCTTCGCTGAATTCTCGCGTCACCCTGGGATGCGTCGCGACCTGAACGTCGTCGTCGCCGAGGACCTGCTCTGGCAGCAACTCTCGGACGCGGTATTGAGTCTGACCCTCGAAAATCTGCAAGCCGTGGAGTTCTCCGACGTCTATCGGGGGAAGCAGGTGCCTGCGGGCCGAAAGAGTGTGCTCTTCTCCCTCAAGTTCCAGGGGGAGGATCGGACACTGACGGGGGAGGAGGTCGACCGCGAGGTCGAGCGCCTCGTGCGCTATCTCGGTGCGAGCTTCGGAGCGGAACTGCGTCGGTAGACGAAAGTTAGAGTATCAGAGAGGTCCCGTCCCGCCGCTCTCCCGTTGCGGGCACCGGCCTCACGCCTAGAATGCCCCCCGGACCTCAGGCGCCCCCTCGGAGGGGATGCCCAGCGAGAGAGCGACTCAACGATGCGAAGTGCAGTCATCATCGCGGCGATCATCCTGTTGGGATACTTCGGATACAGCGCCTTCCGCGGCGGCGATGAAGGTGGGGGGACCGAGTCCGATACCGGCATGCCGACGATCGGCAGTGAGCCCGGAGCCCTGGGTGAATCTGGGACGAGCGGCGAGCCCGGCTGGGACGACGAGGAGAGCGGTCCCCAGGGTGCCTCCGGGTCGGATGGAATGGGGGAGGACGGGGTGGTCCACGCGATCGCTCCGCGCGACGAGCCCGCGCCGCCGGCTCCCGCGGTGGGCGAGATCCCCGCGCTCGAGAAACAGCTCGCGGGTACGGTCAGTCCCGAGCGGGATGAGTTGCGCCTCCGTCTCGCGGCGGCGTACGGCGAGGCGGGGCGGATGACCGACGCGGATGCCGTCCATCGTGAGGTCTTCCGAGGTCGAGGGCCCCTCGCGGTCCGCGCCGCTGCTGCGTTGCTCGACCGCGCGAGCGGCGAAGCGCGCACCGAGGCGGCCGCATATGTCATCGAGCGGGGACCGAAGAGTCCGGGGTACGGCCGAGCCGCCCGGATTCACGGCGAGGCGCTCGCCGATTCGAAGGGTGAAGAGAAAGAGCAGCTCGAGGGGTGGCGACTCCTGAGTGCGGCGTACTTCTCCCGCCCGGAGGAGAGTTGGCGCCGCGAGTTGCGGCCGGTACTCGACGAACTCGTCGCGCGGTGGTTCGTCTCTCCGCGCCCGTGCTCCCTCTCGATCGTTCACTCGGTGGTGCGCGGCGACTACTTGGCGCTGATCGCCGAGGACAACGGGGTCAGCGTCGATCACATCCTCGCCCTGAATGGTCTCGACTCCAATCTGATCCACCCGGGAGATCGGTTGAAGATTCTCGGCTTGCCGATCACCCTCGAGGTCGACAAGAGTGAGTTTCGACTCGATGTCCGTTACGACGGCGGCTATCTGATGAGCTTTCCGGTGGGCCACGGTGCTCACGGGCGTACTCCCGTCGCCGACTTCGTGGTGAACATCAGACAGGAGAACCCGATCTGGTACCCGGCGAACCGTCCTTCGGTGCCGTACGGCCAGGTGGGGAACCCGCTCGGGGAACGGTGGCTCGGCTTCGCGAGTGAAGCGGGCCTCACCGGATTCGGGATCCACGGCACGGACAAGCCGGAGACGATCGGCTCCGAGGCCTCCGAGGGGTGCGTCCGCTTGCGCAACGAGGACGTCATTCGCCTCTACCCGTTCGTCGCGATCGGGACTCCGGTGAAGATCGTCGAGTGAGTGAGTGAGATGATGGGACCGGCTCGCCGCAGGTGATGCCTGTCCCGGACGTCTTGCCCGCGTGTCCACGCTGGTCCGATACTGTCATCCAAGCGACCGTCTCGCGGCGGTCGCTCGTGGTGGGAGTACCGCCGGGGGTCCGGGACAGGGATCACCTGCGGCGAGCCGGTCCCATCTTCATCCCCCTCGGGAACCCGATGGGCGGGACCCGGTCCGTGGCCGGGTCCCCGCGAAAGGAGCCCCGATGCCCTCCCTCGGTCGTTCTCTGCCCCGCCTCCGCTTCCCCCTCGTCGTCCTCTGCATCCTGATCTTCGGAACCGGAGCCCCGGCCTTTGCCGATGGCTGGATCGAGATCCATCGGCCGCACCCTCCGATCCGACCTCCCCATCGACCCGATCCACCCCCCCGGCTCGAAATCACGCGGCACTGGGTCGACGTTCGGATCGACCGGGGACTCGCGACCGTGACCGTCGACGAGACCTTTCACAATCCGCACGCTCGCCAGCTCGAGGGGACCTACTACTTTCCGGTGCCCCAGGGAGCCCAGATCGAGGACTTCCGGGCGGTTCTCGGAGGGAAGGAACTCGCCGGCGAAATCCTCCCCGCGAACGAAGCCCGCCGTATTTACGAAGAGCTGGTCCGGCAAGTCGTGGATCCTGCGATCCTCGAGTACTACCAACGGGATCTCTTTCGCGCCCGTGTCTTCCCGATCCCCGAGCACGGGGATGTGCAACTCTCGATCACCTACCGCCATCGTGTCCCTTCGAATGGGGGCCTCGCCCGATTCCGCTATCCCCTCGACACCGGACAGTTTGCGGCGGGTCCCTACCGCGATGTGCGGATCGACATCGATGTGGTGACCGACGGAGTTCTTCACGAGGTCCACTCGCCGAGCCATCCCCTCGAAGAGCTCGATCGCGGGTCGAAGCGCGCTCGATTGCGCTACCGGGCGAAGGAGCTCGACGCCCGCCACGACTTCCTCCTCGACATCATCGAAGGGAACGGGGACCTCGCCGGTGGCGTGCGAGCATTCCGTGAGAGCGACGAGGACGGCTGGTTCGTGCTGCGTCTCGCCCCCGGCCGACTCGAGTCAGGAGATCTCCCGCCGGTCACTCTGGTCCTCGCCGTCGATGTCTCCGGCTCGATGGCGGGGGCGAAGCTGATCCAGGCGAAGGCAGCGCTCCGCAGTGCGTGCGCTCGGCTCCGTCCACGAGACCGTCTGCAGATCCTCGGCTTCTCCTCCCGGGTGAGCAGTTTCGCCGAGAATCCACTCCCCGCGACGCCGGAGAACCTCGCTCTCGCAGTGAGCTACATCGACGACCTCATCGCGCGTGGTGGCACCAACATCGACGAGGCGATCGGCCGCGCTCTCTCGACCGCGAAAGCGGAGGATCGGGGGAGCACCGTCCTCCTGATCACCGACGGGGCTCCCACCGTCGGGGTGACCGATCCCGCCGAGATCGCCCGTCGTGCGCACGACGCGAATGGTGGAGACCACCGCATCCACGTCCTCGGGGTCGGCGCTCAGGTGAACACTCGGTTGCTCGACCGGGTTGCCCGCCAGAACCGCGGCAGCCGAACCTACCTCGAGGAGACCGAGGAATTGGAGGTCGCCCTCGGCGCTCTCCTCGATCGGGTGATGTACCCCGCGATCTCCGACCTGAGACTGACGGTGGACGGGGTCAGAGTCGAGCGACTGGAACCGGCTGCGCCGTGGGACATCTTCCACGGGGATGACCTGATGATCGCCGGTCGCTTTCGCGGGGACGGCCCGGCCCGTCTCCAGGTCGAAGGGAGCTACGGCGACGAACGCCGGGCCTGGGTCTTCCCCGCCGACTTCCCGCGGCACGGCGGCGAAGAGGAGGCGGCGTTCCTCTGGGCAGAATTCCGCATCTTGCGACTGCTCGAGGACCTGCGTGAAGTCCCCCCCGGTGGGGGCGGCAACCTGCAGAAGGAGATCGTCGACCTATCGCTCCGTTACGGGATCGTCACCCCCTACACCTCGTACCTGATCCGAGAGGCACCGCGGGGGCTGATTTCGCGCCGTGTCGGTCGCGTCGTCGACCTCTCCCCCGGACTGCGGGGGCGCCTCGAGCGGGACGCCGCCGGCTTCGGAGCAGACGAAGGAGAGACGGCGCTCGACTACGCCAAGCGAGCCGCTGAATTCCGACGGAGCGCCGGACGCTCCGGGGACTCGACGGGAGTTTCGTCGAGCCCCGCCTCGCCCAACTCCCAGACCATCGATCGCACGATCGGGGTGGTGAAGGGGGGCGGCAAGGCGTTCCACCGGATCAGCGACGACACGAACACCATCGTCGACGGTGATTTGCGAGGACTCGAGGAGCTCCCCCCCGCCGATCTCGAGCTCGGTTATCTGAGCGAGGAATACCTCGCATTCCTCCGCGACAATCCCGGGGTCGAGCGCATCTTCGCCCGCGGCCGATCGATCTTCTTCCGCTGGAAGGGTCAGCTGATCCAGGTCGTGGATACCGAGGATGTCTCTCCGCCCACCCCCCTCCCCCGCGAGTACTTCTGAAGTATGGTGTGGGGGCCGGCGCCTGCAGAGCCGGTCCCCACACGATACGGAGGAGGACAGGTGGAGTATCGCAAGCTCGGCAAGCACGGCACCCGCGTCAGCGCGCTCTCGATCGGCGGCTGGATCACTTTCGGGGGGACCCTCGACGAGGCGGCGACGCGCGCGGTGGTTCGCGAGTCGATCGAGCTCGGGATGAATTTCCTCGATCTCGCCGATGTGTACGCCCGGGGGAACGCGGAGAAGGTCGCCGGGGAGGTCCTTTCGGACTACGACCGTCAGGATCTGGTTCTCTCATCGAAGGTATTCTGGCCGATGAGCGACGGCGTGAACGACCGGGGCCTTTCGCGAAAACATATCACCGAGAGTATCGACAACACCCTGGCCCGTCTTGGCACCGACTATCTCGACATCTATTTCTGCCACCGCTACGACCCGGAGACACCGCTCGAAGAGACGGTCGAGGTGATGGACGATCTCATCCGACGGGGCAAGATCCTCTACTGGGGAACGAGTGTCTGGGAGGCGGATCAACTCGAGGCGGCGCACGCCATCGCGGACGGTCGCAACCGCTCGGGCCCCGCAGTGGAGCAGCCTCGCTACAACCTGCTCGACCGTCACATCGAGGAGTCGATCCTCCCGACCGCGGTTCGTCTCGGGATCGGGCTCGTTCTCTGGAGCCCCCTCGCACAGGGGATGCTGACCGGAAAGTACGACGACGGCGTACCCGAGGGAAGCCGCGCCGCGACGAGCGAATGGCTGAAGGACTCCCTCACCGAAGAGAACATCGCGCGTTGTCGAAAGTTCACCGCACTCTCGCGGGAGGTCGGCCATGAACCGGGTCAACTCGCCCTCGCCTGGCTCCTCTCGCGCGACGGAGTATCGTGCGCGATCACCGGCGCGACATCCCCGGCCCAGGTCCGCAGCAACTGCGGTGCGCTCCAGATCGCGATGGATGACACGCTCGCGAAGCGCGTCGAG
>JAQBGV010000247.1:0-23868 GCA_032128395.1 Planctomycetota bacterium | reverse complement strand
GGGAGCCAGCCCCCCAAGCGAGCGGAGCGCGCCTCGTTGGGGTGAATCGAGAGCGGCTCCGCCGCGATCGAGAGGGGGCTGGGAGCCGGCCCCCAAACATCGGCCTATCCAGAGACTTCCCCTTGCGGTGAGATGGGACGGGCCCCGCCGTGCGGAGCCTGTCCCCAGAAAGGCGAGTTGGTGCGGGAGAGACCGAACGATCGCGACCCGGGCGAGACGGCTCCCGCACCGTCCCCGTTCTCTCCAGAGCCCGGCGGGATCCGCGCCACCGACCCGCCCACTTCCGACGACACCGTTGCGACCCCCCCACCCGAGTCCCCCGATCGCACCGTCGCCGCGGCGCCGCCCGCCGCGCCCCGCTCCGATGATCGGCTCGATCCCGTGCACACGATCGGGGTCTACCCGATCGAGGCGGAACTCGGCCGCGGCGGGATGGGGGTCGTGTATCGGGCGACCGATCCGCGGCTGCGCCGTCCCGTCGCCCTGAAAGTGCTGACCGGCGCGATCACCCGCGACGCCGATGCGTTCGGGCGCTTCGAGCGAGAAGCGCAGACCCTCGCCGCGCTGAACCACCCGAACATCGCGACGATCTATTCGCTCGAGGATGCGGACGGCTCGCCCTTCTTCACCATGGAGTGGATCGCGGGCGGCACGCTCGCGCACCGACTCGAGGGAGGAGCGATTCCCCTCGAGACGCTGATCTCGATCGCCCGCCAGGTCGCGCGCGCCCTCGAGGCGGCGCACGCCCGCGGGATCATCCACCGCGATCTCAAGCCCGCGAACGTGATGATCACCCCCGATGACACCGCGAAGATCCTCGACTTCGGGATCGCGGCGGCGTTCGGGATCGGGGTCGGGATCGCTCCATCATCCCTTGCGGAGGTGAGTGGGACCCCGTCGTACATGAGCCCGGAGCAATACCGGGGCGAGCCGGTCGATCCGAGTACCGACGCCTGGTCCTTCGGCTGCCTCCTGTTCGAGTGTCTCACCGGGTCCTCCCCCTTCGCAGCGAGCAGTTTCGCCGATTGCCGTGACGCGGTGCTCGGCGCGGAGCCGGAATGGGGCAAGCTCCCCGCGGAGACCCCCGCGCGGCTGCGCGAGCTGGTCGAACGGACGCTCGAGAAAGACCGCACCCGCCGCCTCGCGAGCCTCGCCGAGGCGCGCCGGATCCTCGAAGAGTTGCTCGTGCGCGGCGGGGTGACCGCGCGCCTCGCCGAAGCGAGCCCGGCGCCATCTCGACCGGCGACCGCCACCCTTCCCCGATCCCTGACCCGGTTCATCGGGCGCGAGGAATCGATCGCCGCGGTCGAGGAACGGCTCGAGAGTGCTCCCCTCGTCACCCTGACCGGCGCCGGAGGATGCGGAAAGAGCCGACTCGCCCTCGAGGTCGCGCGCAAGCTCGGGGCGCAGTTCCAGGGTGGGATCTGGCTCGTCGAGCTGGCCCCGATCCGCGACGAGGAGCGGGTCCTCCCGGCGATCGCACAAGCCCTCTCCCTGCGCGAGAGCCCCGGGGAAGACCTCGGAACCACCATCGTCCGCCGCCTCGACGGGTGCCGCTCGCTGCTCCTCATCGACAACTGCGAACATCTCCTCGAAGGGTGTGCCCGGGCGGTGGAATTCCTCCTCTCTCTGCTCCCCGAGCTGCGGATCCTCGCGAGCAGTCGCGAGGCCCTCGGGGTGCCGGGGGAGGAGGTCGTCACGGTGCCGCCGCTCGCCCTTCCCCGAGAGGGGAAGAAGTACTCCGTCGCAGAGCTCGAAGTGTTCGAGTCGGTGCGGCTCTTCATCGATCGGGCGAGCTCGGTGCGGCGCGAATTCTCTCTCACGGAACGGGATGCGGCGGCGGTCGCTCAGATCGTGCGTCGTCTCGACGGGATCCCGCTCGCGATCGAGCTCGCCGCCGCCCGGGTGAAGGTCCTTCCCCTCGCCCAGATCGCGACTCGTCTCGACGATCGTTTCCGACTGTTGACGGGAGGGAGCCGCACCGCACTCCCACGCCAGCAGACGCTGCGCGCGACGATCGAGTGGAGCTACGAGCTGCTCGATGAGGATGAGCGGCGGCTCCTTCGGCGGCTGTCCGTGTTCGTCGCTGGGTTCACCCTCGAATCGGTGGAGCGGGTCTGCTCCGGGGAGGGGACGGAGGAGTGGGAGATCCTCGATCGCCTCAGCCTCCTCGTCGACAAGTCCCTCGTCGAGGTCGAGGCTCCCGATGACGACCCGGACGCGATTCCCCGCTATCGCCTGCTCGAGACGGTGCGCGAGTACGCTCGGGAGCGGTTCCTCGAGGACGGCGACGTCACCGACGTGCAGGTGCGCCACCTCGAAACCTTCCTCGACCTGGCGGAGTCGGGGGAGAGCGGCGCGTCGGCCCCTGCGTGGCATCGCCGACTCGATCACGAACGGGCGAACCTGCGCGTCGCGCTAGAGTTCTCCCTCTCGGATCCCGAGAGGAGCGAGTGCGCCCTGCGGCTGGTGGACGCCCTCGGGAATCATCGGTTGATCCGCGGGCAGTGGGAAGAGGGGCGCGACGCGGCCCGGCGGGCGCTCGAGCACGACGCGGGTCGGCCTGCGGGTGAGACTCGGGCGCATGTTCTCGGATGGGCCGCGCGGTACGCGACGAGCCAGGGAGACTTCGAGCCCGCGGCCGCCCTTGCGAAGGAAGTGCTCGAGATCGAGCAGACCCGCGAGAACCCGACCGGCGTAGCCGGGGCGTGGAACGACCTCGGGGTGATCGCCCGTCAACGCGGAGATCACGAGGAGGCGCGGGACCACTTTCGCCGCAGCCTCGAGATCCGGCGCGAAATCGATGACGCGCCGGGAACGGCGGTCGCCCTCCACAACATCGCGCTCTGTGAGTTGAAGCAACACCACCTCGAGGCGGCGGAGACCGCGCTCGCAGAGAGCCGTGGGATCTTCCGCCGAGACGGCGATCGCCAGAAGGTCGCGGTCTCTCTCGCGGTCTCGGGGAGCGTCGCGTACGAGCGCGGCGATCTCGAGACCGCGGAGCGGATCTACCGGGAGGCGCTGGAGATCGCGCAGGAACTCGGGGACCGCCGGGCCGAGCGTTCACTCTTCAACAATCTCGGGATGATCGCGGAACGAAACGGCGACATCGCCGCGGCGATCGGTCACCTCGAGGAGAGCCTCGAGATCCGCGAGGAGCTCGGGGACCGGGCTGGCCGGCTGTCGGTCCTCTCCGATCTCGCCCGCTTCGCGGTGGAGCTCGGCGATCTCGATGCGGCGCGCGCACGCGCCTCCGAGGCGATCGAACTCTTCACGGGGATCGCGGAGGAAGCGGACCGGATCGCGGGGACTCTCACCTCTTTCGCTCTGGCGATCGACGCGGTCGAGACCGCAGCGCGCTGGACTGCCGCAGTCGAGCGTCACCTGGCGGCGGAGAACGAGGAGAACGACCTCACGCCGCGGGTCAGAGAGCGGGCCGGTGCCGAATTCGTTCGCTGGAGGGAAGTAGGAGATTCTCATTCCCCGGAAGAGATTGTCGCGGCAGCTCGGAAGTTGCTCTCCGGACTCCACTAGGAGGCTGTCGGAAAACCTCGATTCGGAACGTCGCCGGCTTGCTCACGCCCGGTCGGACGGCGGCTCAGATCGAGGGTTCCACCGATACGATCGACCTGAGCCGCCATCCCACAGGACGCGACCCGCACGACGACGTCTCGAGCGAGGCTTCCCGACAGCCTCCTAGCAAGTCCGAACTTTCCTGTCAGAGGACTTCGGAAGTCGCTCCTCGCATCCCCCCGCTTCCACACCGTAGAATCCTCGGCGGAGGAGTGTCCCCGCCTTTCTCAGATCCACCACGCTCCAGTGGCGGATCGCGGAACCTCCCGGTCCGCGCCTCGGGTTCATCGTGCGGGTCGTTGTGCAGTGACCCCACTTTCGGAGGAACCGATGCGATTCAACGCCAGCATCCTGCGGAATTGCCGCCGACCGATGCATATCGCACTTCTTCTGCTCGTCACGACCACCGCGTTCGCCTCCTTCCCCGAGATCCTTCTGACCGCCGTACGGGTCGGCCATTCCGGAGAGACGGTCTCGGTCCCGACCTACATGATCAACCATCACCCCATCTCTGCGTTCTCGTACGGCCTCGAGCACAACCCGAGCCTTCTCGGACTGATCGAGATCGTTCCCGGTTACTCCGTGGAGAACGCGAACGGCGGCGCGGGTCCTGATCTCTTCCTCGTCAACATTTCCTTTCCTGGCGGCGGGACGATCGACTGCATCATCTCGGACGATGGATCCGATGCTCTCCCCGGTTTCTCCGGGCCGAAGCAGCTCACCAAGTTTCGCTACCAACTCGCGCCGACGGGTCCGAATGGATTCACCCCGATCCACTTCACCGACGAGCTGGGGTCCCCCCCCGTGCCGATCGAAGTGACGATCCCGGGCACCCCGGATGAGACGGACACCCCGTTCGCCGTCGGCGGCGGGGTCGTCTATCTGAACACCGGCAGCCCGCTCGGTGCGGTGGGTGAGCAGTCGTGGTTCTTGAACGGTGGGGACGGGACGATCTCGATCGTCTCCCTCGACGGAACGCTCCTCGGCACCCTGAACGTCTCGGGACAGTCAGGGCCCGCCGGAGTCGCGGTCGATCCCGCGGGGGTCACCTGGGTCACGTTCCGGGACAGCGACTCCGTGGTGCGGTTCGCTTCGTCCGGCAGCGTGATCGATGTGATCCCGGTCGGAGACGGCCCCACCGGCGTCGCGATCGACACCGCGGGGTGCGCCTGGGTCGCGAACACGATCGCGGGGACGCTGACGAAGATCGCGTCGGACGGGCAGGTGCTGTTCGGAGGAGTCGCGGCGACGCCGAGTGCCGGAACTCAAGGAGGCGCGATCCCGGTCCCGGCCGGCCCGACCGGAGTCGGGATCGATCTGCTCGACAATGTGATCGTCGCCTGTAGCGCCGCGGGCATCGCCCAGAAGAGAAACTCGGACGGCTCTCTGGTCTGGTCGAAGCTGTTCGCACCGGGGAGCGTGCCGACCGGAATCGCGGTCGACCGCGACTCCTACGTCTGGGTCACCGACCCGGCGCTCGGCTCGGTCTCGCGCCTGTCGAGCGATGGGGCCACGAGCACCGCGGTCGGTCTTCCTTTCGGAACTGGACCGGTCGCGATCGCTATCCGCGGCAGGGCGGTGGCGTGGGTCGCGGGGGAAGGGGACGGGACGCTCACCCGCATCGCGCCGGGTGCGCCCCCGACGAGCTTCTCGATCGGCGGGACCCCTTCGGGGATCTCCGTCGACGGTCGTGGCGAACTTTGGGTGACCGATCGCACCGGGGGTACGGTCTCCCGATACGGTCCGGATGGAATCCTGCTCCAGGCGATCTCGATCGGGAGCGAGCCCGGGTTCCTCGGGGATGCCTTCGGGATGGTCCCCGCGAACGTCCTGCACCCCGCGGCCGACTTCGATACCGATGCGTTTCGCAACGATCTCGAGATCGACGAGTTCACGAACCCCTACGACGTGGTCGAGACCCCCTTGCTCCTTCCGGAGTTCGTCGAGCCGGTGGCCGACCTCGCGTGCTTCGCCATCGTGCAGGACGTATCGCTCTTCTGGACCAATCCGGATCCGAGTCCGTTCGTCGAGATTCGAATCCTTCGCGACGGAGTCGTGACCGAGATTCTCGCCCCGACCGCCGAAGCCTTCGGCGAGCAACTTCCCCTCCCCATCGGAACCTACCAGTACCAGGTGGTCGGGGTCGACCTCGATGGAGACGAGAGCAGCGCCGAGACCTGCACTGCGGTGATCGGGCCGGGGAACCTCCAAGGGACCCACTTGATCGAAATCCCCGGACTCGCAGTGAACCTGTTCGGGATCGCCGCCGTGCCCGGTGCGGAGGAGGGGGCCGCGGCGTTCTACATCACCGATCCAGGGAACGACCAGATCTACGTGGTGGACGCAGAATTCACCGTGCTCGAAGAGATCATCAGCCCGCTCGCGGGGATCGCACCGACCACCGGGATCGCCTACGACCCCGAGGGGAACGATGGGCTCGGGTCTCTGATCATCTGTGCGGGTGCCACCGGGGATCCCGATCAGGACGCGACCATCGTCGAGCTCGCGCTCGATGGCACGCAACTCGGCGACACCTATGTACTGGTGCGGCCAGCGGCGGGTCCGGGGATCGGGGAGCTGCCGATCAAGGGAGGTCTCACGGGGGTCGCGAGGAGTGCGGGCTCCGACATCTTCCTGGCGGTCTCGCCGGTGAACTGCGAGCTGTTCGCGTTCCGGGTCACGGTGGGTGGCACCGAAGGCCTGCTTCCGCCGGTTCCGATCGAGATCTTCCCCGCCGCGAGTGCGCTCCATCCGGCCCCCGGATACGGCCTGAACGGGGTCTACTTCGCTCCCTACATGGTATTCGGCGAGAGCGGGGGCCAGGTGCTCGTCTCGACCCTCGGTCCGGACGGGGAGTTCGCGATCACTCGGGTGGAGATCGCAGCCGGGACCGCGACGATCGCCGGGACGTCGACGACGCTCGCCGCCCCCGACGGCGAGAACGTCTTCGGTGAGTTCATCGTGGAAGGGGACCGCGTGGCGGCGATCGGAATCACGACCGGTTCGATCTACGAACTCGGGAGCGCCTTCTTCGTCCGCGGCGACCCGGACGGCGACGGCGTGATCGACGTCGGGAACGCGGTCCAGACCCTGCTGATCTGCTTCGGAGAGCTCCCGATCGGGAGCTGCGTCGATGCGCACGACGCCGATGACGACGGCCTGCTCACCATCGGCGATGCGATCTACTTGCTGATGTATCTCTTCAATGGCGGAAACGCGCCGCTCGCCCCATTCCCATCGGCGGGTCCGGACACGACGCCGGATGGACTGCCGTGCCTGTGATTCGGTAGGGACGGTCTCCCCGCGGGTTCGAGTGGATGGGTACAGGCACCGCTACGCGGGGCCAGTCCCCAGGGCACGCAGTCGCTCTTCTGCCCGGCGGTAGGGTTCGGTCCCTCGCTCCGAGCGTTCGATCGTCTCGCGGAAGCGGCGGAGCGCCTCTTCCTGCTCCCCGAGTTTCTCGGCCGCGAATCCGAGGAGCAGCCGGGGATGTGGGCTGAGTGGGAAGAGACGGGCGGCCACCAGTAGGTCTTCGCGGGCGCCGACCGCATCGTTTCGACCCAAGCGGACCTGCCCGCGGGTGAACCTGGCCGCGTAGAATTCGCCGTCGAGTGCGATCGCCCGATCGAGCTCAGTGAGCGCCGCGTCCGGACGCTCTCTCGCGATCTCGACCAGAGCGAGGCCGAGGGGGAACGGGGCCTGGCCGGGGAGCTGTGCCACCGCGGCGCGCAATTTCTTGGAGGCGTCGTCGAGGAGCGCCGGACCCCTGGTGTCGCCCTCGTCGTACTTCACGAGGAGTGCGATCGCCTCGTCGTGCTGGTCGTACGCCTTCTGCGCCGACTTCAATCGGTGGATCAGCCCATTCCACTCGGGGCCCTCGACCATGAGATTCATCGACTGGACGCCAGGGACCTCGTGCTCGATGTACTCATCGAGCGCCTGGATCCTCGTCGAGTCGAGAGGGTGCGTGGAGAGAAGATTCTGGATGGCGGACTCGCCCTGCCCCGAGGACTCCTTCAACCGAAGGAACGTCTCGAAGGTGCGTCGACCCTCGCGGGGGTCGTAGCCGGCGAGCAGCGCGTAGTCGACCCCACGCTCGTCGGACTCGAGCTCCTGGTGACGGGAGAAGCGCAGGAGCGTCAGTTGTCCCGCAAACCCGAGCGCGGTGCTCGCGATCGCGAGCCCGTTCCCGTCGGTGATTCGACCCTCGACTTCGCTGACCACGCCGACGAGAACCCCGAAGATCGCCTGCCGACCCTGCCCCCGCGATGAGTGCTTGTGCGCGACGTGCCCGATCTCGTGACCCATCAAGTGGGCGAACTGGGCCTCGCTCTCGAGGACGGCGAGGAGCCCGCGGGTGACGAACACCTGTCCGCCGGGGAGAGCGAACGCGTTCACCTGCGATGTGTTGAGGATGTGGAACTCCCAGGGGAGACCCGGGCGCTGGCTTCGGCGGGCGAGGTCATCGATCACGATCGCTCGGAGGTAGCTCTCGAGCTCGGGGTCGCGGTAGATCCCACCCGACTGCGCGATGAAGTCTGGGGCGTGGCTCTGCCCGAGTCGAGCCTCCTCGGCATCGGTCATGTCGCCGAGGCAGAAGTATCGGTCGCCGTTGACCGGGTCGATGCAACACCCGGTGATCGTACCCAGGGCGCCAGTGAGCGCACCGCAGGAGATCGCGACCGAGAGGAAGGCAGTTCTCGTCCACGCCACGCTGGGAATTCGCTCCCAGCGCTGCAACTGTCGGAGGTCGGTGGTCCAGTCCGGTCCCCGAACGAACCTCACTTCGGTCGCTTCATCTCCCGGTCGAACCGTTCGCCGCTCTCGACCGCGCGACGCAAGCGCAGAGGGAGGCTGTTCCAGTATTCCTGCCAGAGGCGCAGGAGCACTTTCCGTTTGCTCTGTTCTGCCACCGACTCATTGCTCCGGATCGCGTCGATCTTGCGATGATCGATGTATCCGGCGAGTCGAGCGTAGTCCTTGAGCGGGAACTCGACGGTGACCTGAACTTCGTCCCCGGTGCGTACCCGAGGGCGACCGCCCAAATTCGTAGTCCGTCGCTTCTTCATGCGAGACTCCACCATCGCTACTTCTCCCACCGGGGTGGGGTTCACCCCCGGCGTTTCAGCCATCCATGCCAGAGCAGACCTAGCCCGCGCGTGGAACGATGTCGCGGCCCGTTGCGACGATGGTTCCGAGAGCGGTCGACCCTGACAAACCTAGTGACGGGGCAAGAATGAATGGACAGCGTAGTACCAGTTGAGGGGATCGACAACCCGCCGTTTCGCGTGCTCCAGAAATTTCTCGTGGGAGCGGCTGCCCCCGGCCGATTTGAAGGAACTGTGGATGGGGAGCGACATCACTCGAAGCGGGGAATGCAGGAGAGCGGGCACTTCTCACCGTCGGTGTGTTCGGGCAATTCATGGCACCGGGATTGCTCTGAAAGAACGTCCGCACTCGTTCCCGCGCGATCGAACCTGCGACCGGCCCACTCGGCGCTCTGCAGTGCACCGGAACTTGCGGGAGTGACGGGTGAGGATGCAATCCCTTGCCGGGCGTGGAGCTCTCCGCGCCCGGCCAGGAGTGTAAGTTATGCTCTCCGATGAAATGTTTGCCGGAGGTCTCTTCAGGGACAGATCGATTGCAGGCACGAGAGCGCGTCGCCGGTCGGATCCTGTCCGCACGCACCAGTCGGATCCGGGAACGTGGGCGTCATCCCCGGTTGCGGGAAGAGGACGCTGAGAATCGACACCGCGTCCGCGATGTTGATCGACCCGTCGTCATTGGCATCCGCTGCGTCGTCGCAGGGGTGCTGCGGCGTGCTCCCGGGCTGCGGGAAGAGCACGCTCAGGGTGAAGACCGCGTCTGCGATGTTGATCGAGCCATCGTCGTTGGTGTCTCCCCGTTCGAATTCATTCGGAGGGGGGCACGGGGTCGCGATCTCGACGACCGCCATGTCGCTGACCGAGTGTCCCAGGTTCCCCAGCGACGTGACCGTCCCGGTTGCCGTCACGAGGTAGAGCGCACTCGACGGTCCCACCTGCGACCAGAGGAATGCATCTTCTTCGGGCCAGTAGGTGAGTCCGGAAACCTCGGTGCCGGCCAGCGGAGTCGTTGCGACATCGATCGGGAGCACGTCGCACGGATCCGCTCCCATGACCAGGTCCTGTTCCTCGAAGACGACGTTCGTCGCTCCGGAGGCGTGGAACACCTGTCCACTGATCGGCTCGTACGCGATCGCTTCTCCCGCATCGCCGTTCCCGAAGGAGCAGATGTCGGTCGGCGCTCCGGAGAGGAGATCGAGATCGCAGAATGTGCTCACGATCGCCGCGGTGTCGGCACTGATCGCGCGCAGCTCCCCGGTCGGGAGGAACTGCAGCGCGACGAAGTCGACGAACGTGTTTCCGAGCACTTGGGCGACCCCAACGTTGGGATCGTACTGCAGGAGGAACGGAGAGGAGCCGGGGCCGAAGTAGGCGAGCAGGTAGAAGGTCTCCGTGAGCGGATCGATCGAGATCCCAGTGATTCCGGTGATCGGTGTCCCGGGGAGAGCGATGGTGATCGTCTCCTCGATCGCGAGACCATCGAGGGCCACCCGGCGGAGAACACTGTCGTCTTCGGAGCAGGTCCACACATAGGAGAGTACGCACTGGGCATGTGTGTCGGGAGTGGCGGCGAGCAGTCCTCCCAGGACCACGAACAAGATCAGGGGCATGCGAGCGCGATCGAGCACGGTCGCTCCTCTCTCTCTGCAGTCTTTCGCTGCGGTCTTTCTTGTCGGGGCAAAGCCAGGGGTGCCGATTCTACCTCCCGGTGATCGTCCTAGCGCGTTCCTCGAGTTCGCCGGGGGAGAGGAGACCGTAGTCCCGGGCCACGATGATTCCCTCCCGGTCGATCCAGTACAGGGTCGGGAACGCCCGGCAATGGTAGTCGCGGAAACCCACCCGATCTCCCCGTAGGAGCATCCGGTACTCGAGTTTCTCCGCTGCGACGAACTTCTGGATCCGCTCCCGAGAGTCATTGTCGATGTTGACGCCGAGAACGACCAGGCCGCTCTCCCGGTGCTTGCTCTGGAGATTGCTGAGGTGCGGAGCCTCCGCACGACACTTCCCTCAGGTATGTCCCCAGAAGCTCAGGAGCACCGGCTTCCCGCGAAGGGAAGAGAGCGAGAGCTGCTCGCCGTCGAGGTCGGTGAGTCCGAACTCGGGCGCGGGGTGGCCGATGAGTCTCTCGGCGCGCTCGTCGGGGGTTCCTCCGGCGAGCCACTCGCTCCTGCTGGTCAGGCCGGCCTCGAGGCGGGGGACCGCGGCGGCGAGTTTGCCATCCGGCTGCTCGGTCCGGTGGCGTTCGAGGCGCTCGAGCGCCGCGTCGACCTGCTTCGCATCTTGTCCGGGAAGAATGCACCGCGCGGCGGGCGCGAGCAGCTCGAACTCGAGCCAGACCCGGCGCGCCTCGTCGGCCTCGAGTGCAGTTCGTGAGATCACCTCGATCTCGATGCGCGGAGCGTCCACCTGCTCGACCGCACCGATCGATCTCACCAACTCACGACGCAGCTCTCCCCCTCGGAACGCACCCGCGGCATCGAGTTCGAACCGCCAGTCGAGGGTGCGGAGCTCGGTCTTCAGCTCTCCGTTCATCTCGAGCACTGGCTCTTCGAGCGCCATGTGCAGCGTTGCCGCCGCTCCCTCCGGCGCGGTACAGGATCGATGCATCGCGATCCGGGAGCGGAGGCGAAGACTGGAGAGACGGATCTTCTCCGTCCCTTGCGCTCCTGCGACCCGCCACTCCGGCGGAACTGCGGCTTCCGCCTCGAGCCAATAGAGGAGTGCGTCGGAGACCGTGCGATCGCGGTGATCGGTGAGGTCCGCTCGCGGATTCCCATCGCGATCGATGACGATCGACAGCAAGGGGAGGCCCGGCACTTCGCGGTCGGGGACGATCACGACACGCAGCGCGCCACCCGCCGAGGGGAGTCGAAAGGTAGTCAGGTCGATCTCGAGCGACGGTGCATCGCCCTGCGCGATGGAGATTCGGTACCTGACCGACTCCGCGGGGGAAGCTTCGAGTGAGAGCGAGGGAGTCCAGAGGAGGATTCCGACGAGAAACCACGCGACTCGGGTCATCGCAACTGCTCTCTACGGGCTGGAGCTCCCCACGTGGACGGAGATCCGGACTTGATAGTCCAGTTTCGAGTGCGGTCAGGGTCGACGCACAGACTACCAAGGGTAGGGGGGCCCTGCCATCGAGGACTAGATCGTGAGGTTCCGGGCGCGCGCCTGGAGGGGGGCCATCTAGCCCGTAGACTTCGATCGCGTGAGACGCAACACTGGTTTCGTCACAGAAGGAGTTGCCGCTGAATCGGGGCCGCTGAATCGTGGCATTCGGGCTCACCGTAAGCTGTACCGAAATCGTCCGCACACCTTCCACTGTGCCCGAGATGTTGGGGCCGTGGGGTGATCGGGTTGCCGAGTTTGCCGGCGCGAGAAATCCGCCGGGTTCTGGAGTTGCGCAAGGTCGTGCTCCGGACGGAAAGAAAAGTGTCCGATGCGACACTCGTTGCTGCTGATGGTCCTCTGCCTCGCGGTCGCGATCTTCGGTGTCGCCCCTCAGGGGGATGCATTCGACAATGCCGCGGGGCTCAAGCGGCCTCTCGACCTTCCGGCCGGGGGGAAGGCTGTCGATGAGGATGAGGAAGACCAGCCCGAGACGATCGTCTTCTACGGCGACGAGTTCGAAGGGGACTGCTTCGTCTGGTGCTTCCCCGCCTACGGATTTTGCGGGGACACCTCGGTCTACGTCGGCATCCGCGCCGAGATCCAAGCGGCCGTCAATCAGCTGAGCGAGAACGCCCAGTTCAGCCTCGTCGGATTCAACGCGCAGAACTACATCTGGTCGCCGGTGGCCAAGGCTGCGAATGCTTCGAACAAGGCCTCCGCGGGGCAGTGGATGGCGACGCTGGCGCCGGTCGAGACCCACTGCATCGTCCAGGCCTCCGTCGCTGCGCTGGCGATCACCCAGATCGCGGCGTCCGACCACAAGCAGCTGGTGATCTGTGGCGCCCGTGGCCCCACCTGCGCCAGCTCGACGAGCAGTGCTCTCCTCGAGATCACCAGCTCCAACTACCAGTCGATCCCGATCCACACCGTCTACTTCTCCGGGTTCTACACGGGGGATCAGGCGTTCTACCAACAGCTCGCGAACATGAACTCGGGGACCTACCGCGAGGTCAACTACTAGAGCGGCCCGAAGAACCACGTTCACGTGTATCGAGATCCTAGGATCCCCGCCCCCCGGTGCTGCCGGAGGGCGGGGATCCCTTCTTGATCTCCCTGGGTATCTCCCGGTCCTTGCACACTTGCGTCTTCGGGGGTTCGACCTACCATCGAGGGCGTCCCCTCGAAACGAGGTTCCTATGCCACGCCTGTCCATCGCCGCCCTCCTGGGTGTCTGCTTCCTCTCCCCGGCGCTCCTCGGCCATGATCCCCACGACCCTCCAGGTCCGTGGCTCGTCGTCGACAAGTTCGACCAGGCGGACTCGTTCCGTCAACTCGACGAGATCTTGCCGACCCCCACCGAGGTGCGGCTCGCGAGCGGAGCTCCGGGACCCCAGTACTGGCAGCAGCGCGCGGACCACGTCATCGACGTCACGATCGATGCGACCGAGCACCGGATCATCGGCTCCGAGCGGGTCACCTATCACAATCACTCTCCCCACACGTTGACGTACCTCTGGATGCAGCTCGACCAGAATCGATTCCGGAGCGACTCGATCGGAGCGATGACCGAGACCGACGAGGATCTGACGGAGGGTCGTAGTTTCGGTTGGATGAAGCGCCTCGCGCGGCAACGGGAGTTCCAGGGCGGCTGCGACATCCAATCGGTGACCGACACCGCCGGCGCTCCGATCCCCCACACCGTGGTGAGTACGATGATGCGGGTCGACCTCCCCGAACCCCTCGAGGCGGGGAAGAGCGTCACTTTCCGCGTCGACTGGGAGCACAACATCATCCCGGCCGATGTGATCCGCGCGCGCGGGGGCTACGAGTGGTTCGAAAAGACCGGGAATGCGATCTACGAGATCGCGCAGTGGTTCCCGCGGATGTGCGCGTACACCGACGTCGACGGGTGGCAGCACAAGCAGTTCGTCGGCTCCGGCGAGTTCACGCTCGAGTTCGGGGACTACGACGTGCGGATCACCGTCCCCGACACCCACATCGTCGGCTCGACGGGGGTGCTGCAGAACGCCGAAGAGGTGCTCACCACGAAGCAGAGGGAGCGCTTCGAGGCGGCGCGCAATTCCGACGTCCCGCGTTTCGTCGTCACGCCGGAAGAAGCCCGGGAGACCGAGAGCCGAGCGGCGACCGGAACCCGCACCTGGAACTTCCGCGCGGAGAACGTCCGCGACTTCGCGTTCGCCAGCTCGCCGAAGTTCATCTGGGACGCGATGGGGGTCGTCGTCCCGGGGGCGGCGCACGACCGAATCCTCGCGATGTCGTACTACCCGAACGAGGGGGAGCCGCTCTGGAGCCGCTATTCGACGCACGCCGTGGCACACACCCTCGAGGTTTACTCCCAGCACACCGTGCCGTATCCCTACCCGGTCGCGATCTCGGTCAACGGGCCGGTCGGCGGTATGGAGTATCCGATGATCTGCTTCAACGGCCCCCGCCCCGAGGAGGACGGGACCTACTCGGAGCGGACGAAGTACGGGCTGATCTCGGTGGTCATCCACGAGGTCGGACACAACTGGTTCCCGATGATCATCAACTCGGACGAGCGGCAGTGGACTTGGATGGACGAGGGCCTGAACACGTTCTGTCAGTACCTCGCGGAGCAGACCTGGGAGGATGAGTACCCGTCGAGGCGCGGGGAGCCGAAGAACATCGTCTCGTTCCTGACCAGCGACCGGCAGGTCCCGATCATGACCAACTCGGAGTCGCTGCTGCAATTCGGCAGCAACGCATACGCGAAGCCCGCGACCGCGCTGAACATCCTGCGCGAGAGCATCCTCGGGCGGGAACTCTTCGACTTCGCGTTCGCGGAGTATTCGCGGCGTTGGGCGTTCCGCCGCCCGCAGCCCGCCGATCTCTTCCGTACTCTGGAGGACGCCTCGGGGGTCGACCTCGACTGGTTCTGGCGCGGGTGGTTCTACTCGACCGACCACTGCGATCTGGCGATCGAGCGAGTGACCCACTTCACCCTGAAGAACGGCGACCCCGAGAACGACAAGGAGTACCAGCGGCGGGATCGTGATGCCGAGCCGGTGACGCTCTCGAAGCGCCGCTTCGCCGAGGAATCGAAGCGCACCGACCGATTCCCCGAACTCCTCGACTTCTACAACTCCTTCGACGATCTCGACGTCACGCCCGAGGACCGCCGCGACTACGATCGCTTCTTGGCGAAACTCGAGGAAGGGGACCACGAGCTTCTCGAGGTGCCGTGGAACTTCTACTCGGTGCGTTTCCGGAACATCGGCGGTCTGGTGATGCCGATCGTGGTCGAGATCACCTACGAGGACGGGCGGACCGAGGAGATGCGCATCCCCACCGAGATCTGGCGTCGCGACGGTGAGGTCGTCTCTCGGCTCTTCGTCACCGATGCCCCGATCGCGAAGCTGGTGCTCGACCCGAACCTCGAGACGGCGGACGCGGATCGCACCAACAATGTCTTCCCATCCGAGATCGTCCCCGGCCGTTTCGAGCTCGAGTCGGACCGGGATCGAGACAACCCGATGCAGATCGCTCTCCGTTCGAAGCAGCGAGCCGAGACCGAGGTCGCGGCCCGAAAACTTGGCGTGCGCCTCTTCGAGGAGTGGCAGAACGGGTCGGGACCGAAGGCGACCCCCTCCGAGTCGGAAGAGCTCCTCCTGACGAAGATCGGTGCGGAGCGCCTCCTCGCAGACCCGTGGGGCAATCGGTTCCAGGTGGTGTTCTCGAGCGATCCACTCGAGGAAGAGCAGGAGAAGGACGCCACCCGGCGCTTCGCGCTCATCCGTTGCCACGGCCCCGACCAGGAGGCCGCAACCCGCGATGACCTACGCTTCGTCGTCTATCGCGATGGCAGATTCGAGGAGGCTGGCGGGAGAGAGCGGCAAGAGGACGAGGGCTCGCGCTAGCGCGAACCAGAATGGGACTGGCTCGCCGAAGGCGCTGCCTGTCCCGGACGTTCGGCGGTACTCCGATAATCCAGGCCGGCTGCGAAACGGTGGAGGACAGCACCCCAAGGACAGCACCTCGAGGACAGCACCCCAAGGACAGCGCACCTCAAGGACAGAGCGGCGCCGACGAAGTACACCCCGCAAGATCGGCGGTCGGATCCAAGCCACATGCAGGAGATGGTGGAGGGATCGGAGTTCCCGCGAGGAACAGGTTCTGCAGCAAGAAGACCACGTCGACCAGGTCGGCGTTCCCGTTGTCGTTGACATCGATCTCATCTTCGCACACGAGCGGATCGGTGCTCAGGAACAAGAGTTCGAGGACGCGGACCGCGTCGACGATATTGACCTGCCCATCGCGATTCGCATCTCCCCGGCGGAACAGCGGTCCCGCTGCCACGATGTCGATGGTCCCCGCCGCAGTGTCCGGTGAAATTTCATCGGTGGCGGCGACGACCAACACCGCGACCGGAGGGGAGCCGAGGGTTGGGCAGGGTGTGATCGCCGAGGAGGACCCCGCCGCTCCGTCGAGCGAGTAGGTCACATCGAGCAACTGGAGATTCGTTCCGACGGCAAGCATGACGGTCGGATCTAGGAACGAGAGCACCACCCCGACCGTGACTCCACCGCCGAGCCCAGGGTTGATGTTCGAGAACGTTGGATTGAGCGCCGCCACATCCGCACCGAGCACCGCACCCGTAATGCTGACCACCCCGGGGTCGTGGCAGATGCCGAACGACCAGCCGGCGATCGGATCGGTGTCGATGTCGAGGAGGACCTGGACCAGCGTCGTGCTGCCGGACTCCCCCGAAGCACTCGTGACATGCAGCAGGAACCCCGATGGGTTTTGGCCCATCGCCGGAACCGCGAGTGCCAAGAGCAGAAGTCCGACGGCAAGAAGAAGGCGCCGTCGGGAACCGCCGAGAGCAGCGAACCGCATAGCCCACTCTTCTCCGCTCGGCACGGGGGCCGAGCGCGACTCTCCCGCCGCGTCGCCTCCAGATCCGTAGAACGGATCTCAACGGCAGGAATGGTGCAAGATAGAATCCAGAGCCAAGGATAGTCCCTGTCCGGAGTCCCGCAATCCTCTGGGTCCGAGAGTCAGGAAAGTCACTCGATGCGTGTTCTCAGGGTGAAGAGACTCAAGGCTCTCGCACCAAATCGACCGGGACATCGGAGATCAGCCCCTCGAGCACTTCGACCTCGAGGGGGGGGACGGGGAGGAAGCCGTCGATCGCGGGGACGGTCAGCGTGTACCACCCCGGTTGCGAGACGAGGATCCGGTAGCGGATCCCGATCCTCCCGCGCGTCACGACCTGGCCGGTGGTCCCCTCTACCGGCGTGAGGTTCGCGTGCCACCCGATGTCCCACGGCACCGAGGTCGACTCGTCGAAGAGCAGCACATGGATTCCGTGGGCGGGCTCGAGCTCGAGCGTGAAGACGTTCGGTCCTTCTAGGGTGACTTCGATCTCACGGCTGGCGGGTCGGTAGGCGCCGTCGCTGCAGCTCAGGATCACGCTTCCGACCGGCGCATCGAAGACGAAGTAGTTCGCCGGCCCTTCGGGCATCGCGGAGAGGGCTCCAGCCCCCGGCACCCCCGCATCGCGCGCGGGAGTCCAGCGGATCATCGACGGAGTCGCGGGATCTTCCGTCCCCGCGAGCAGGGTCACGATCTCGACCGGCGCAGCATCGGGAAGCGCGAGCGCGGCTCCGAGATTGCCCTCCGGCCCCACCGAGAAGTTCACCCCGTAGCCGATGGGCAGGATCAGGACGCCGAAATTGCCAGCGATCACCGCATCCGCTTCCCAACCGTAGAGGGTCCCCCCTCCGACAGGGGTTGCGGTCATCTCGAGCGAGGGGATGTGCTGCGTCTCTTCGTTGGCGTTCGTACCGGGGTCGATCGGGCGGATGCGGAGTTGGAACTCGTCGAGGGTCCACGTGCTCGGGACGAACACGGTCCCCGCGAAGGGGACGCGATCCTCATCGACGATATCGATGACGTCGAGCTCGATCAGGGTGATCACGCCCGCCTGGACCGTCGTCTCGAGGGTGCCGAGGACCAGGGGGTGCTGCGCCCAACTCCCCGTCTCGACCGAGACCTCGTACTGCCCCGGGTGGATCCCCTCGACGCGCATCGTCTCCCCCTGCACCGCCACTTCGGCGTACGGTTGCGTCTCGCCGAGGATGCGAAGGCGAAGGAGAGCACCAGGGCGCTGCCAACCGCCCGAAAAGGCGATGTCGAAGCCGCCCCCGGCATCGAGCAGGATCTCGCGATCTCCCCCCGCCGCGGTGTCGAGGAGGATGCGCCCCCACGCGAACCCCGGGGAGCGCACATGGTACGGAACACTCGACCCCGATCCGGGGCCGTCCGCCACCAGGGGAAGCGGGCTGCACTCGGCGACTTGGAGGTGGTCGGTCGCGATCACGACACCCGGGTGCGGTCGGCTGTTCCGCATCCAGTCGGGGACTCGCACCAGCTCGAGGTCGCAGAGCGATTCGCCGGTCGCGCGGCTGCGCACGTGGAGAAGGGTCTGACTCGTCCACTCGCCGAGCAGTGCGAGAGACATCTGGTCGCTGGCGATCATCGGTCCACCGGGGGTGACTCGCGCCGGGCGCTCCCCGAGCTGGGCCGTTTCGAAGCGCACCTGGGCGCGATCGGGGACCGGCGCGCGCCACTCCCCTGCGACGACCGCGATGTCGCGGAGCTCGTCGAGTCCAGGAGCGGTCACTCGGATGCCGATGGTGCCAGACTCCTCCGGGAACCGCCCTCCATCGGGATCGACCGCGATGATGCTCCCGTGGATCGTGATGCTATCGGGCGCTGGCTCCGGATCTTCGAAACCGTTCCCCGCGCGCGTGTCGGAAGTTTCCCCCCCCCGCGGAGATCCCCCCGCGGAGAGGAAAGCGCCTCCGGAGCCGCGGGACCCTTCGGTGCCATCGAGGGGGCGGGTGCTGCCATCGGCCGCGCGATGCGCGCTTCCGGTCGGGTCGTCTTCGGAACCGGGGCGGCCATCCCAGTCGGGCGGGACGACCTTGCCGTTCTGTCCAACTCTGCCGACGAGGTCACCATCGCGGTCGCCCCCTGCCCCGCCGGTGCGGGTCGATCCGCCCGAGCCGGTCGTCGGAACGGTGCCCCGATCACTCCCGGCCGCTTCCGCTGCGGAAGACGGGTCGTTTCCATTCGCCCAGGATCCTTCTTCCCCGGTCGCGAGGAAGAAGATGGCGCCGCCGGCGAGGAGCACGGTCAGCAGGGCAGAGGCGACCACGACACGGGGGGACAAGCGATACCTTCGATCCGGTGCTGGCGATCCAGTGCTGTCGATCCGGTGGGCAATCCGGCGGAAGGGCCCCGCAGGGGGACGTCAGCGTAGTTCAATTGTACCCGGCGGATGGGAGCGAGTCCTCCGGGGGGGCAGGGAACAAGTGTCCCGAGAGCGGCAGAATTCGGAAGGCAGGGGCCGTATCCGCGCTGCTCACCCCCCGAAGAACGCCTGCACCTCTGCCTTGCCCTCGCAGCGGATCTCCGCCCCGGCGTCCGCCCGGAACTGTCGCGACTGTCCGGCGTACCACACCCGAGCGTCGACCGGCCGGGTGCAGCGGAGTCGGAGTCCCGTGAGCGACGACCGGGTCCACTCGAGATCGACGGTGATCCCCTGCCGGGTCCGGAGGCCGCGGACCGAGCCGTTCGGCCAGACCGGCGGCAGGGCGGGGAGGAGGCGGAGGACTCCACCGTGCGACTGGAGGAGTGCCTCGGCGATCCCCGCCGCGCCGCCGAAGTTGCCATCGATCTGGAAGGGGGGGTGGTTGTCGAAAAGGTTCGGCAGTGTGCTCTTCGCGAGGAGGAGGCTCAAATTCTCCTCGACCTTCTTCCCGTCCCCGAGACGCGCCCAGAAGTTGACCAACCAAGCGCGGCTCCAGCCGGTGTGCCCGCCGCCGTGCGCGAGCCGATGTTCGAGCGTCCGGCGCGCCGCGGCGAGGTGTTCGGGGGAACGCTCCGCGGTCCATAGCTCGCCGGGGTAGAGGGCGTAGAGATGCGACATGTGCCGGTGTCCCGGTTCGAGTTCCTCGTAGGGCTTTCGCCACTCGAGCACGCGTCCGTCCTCGCCGATCTTCGGCGGCGCGAGACGGCCGCGAGCCTCGCGGATCCGACCGACCAGCTCGGACTCATCACCGGTGACTTGGGCGGCGGCGAGAGCGATGTCGAACAGATCGGCGATGATCTCCTGGTCCATCGAGTTGCCGATGTCGGTGTCCGCGCTCTTCCCGTCTGCGGTAAGGAATGTGTTCTCCGGTGAACTCGACGGGCCTGCGATCAGTTGACCGGTCTCGGGGTCGGGAAAGAGCGTCGCCAGGTGGAAGGTGCACGCCTCGGCGATCGTCGGCCACGCGCGCTCGCGGAGGAACTCTTCGTCTCCGCCGTACTGGTAGTGCTCCCAGAGGTGTCGGCAGAGCCACGCTCCACCGTACGGCCAGAGCCCCCAGACGGTTCTCCCGATCGGACTGGTGAACGCCCACGCATCGCTCGTGTGATGGGCGACCCACCCCGGTGCGTCGTAGTGGATCCTTGCGGTCTCGCGTCCGCGGACCCGGAGCCGCTCGATGTAGGCGAAGAGAGGGGTGTGACATTCGGGGAGCGCGGCGACCTCGGCGGGCCAGTAGTTCATCTGCAAGTTGATGTTCAGGTGGTAGTCGGCGTTCCACGGCGCGGTGATGTGCGGGTTCCAGATCCCCTGCAGGTTCGCGGGGAGGCCCCCGGGGCGGGAGCTCCCCATGAGCAACATCCGCGCGTACTGGAAGTAGGTCGCGAGGAGATCGGGGTCCGGCGCGCCGCTGCGGGCCCGCGCGAGCCGCTCGTCGGTCGGGAGCTCCCGCAGTTCGGATCCGCCCAGGTCGATCGCGACCCGATCGAAGAGCGTCTGGTAGTCCGCGAGGTGCCGCGCCCGCAGCTCGTCGTAGCTTCGATCACGGAGCTGTTCGAGATCTCGGCGGATTCTGAGCTCGGTCGGGGTTCCTCCGAAGTCAGTGGCGGCGACCAGGACCAGAGTGAGCGCATCGGCGCCGTGCACTTCGATCGAGGCTTCCTGGACCCGAACGGTTCCACCCTCGGCGATCGCGCGGACTCGCGTCTCGAAGCGGGTCCCGAGCTCGGCCACTCCGTGGCTCGCGCGGCCTGCCATCACCAACAGGTCGGGGGGCAAGCCGCCGGTGGTCGCCCCCTCCGGGCGATCGAGGGTGAGAGTGCCCGAGATGCGCCCCGGTCGGTCGCAGCGGATCCGGATCACGATCGCGCGATCGGGGGCGCTCGCGAACACCTCTCGCACGAAGTTCGCGTCCCCCGAACGCGCCTCGACCCGCACGATGCCGGTCGTCAGGTCGAGGGACCGGCGGTACTCGCGCGCTTCCCCGATCGAGGTGAACACGAATCGCAGATCGCCGAGGGTCTGATAGCTTCTGACCCTGCGTTCGGTCATGAACTCCGATTGGAGGAGTGCCTGCGCCTCATCGATCTTTCCCTCGAGGCAGAGCGCGCGGGCGCGATGGAATGCTTCGGCGGCGCCCTCTCGGTCTCGCTCGATCGGCGCTCCGGCCCACAAGCTCTTCTCGTTGAGCTGAAGGTGGAGAGTGCGCGGGTCGCCGTGGACCATCGCACCGAGCGATCCACTGCCGACCGGGAGCGCTTCGGTCCACGAGGCCGCGGGGCGGCGGTACCAGAGGACGTGTGCTCCCGTCGGGGCGTCCTTTCGCCCGGAGATGAGGATCCCATCCCCTGGCGCGGTCGCGCCCGGCCCCTGGCTGCTGAGGTATTTTCGCGCAAACATCACGGCGGCCGTGGACCGTTCTGGCGTCGGCCATTTTGCCCAGGCGAGATCGTCCCCGACTCGAAACTCCCACGTCCCGCCCCCGAGGGAGATCTCGCCATCCGCCCCGGCGAGTCCGAGGTGTCCTCCGACGATTCCCCCTTCGCCACCGGAGTCGTGGACGCGCACTGCGATGAGGTTCGGGCGCCCGGCGATGACCGCTTCCGCCGGGATGCGATACTCGCGCGCTCGATTCGACGCCGACCTCGCCCTCGGGGGGAAAGAGCCGAGCCCACCGACCATCCGGCCGTTGAAGAAGGTCAGGTCGGCGTCGTCGATGATGCCGAGGTGCAGGGTGAGATCGATCCCGTCCCACTCCTTCGGCACGAACAGGTAGGCGCGGTACCACGCGATGCCGTCGAACGAAGAGAGATCCAGCCCTTCGAACGTGGACCAACCGGCGGGGACCGGGACGAGGGTCCAATCGTCGGCGGCAGAAGGGGCGAAGGCAGACGGGGCAGTGGCGGAGAAGATGAGTGCCAGGAAGAGTACGGAGTGCATGATCCCCTCCTCGGGGTGACAGAACAGAGTGATCCGACCTTCCATCGTGTGCTCCCGTTCTCCATCATCTGCGCGCACCTAACAAGAGATGACGACGAGAGGACTCATGGCCGGGAAGAACAGCTCCAAGAAGGTCGTCCTCTTCGCGCTCGGCGCGAACCTCCTCATCGCGATCGCGAAGTTCGTGGCGTGGTACTTCACCAAATCGAGCGCGATGATCGCCGAGGCGATCCACTCGGTCGCGGACACGGGCAACCAAGGGCTGATGCTGCTCGGCCTGAAACGCGCGGAGCGCCCCCCCGACCGGACCCATCCCTACGGCTACGGCAAGGAGACGTACTTCTGGTCTTTCGTGGTCGCGCTGAGCCTGTTCACCCTCGGGGCAACCTTCAGCGCGGTCGAGGGGACCCACAAGCTCGGCGAGATCAGGCACTCGGAGGGGTCAGCCGAGCTGGAACATCCGATGTGGGCGATCGCGGTGCTCCTGGTCAGCCTCGTGGTCGAAGGGGGCTCGCTGTGGGTCGCCGTACGAGAGTTTCGCAAGGGGATGGGGGCGCGGACGGTCACCCAGACCCTTCGCGAGTTGCGGGCAGCACCTCTGCTCACGGTTCTGTTCGAAGACTTCGCGGCGGTCCTCGGCCTGGGAATCGCCCTGGTCGGGATCGGGCTCGCGTGGGCGACGGGGAACATTGTCTACGATGCGATCGCGAGCTTGATGATCGCGGTGTTGCTCGCGGCGGTCGCGGTCTTCCTCGGGGTGATGACCAAGCGACTCCTCATCGGGCAGAGCGCGAGCGAGGCGGTCGAAGCTCAGATCACCGCGGCGATCGAGGAGACGGGAGCGATCGAGTCGATCATCGAACTGAAGACGCTGCACATGGGCGGCGAATACATCCTGCTCAACCTTGCGCTAAAATTCCCCGCCGGACTGACCACGACGAGTCTCGAGAAGTCGATCGACCGCATCGAGAGCGCTGTGCGGGCAGCGGTGCCGGAGGTGCGCAAGATCTTCGTCGAGGTGGAGTCCTTCCGAGGGACCGCCGGAAAACCAGGCCCCGATGCCACGTAGCCGTTGCCCGCGAATGAAGGAGCCGCGATGCCCTCTCGTACCGTGAAGGCCGAATCCGGAGGACTCCGAATACGTGGCGGCCGTGCTCGCGGCGTGGGCTGGGCGGTATCTCGATCGGAAGTCACCCATCGGGACTCCTTTGGAGTCGAAATGAAGTGGATCGCGTGCGGACTCCTCGCTCTGACCCTCGGCTGTGCGGGCACGCCCCCCGCCGTCGGCCCGGTCCCCATCGCCGTGCGCGAGTCGTTTCGACTCGACCAGTTCTACGCGCAGCACATCGACGCGGAGGGTCTGCCGATCGTCGCCTCGGCGAAGGTGGAGCCCCTGGCTCTGATCGAGGCACGTGCGGTGGTCGAGAAGATGTGCACGGCGCGTCCCGAGATCCTTCCCACCCTCGGCGCCGCCCACGTGCGTCTCGTCGTGATGGCGTACGACGAATTCACGACCGACATCCCCGAGCACTCCGATCTCGAGCCTGCCGCATACTGGGACGTCCGCGCCCGCGGTCTCGGCGCGACCCCCGTGCGCCCCGCGGTGAGCTGTGGGGAGGAGAATCTCCTCGGCCTCGAAGGCGATCCCTACTCGACCGAGAGCATCCTGGTGCACGAATTCGCCCACGCGATCCACGAGATGGCGCTGTGCACCCTCGACCCGACGGTCGCTTCGGCCGTGACGATCGGATCGGGGAGAACCGTGGGAACGCCGGCGATGGT
>JAQBGV010000246.1:0-27292 GCA_032128395.1 Planctomycetota bacterium | reverse complement strand
ACCGCCGAGGAGCGGGCTCTGGTGGGATGAGAGCCCGCTCCCCGGCGGCCCCCCCCGCTGGCGAAAGGTAAGTGAGTCAGGAAGAAGAGAAAGAGCCGCGGAAACGTCTTGACCCAGAAACTCTCATAGAAGGCATCACCTTCGGCGAGCCAGTCCCATCATCCGCCCGACCGCCGATGAGGGCCCGTCTGCTGCGTTGCGGGGCCGTGGCCGATCCTCGACGACCCGAGGGGCTCGCCTGCGGTCGGCCCCGACCCCGCGCATTCGGACCCTCCTCGACAGCTTCTGCGTGATTTTTTCTCGGGATGGAGAGATCTCGATGATGGGACTGGCTCGCCGAAGGTGATGCCTGTCCCGGGCGCTCGCCTGCGGATCCAGCGGGTTCTGCATGCGAACGAACGTCTCCGCCGCGGTCGTGGTCGGTCGGAGTACCGGCGACTGTCCGGGACCGGCATCACCTTCGGCGAGCCAGTCCCATCATCCGCCCGGCCGCCGATGCTGGCCTCTGCGTGGTTGTATTCGTTGCGGGGTCGACCCCGCGCCTTCCGACCCCGCCTCGACCGACTCCGCGGCTGGAGAACCCTCAACACGCTCCTCGGCTACGCCTCGTACCAGGCTTTCTCGAAACCTGGAGGGGGGAGGATCCAGGAGATGTCGGCGAAGGTCACTTCGGTCGGGACTCCGCGCGCGTCGACTACCAGGAGCTCCTTCGACTTGTTGATCTTTCGGACCTCGAAGACTCCCATCAGTCGAGGGACGAACACCGGGTCACCCTTCTTCAGCAATCGCGCCGTCTCCTGACGTCGCTCAGCGAGCACGGTGCCGCTACGGGCCGAGCGAAGAGCCTCGAGAAGGCGGTCCCACGCTTCCCGGCGGCCGCGCGGGGGCTCGCCGAACTCTCTGAGCGCCGCCTCCACCGCTTCGATCGCCGCGCTCACCCGCACCTCTTCGGCGCGTTCCGCCTCGTGCTCGATCGCCCGACCCAGATGCTCTGCCTGCTGCCGCTCCTTGGCTGCGGTCTTCTCGTGGTCCCGGGCGCTGAGCTTCAGGCGCTCCGCTTCGCGAGTGCGCCGTTCGAGGTCGGTGCGGGTCCGCTCGATTCCCTCCAGGAGTTCCGGGGCGATCCGTTCCTCGCCGCTCTGGAGTTCCCGCGCGCGCTCCACGATCGGCGTGGGGATCCCCAGTCGCTCCGCGATGATCAACGCGTTGGAGCGACCCGCGAGACCGGTCCGCAGGCGATAGGTCGGGGCGAGGCGCTGGGGATCGAACTCCATCGAAGCGTTCTCGCACTTTCGATGGGTGAATGCGAACTCCTTCAGCCGCCCGAGGTGGGTCGTGACGACCGTGAACGCACCACGCTGGTAGAACTGCTCGAGGATCGCCTCTCCGAGGGCGGCACCCTCGAGCGGGTCGGTCCCCGCTCCGAGCTCGTCGATGAGTACCAAACTGCGGGACGAGACCCGGGCGAGCACCCCGGAGATCACCGTGATGTGAGAACTGAAGGTCGACAGGTTTTGCTCGATCGACTGTTCGTCGCCGATGTCGGCGAAGACCGCGTCGAAGACCGGGATCACCGCGCTCTCCGCGGGGATCGGGATCCCGGTGTACGCCATCAGCGCGAGCAGACCGACCGTCTTCAGCACCACCGTCTTCCCGCCGGTGTTGGGACCCGTCACGACGAGTTGGAAACACCCTCCGGAGAGATCGAGGTCGAGGGGGACCACGGCGCCCTCGGCTCGCACGCGGTCGAAGGGGGCCCCGGCGAGTTCGGGCTCCCCCTCTCGGGCCAACAGCAATGGATGCCGAGCGCCCCTGAGGGAAAGATCGCGTCCTTCCGAGAGAACCGGAACCACTCCACCGTACGCCGCGCCGAAACTGGCGCGGGCCCCGGCGACATCGAGGGCCACCAGCACTTCGTATCGCTCGAGGATCTGAGGGATCAGCCTGCGGACCTCACGGGTCAGCTCCACGAGGATGCGGGAGATCTCCCGCCGCACTTCGGCCCGACGATCGGAGAGTTCATTCCCGGGCATCACGAGCTCCTGCGGCTCGACGAAGAGAGTCGCCCCACTCGAGGAACGATCGTGCACCACCCCGGGGACGCTGCGGCGGTACTCGATCTTGACCGCGAAGACCCAGCGGCCATTTCGCATCGTGACCATCGAGTCCTGCAGCGCCTTCCGCACCTCGCGGTCATCGCGGCGCTTCTCCATCCAGCGGCGCAGGTGTTCCTCGAGCCGGACCGCCTCACGACGGGCGCGCGCGAGGACCGGGCTCGCCTGGTCGAGGATGCTTCCATGGCGGTCGATGCTCGCTGCCAGCCGGGTGCGCAGTCCGGGCAGATCGACGAGTGCGGCTCCCCGAGACGCGAGACGGGGGCTCTCCTCGAGAGTCCGGAGGAGCTGCCCGAGGGCGTCTCCGCGCGCGAGGACGAAGCCGACCGAGGCGAGCTCGCCGGATTCGAGGACACGGTCGGCGCGATCCTCGGGAGGGTCGAGGAGTGCCTGCAAGTCGGCGAGATCCTGAATGCGGAGGGAATTTCCCTCCCCGATCCACGCGGCGATCTCGGCGGTCTCTTCGAGAAGGGCGGCGATCTGCTCACGCTCGCGGGCGGGCTCGAGAGCGCGCACGGCGGAGCTCCCGGGCCGAGAGGTCGCATGGGCTGCGACGAGATCGAGCAACCCTGGGAACTCGAGCCGTCCCCTCGCCTCTCGTTCCACGTCGGTGTGCCGCCGCTGCAAGGATCCTCCGCCCGATGGGACTCCTGGTGACTCATGAAGCGTCGATGAATCGGCTGGGCGTACCATGCAGCATGCACGGGAGGCAAGAAAAAGGTGGGCGCACCGCATCGCGGTGCGCCCACCTTTCTGGGCCGTCTGGATCCAGGACCCTTTTAGGAGAGACCCTTCTGGACGATATCCCGCAGGTCTCCGAGAAGATCGTCTTCGTCCCCACCAGGCGCCGCGGTCGGCGCACGGCCAGCAGTCGCCAGCGAATCACCGCCGAGGACCGCGTCGAGGGTCGCAGCCATGCTCCCCACGGTCTGGGGAGAGATCGGGGGTGCGGTCTGCACGGGCGGGACCGGGGTCTCGCTGCGGCGGCGAATCGCGACAGACGGCATCGACCGTTCCGTGCGCTGCGCGACCCTGGGCTCCGCCGGCAGAGACGCGGCTTCGCTCACCTTGCGCCCCGACGTACGGGGGCGACGGCGGCGACGCACGACCCGCCAGAGCAGGAGGGGGGCACAGAGCACCACGAGCACGATCCCGATCGGAATCGGGTGGAGCAGAGTGCGCCAGTTCTCCCCGGGGTCCGCCATGAACTTCTGAATCTGGGCCACCGCGAAGGTGAACGCTTCGGTGGTTTGGTCGATCCACCCCGCTTTCGAGCCAACCCCGCCGCGCGCAGCGGGAGCGGCGCTGCCGGTGGAACCGGGGGCGCCCCGCGTAGCGCTTCCCGAACTCCCACTCGGGTTCATCGCGTTCGCGGCGGCACTCGCGAGCGCCTCCTTCAGAGCGATATCTCCCTTGGCGACCTGCTCGGTGAGGATTGCGAGCTCGTCATCGCGTGACTGCAGGTGGGCGCGGAGCTCACTGCGCTCTGCGCCCCACTGGCTGTTCGTGCTGGAGATCTCCGCTCGGAGAGTCTCGATCTCTCCGGTGAGCGTCGATTTCTCGCCCCGGAGTTGGACTACGTTCAGTTGGTCCTGATCGAACGCCGCACGTATCGTCGTGCGCTCGCGCTCGAGTCGGGTGATCCGTTCCTTCGACTGAGCCAGCTCGTTGACCCGCTCTTCGTAATCTCCGCGAAGGCCTCCGAGTTCGCTACCTCGAGCGCTTCCGAGCTTCCGATCCGCGCGAATCTGAGCCTCGAGGAACGCGAGTTCCCGGTGCGCAGTCTCGAGCTCCTTCTCGGCGTTGTGGTAACGCCCCTGGACCTCATCGCGCTGCGTCCGCACATCGTCGAGACCGAGGCGCAGCTGTGAGATCGTTTGCTGGAGAATGCGCTGCTGCTCTCCCTCGGGGCGCGAGGGGGTCCCATTCGGGCTCGCCGCGCAACCGCCGACCGAGACGGTGAAGAGGAGGAGGCAAAGAGCGCGCAAGCGTGCGCGGGACACTGCTATTTTTTGTCCGGTGGACATCGAGATCACCTCGCCTGGTGGATCGAGCGCCGTCGGGGGGACCTGCAGGGGGGCCGGTCCATCGGAGTCTACGATGCAAGCGGGGAACCCGTCCTCCGGGGTTCGTCCCAACCCCGGACTTTGCCAGGAGTTGCCCGTTCCGCTACGATCTCGCGGCCTGCGGAATACGCGCCAGGAGAAGTACGGGAGGGGATCCGCATGACGGACGAGACCACGACCAGCGCCCCGACGCGGGTCCACTGGAACTCACGGTTCGGTTTCATCCTCGCCGCCGCAGGGTCGGCGGTGGGACTCGGGAACATCTGGAAGTTTCCCTACATCACCGGCGAGAACGGCGGCGGGTGGTTCGTCCTGATCTACCTGTTCTGTATCGTCCTCGTCGGGCTGCCGATCATGCTCGCCGAGATCATGATCGGCCGAGCCGCCCAACGACAACCGATCGCCGCGTTCCACCACTTGCAGGGGGGACGGAGTCCGTGGGCCGCCGTCGGCTGGCTCGGGGTGATCTGTGGGTTCGTGATCCTCTCCTACTACATCGTCGTCGCCGGCTGGTCGATGGACTACACCCTCAAGTCGGTCGCCAACTTCACGGAGGCGGTGTTCTCGGAAGGAAAGACGGATGGGTACATCTACCGCGCGAACGAGCCGATGGACGACATGCGCGAGCGACTCATCGAGGCCAAGGCCAACCATGTTGAGAGAGACAGGACGCGTCCGATCTGGAACGAGCTTCCCCCCTCCTACTGGGATGAGCACGCTCGATTCGTGACTGCGCTCTCGGGAGCGACCGACCGGGCCGATGCGCGCGCTCGACTCCTCGAGAAGGAGGAGCTCCGAAGCGCCGTAGAAGCCGTCGAGGCGCTCCAACCGGACCTCTCCAGAGCTCGTGAGGATGCTCTGCGGGAGGCCCAGGAATTCTACGCGAGCCACGATGACCGCTCGATTCGCGACGAGGGGGAGTCCATGGAGCGCCGGGAACAGATCGCCGCCGAAGTCGGCGCTCGCTTCGGGGGCCTCGCCTCCGATGGCTGGACTTCCGCCTTCTGGGCGCTGCTCTTCATGCTGATCACGGTCTTGATCGTCGCCGGTGGCATCTCGAAGGGGATCGAACGGGCCTGCCGATTCCTGATGCCGGCGCTGGTCGTCGTGATCCTGTTCATGGTCGTCTACGGCGCCACACAGCCCGGGTTCGGCCGCGCCGTCGATTTCGTCTTCACCCCTGATGCGTCGAAGCTGAAAGCGAGCGGGGTGCTCGAGGCCCTCGGGCACGCCTTCTTCACCCTCTCGCTCGGCATGGGGGCGATGATCACCTACGGCTCGTACCAGCAGGGAAAATCGAATCTCGCCTCCCAGGCGGCCTGGATCTCGGTGTTCGACACCGTGATCGCGCTGCTCGCCTGCCTGATGATCTTCCCGATCATCTTCAGCTACGACATCGAACCGGCGGGGGGACCGGGCTTGGTGTTCGTCAGCATGCCGCTCGCGTTCGCCGAGATCGGGACCGGGGGACTGCTGCTGGCGATCCTCTTCTTCGGGCTCCTGGTGTTCGCCGCTCTGACCTCGTCGATCTCGCTCCTCGAGGTCCTCTGCTCCTACTGCATCGACTCGCTCGGGTGGCCGCGCAAGCGAGCGGCCTGGATCGTCGGTGGGTTGGTGTTCGCCTTCGGGATGTTCTCCGCCTTCGCGGCGAGCAAGGGATTCCTCCTCGCCAGCTGGCAGTCCGGGTACGGCAACGATTTCTTCACCACCATGGACTATCTCGCATCGAACTGGCTGCTCCCGATCGGCGGTCTCTTCATCTCGATCTACGCTGGGTGGGTGATGCCGAAGCGAGTGCGCGAGGCGGAGCTCGTCGGAATGAGCCCGATGCTGATCCAGGGGTGGCTGGTGCTGGTGCGATTCGTCGCGCCGCTCTTGGTGCTGGTCGTGCTCGCGCAGAAGGTCGGGATCCTCAAGATCGATGAATACCTGTAGAGGCTGGAGTCTGGCTCCCCACGCTCAGCCTCAGTCGATGAATTGAACCTCACCCGGCGCTCGGGCCTCGAGTTCGCGCTCCACCCGCGTGACGAGGTCGACCGCGTTCTCCCCCCCGGGGCGCCAGAGGGCCCCCAGGCCTCGGAGTCGGCCGCCGTCAGGGAGCGCGCGCAACCTTGCGGTGATCGCCGGCACCACCGCTGCGTCCGGACGATCGAGCAAGATCCAAAGACGGCCGGGGGTGAGTTCCAGCCAATCCTCGCCGCGCATCTGCGACCCGATCGCATCGACCAGGGGGAGCAATCCAGCCGGCTCCGGAGGCTCGACGAGCAGCAGCGCGAGTGACCCACCGTGACGGGTGGACGCGTGCATCCGGGAATCGAGCAGCCGCAGCAGACGCTCCCGTGGGACGTTTCCCTCCGGAACGCTCCTCGCCGCCACCGGGTGCATCGCCTCGACGAGGGGGAGGAGCGACGCGAGTCGTTCCCAGCCGCGACGCCCCGCATCCGGATCGCGCCACCAGAAGGCGGTCCACGCCGGCACGCCGGGGAGGCAACCAAAGCCGCCACGCGTCCCCGGAAATTGCGGGGGCTCCGGCATCGCATCGATCTCGGCGGCGAGCGATGCGAGGAGGGCGGCGCGCTCGATCCCGCCGGCGCGCAGATTCAGCGCGTCCCCTTGCTCCCTCACTTCCCCCCACCCTGCGCAGGCGGGATCCCGCTCCGCCCAACGGCGCAACGCCTCGGCTGTCGCCTCACCGGTTCGACGCGCCTCCAGAAGGGCGCGGACCGCGGCGAGCCAATCGGGAGAACGCCCCGCCGGCGCGGGTGACCGCGTCGACGGCGAGCCCGGAACAAGGCCGGCCGGGGGGGCAGCGGTGATCGCGTGAGGAGGCTCGAGCGCTGGTGATCCCGAGGGATCGACCTCTCCCACATCCGAAAGTACGGCCCAGGGAAAGAGGCGCACCAGCTCATCGTCCTCGAGAGGGCGACGCACGAGCGGGCCCTCCTCTTCGATCCATGCGGGGACCGAAGCGTCGGCCTCCGCGACGAACCCGAGGCTCAGCGGAGAGCGTGCCTCGCGCACTCTCTCGAGATAGCGACTCGGTTCCGGTCCGATGGCCTCGAGTGCGATGATGAAAGCGCGGAACTCATGGGCGCGTAGCTCATCGAGGGCGGTGAACCGATCGGTGACGGGCTGGGAGCGCGCGCCGCGGCGGAGCAGGTACGCATTGATGCGCTCGGCGTCATCGGGGTTCCCGCTGAGAACGAGAACCATCTCATCGGGTCCGCCGCCGTCGCCGGGAAAGGGCGCGAGGATCTCTCGGAACTCCTCGTCACTGAGTAGATCGCGCAACGAGCCCTTCGGCTCGAACGGTTTGCCGCCATCGGTCATCGGATACCGCTCCGGTCGTCTCGATACAGATCTCGATACAGTAGGGGCACCCCCGAAGAGCCGCCCCGCGATCACCACCCTCAGCCCGAATACGCCCGAGCCTAGCGGCCATCCCACTGCCTGGCTGTCGATGGGTCAAGCGTCAGGGGTTGGACGAACATCACGCCCCCCCTACCCGCGCCCGGAAAAGCGCTATTCGATCTCCGTATACCGCCCCCGGTTCTCCCGGGCGAGATCCATCAAGAACGTCCGTGCCTCCTCCTTGAGCTCGTTCCGCGCCTCGCCGGGGAAGAAGCCGATGCAGTGGATCTTGACGCCGCGATAGCGATTCCACTCGTCGACCTGCCGGCGGATCAGGGCGGGGATCGTCTCCTTGCCGACGGTCGGGCTGCCGTCGGAGAGGAGGTAGATGGTGTCGACGCCCTCGTCGCCGAAGGCGAGCTCGAGCGCCGCGTAGGCGTTGGTCTCCCCCCCCGGGTGGAGTGTCTCGACGAACTCGACCGCCTTCCGGAGGTTGCCCCCCTTGCCCGCGACCAGTCCGTTCTTGAAACGCGCGGCCTCGTCCGCGAAGACGATGATGTTGAATTGGCTCTTCGGGGTGACCTGTCCCTGGAGAACGCGGACCAATTCACGAGCGGCGATCTCGAATCGGGTCCCCTCCATGTCGGTCCCTGCCGTCATGCTTCCGGAGATGTCGATGACGAAGGCAACCCGTTCGCTGACGACGGTTCCGTAGAGTCCCCGAGCGACGGCGGTGCCAAGGCGCTCCCTCTGCTCCCCCTCCTCGGGGGTCTCGGGGGGGAGGTCGAGATCCTTGCCGACCGTGTCCCACCAGATCTGCCACTGCTTCACATCGGCGGGGAAGATCTGCCCGGTGAGCTTCCTCAGGGCGTCGGTGATGTCGTCGAGGAGCCGCCCGCTCTCTGCCGGCATCTGCTCGAGGAGCGCCTCGACCGCGCGCTTCTCGCGAACCTGTCCCAATCCCCGAATCGCCTCCGACCGTACGAGCCAACGCTTGTCGGAGACCAACTCGGAGAGCGCTTCGAACGAAGCCTTCGTCAAGTAGCTCCCGATGACCCGCGTACAGTCCGCCCGCAGCTGCCAAGACTTCTCCTTCTTCGCAGCGTCGATCACGACCCTCTGCGAATCCGGATTCTGCATCGACCGAAGGAGTTGCTCCGACTCGCGGTAGACGTGGATGTCCGAGTGCTTCAACCCGTGTTCGATGAGGAGGAGAGCGGCCTCGGGGCGATCGTGGATCGGAAAGTTTTCGAGTGCGTCGAGCACCGCCTCGACGTTCTTCGCGACGATGGCGCTGAGGAAGGAGGACTTCGCGTCCTCCCATCCGTCCGCCCCCGCCCCGCAGACGGCGAGAGCGACGGCGAACGAACCCAGCGTGCGGGCGATCCCCCGCAATCGCTCACGGCTGCGCATCGGAATTTCCTCCAGCCGCGATATCGGCTTCGGGCTCGAGCAGTCCACGATCGGCCGGAGCATCGAGGTCTTCCGTCACCGCCGGGAGCTCTTCGAGCTCCTGCCGCACCAGGTCGCGGATCGCGGAACGCATCTCGGGGACCTCGCTGAACCGATCGAAGAACTCGGGGCGCATCATCGCCTCGAGCACCGACGTGAACGCACCGCGGACGCGGGGCGACTTCCGCACCAGGAGCGAAATCAGCTTATGGGTCAGATACTCGCCGACCAGGTCGGGAAGCAGCCGTCGCTCCCCCTTCTCGAGCCAGACGAGGAAGGAGCGCTCTTCAGGGGAGAGTCCCTTCTGAGCGCGAACGCCGCCAACGGGGGCCTGGGGCGGTGCCCCGAGCACCTCGAGGCCGATTCCCCCCTCGCGCAGTCGTTGGACCAGCTCCTGTGCCTTGACGGGGTTGCGGAGATTCATCATCCCGTCCCCGCGGTTCCAACCCTCCCCGTCGAACATCACCATCACCGTCTTCCCGAATTCGATGATGTCGTCGATCTGCAAGGGCCGCGTCCAGATCTTCTCGCCGTTGACGTAGGTGCCGTTCGACGAGTTCAGATCGGAGAGGATCACCTGATCCGCCGCCCTCGTCAGCGCACAGTGTTTCCGGCTCAACAGATGGTCGTGAACCCGCAGGTGCACATCCCTGGATCGCCCGATCAGGAGGGTTCCTTCCCCCACCGGGATACGGCGGAATTTGTCGTCGAACACCGCGATGTAGATCAGGCGCGGCTTCCCGTTCTCCGTCGGGGTCGGATCCGGTGTCGGATCTACGATCGGGGTCGGGTCAGTGGCCATCGGAGGCTCCTTCCGAACCGATATTGCCCTGCCCCAGGACGGAGAGAAGCGCCGGGGGGAGCCGCCGCGGCCGACCGGTCGTGGCGTCGAGACACGCGAGCACGGTGTGCCCCGTGGTGCGGAGGATCCCGTCCTCGGCCCGGATCTCGTACTCGATCCGAAGGCGCGCCCCCTTCGCCTCGGTGATCGAACTCTCCACGGTGAGGAGGTCGTCGTAGAAGACGGGACGATCGTACCGGGCTTCGGCTTCCGTGACGGTCAGGAGCCAACCCTTTTCCTCGAGATCACGGTACGGCACCCCCAACTCGCGCATCATTTCTGTTCGAGCACACTCGAACCAGACGAAGGTGTTCGCGTGGTAGCCGACCCCAGCGCGATCGGTCTCCTCGTAGCGCACCCGGACCTGGGTACGTCCACTCGCGAGCACAGCGATGCGGATCGGATCGGGGGCGGTCGACATCGGCTCCTCGCGCGGATCAGGCGGATGGGTCTGGGTCGTCGGTGGTGGCTGCTCGCTGCGCCCGGGCCATCCGCAGCCCGAACATGTCCTTGATGTCCCTCAGAGTGTACCCGCGCCCTTTGAGGAGACCGATGAACCGCAGGATCTGGAACACCCTCGGAGAGAAGTAATTCCGTCCTGTCTCGGTAGTGTGGGCAGGGACCACGAGCTCGAGTTGCATGTAGCGGTAGAGGACCTGCCGCGAGATCCCCGCGCGCCCGAGCACCTCGTGGGTCGCGATCAGCTTCCCCTCGGGATCCAACATGGCGAAAAGGGTACCATACCGGCCGATTGCGGTCCCTGCATCGTTGTCGAGATGGGGACTGGCTCCGCACGACGGCGCCGGTCCCATCTGCTCTTCTGGGCGTCGTTGGAACAGGAATCGGGGAGGCGGATGAGTGCACCGGGTCACTGGACCGTCTTCGAGCGCGACGAGGTCGGATCCACCCAGGACGAGGTCCGCGAGTTGCTTCGCCAGGGGCTCACGCCGCCACTCGCGGTCCGGGCCGAGACCCAGGCCGCGGGGCGGGGTCGGCGCGGTCACCGGTGGGAGAGTCCCCGTGGAGGACTCTGGCTGTCGGTCGCGCTCTCCGTTCCTCCTCCCGCTGATCCATTCCTCGGTCTGCTCGCTGCCGCCGCAGCGCTGGACTCCGTCGCCGAGACCCTGCCGGGGGGGGCGAGAGAGCGACTCGCTCTTCGATGGCCCAACGATCTTGTCATCCGAGGCAGGAAGTGGGGCGGGGTGATCGGCGAGGTCGAGGCTGGGAACGGGACCGAGCTCCGCCTGGTCCTCGGAATCGGGCTCAATCTCAGGGTGCCCGCGGACGAGCTCCCCCGAACCGATCCCCCGGCCCTTCCCACGACCTCGATCCTGGCGGAATTCGGCCAGTCTCCCTCCCCCGCCCTCACGCTTCCGCGTATCCTGTCCCACCTAGACACTCGACTCGCTGCGGACCGATCCGAAGGCGGGCGGGGGCAATCTCTCGCCGCCCTTTGCGCGATGCTCGAGACCCTCGGTCGCCCGGTGCGATGGCGCGAGGGAGATCGACGGGGAGAGGGCGTCGCGACCGGGCTCGCCCCGGATGGTGGACTCGAGGTCGAAGTGCTCGGCCCCCCCGGAACCGCCCCGGCGCCGCGTAGGATCCTCCGGGCGGCGGAGATCGAGCATCTCCGCGACCGCGATGAGGAGTGAGAGTGGAGCCCTCCGGACGGCCGCCCCGAACCCCTGCGGAACGCTGGCTCCGCGAAGTCCACGCGCCGGCCCGCGCTCGCCACGGGGAACGCCGTGAGGTGTTCGAGACCAGCTCGGGGATCCCGCTCGATCCGCTCTACGTGACGGACGACGATGCCGCTGGGCCCGGTGAATTCCCCTTCACTCGTGGAATCCACCCAACGATGTATCGCAGTCGGCTCTGGACGATGCGGCAGTACGCGGGGTACAGCTCCCCGGCCGAGACGAACGAGCGCTTTCGTTTCCTCCTCGGTCGCGGGCAGACCGGACTCTCGGTCGCGTTCGACCTGCCGACCCAGATCGGCTACGACTCCGATTCTCCCGAAGCGAGGGGAGAGGTCGGGCGAGTCGGCGTGCCGATCTCCACCCTCGACGATCTCGACGCCCTTCTCGACGGAATCCCGCTCGAGGCGGTGTCGATCTCGATGACGATCAACTCGACCGCGGCGGTGCTGCTCGCGTTCCTGGTGGCCCTCGCGAAGCGGCGCGGAATCGACCCAAAGTCCCTGCGCGGAACGGTGCAGAACGACATATTGAAGGAGTTCATCGCCCGGGGGACGCAAAGATTCCCCGTCGCCCCGTCGGTCCGACTCGCGGTCGATACGATCGAATACGCGACGGCGCACCTCCCGAATTTCTATCCGATCAGCGTCTCCGGATACCACATCCGCGAGGCGGGAGCGACCGCGGTCGAAGAGGTCGCGTTTACCCTCGCGGATGGGATCGCCTACCTCGAAGCCGCTCGCGAACGCGGGCTCGACCTCACCCAGGTCGGACGCCGGATGAGCTTCTTCTTCAACGCACACAATCACTTCTTCGAGGAGATCGCGAAGTTCCGCGCCGCGCGCCGACTGTGGGCGACGATCTGTCGCGAGCGCTTCGCGATCACCGACGACGCGGCCTGCCAACTGCGCTTCCACACCCAGACCGGCGGCTCGACGTTGACCGCACAGGAGCCTGCGAACAACGTCGTGCGAGTCGCGGTGCAGGCACTCGCCGCGGTGCTCGGCGGCACCCAGTCGCTCCACACGAATTCCTCCGATGAGGCGCTCTCCCTCCCGTCCGAGGACGCAGCCCAGGTCGCTCTGCGCAGCCAACAGATCCTCGCCCGAGAGAGTGGAGTCACCGATGTGGTCGACCCACTCGGCGGATCCCCCTTCATCGAGAGCCTCACCGACGCGGTCGAAGCTGGAGCCCGCGCTCTCATCGCCGAGATCGACGAGCGCGGCGGGACGGTGGCTGCGATCGAGGGCGGTTTCATCCGTCGTCGGATCGAAGCGAGCGCCTACCGCGCCCAGGTCGCGATCGACTCCGGGGATGCGACTCCGGTCGGAGTGTCCGCGGACGCCGAGATCCCGGAATCTCCTTTCACGCTCGATCCCACCGTCGAAGAAACCCGACGCAGGGCCCTCACTGAATATCGCGCTGCCCGCGACCCCCGAGCGGTGACGGCGGCCCGAGTCGAGCTCGAACGCGCGTCGCGTGCCGGCGAGAACATCCTTCCGTCCTTGATCTCTGCGGTCGAGATCGGAGTCACACTCGGCGAGATCGCATCGACTCTGGTGACGGTGCACGGGGAGTACCAGGGCGATGCCTGAAAAGCGCACCGGACCGATCCGCGTCCTCCTCGCGAAGCCCGGGCTCGACGGGCACGACCGGGGGATCCGCCTCGTCCTCCGCGCATTGCGCGACGCGGGGATGGAAGTGATCTACACGGGACTGCGGGCGACGCCGGAGGGGATCGTGAAGGCGGCCCTCGCCGAGGACGTCGAGGCGATCGGTCTGTCGAGCCTCTCGGGAGCGCACGAACAACACTTTCGCCGGGTGAGTGAGTTGCTCGCCGAGGCGGGCGCGGAAGAAATCGTGCTGTTCGGCGGCGGGATCATCCCTCGCAAGGACGCGGAGAGCCTGCGCACCGCGGGGTTCTCGATGCTCTACCCGCCGGGGACGCCGCTCGAAAAGATCGTCACCGACCTGCGGGCGCAGCTCCGCCCCGACGACGGGAGCGCCCCATGAGCACTCATTTCCGACTCGACCACGTCGCGATCGCGGTCCCAGACCTCGAGGCCGCCCTCGCTTTCTGGCGCGACCAGCTCGGCGCCCGCTTCATCGGAACCGAGGAGGTCCCGGGCGAGAAGGTGCGTGTCGCGTTCCTCGACACCGGCGATGCGGAGACGGGAGGGGCGAAGACCGAGCTCCTCGAGCCGACCGCGCCCGATTCACCGATCGCCCGCTTTCTCGAGCGCGGCGGCAAGGGCCTGCACCATGTCGCGTATCGCGTGGAAGACATCGAAGCGACACTCGCGACCCTCGCGACCGCGGGGGCTCGCTTGATCCACAAGACCCCGGTCCCGGGGAGTCGCGGCACGCGGGTCGCGTTCATCCACCCGAGCGCCGCCGGAGGGGTCCTCATCGAGTTGGTCGAACACACTCGTGACTCTGAGGACTCACAGAACGCCGACGAGGGGAGCGGATCGTGAAGGAGCGAAATCGCGCCGAGACCCGCGAGCGCCTCGAGCGCGCGCGGCTGGCTGGCGGCGAGGCGCGGATCGAACGTCAGCACCAGCAGGGCAAGCTCACCGCGCGGGAACGGGTCGTGGTCCTCGTCGACGAAGGGTCCTTCCACGAAGTCGATGCGCTGGTCGAACACCGCTGTCGCGACTTCGGCATGGAGGACCGACACGCGCCCGGGGATGGAGTCATCACCGGCTGGGGCGAGATCGAGGGGCGGCGGGTCTTCATCTTCAGCCAAGACTTCACCGTCGAGGGGGGGAGCCTCTCCGCGACGAACGCTGCGAAGATCTGCAAGATCATGGACATGGCGATGAAGGCGGGCGTGCCGGTCGTCGGACTGAACGATTCGGGGGGCGCCCGGATCCAGGAAGGAGTCGCGAGCCTCGGCGGCTATGCGGACATCTTCCTGCGAAACACCCTCGCCTCGGGGGTCGTCCCTCAGATCTCCGCGATCCTCGGCCCTTGCGCCGGTGGTGCAGTGTACTCCCCCGCGATCACGGACTTCGTACTGATGGTCGAGGGGACGAGCTATATGTTCGTCACCGGCCCGAACGTCGTGAAGACGGTCACCCACGAAGAAGTGACGCAGGAGGAACTCGGGGGAGCGCTGACCCACAATTCGAAGAGCGGAGTCGCGCACTTCCTCTGTCGGAACGACCGCGACTGTCTCGAACGGATCCGTCGGGTCCTCTCCTATCTGCCCCCGAACAACCTCGAGAGCCCCCCCCACGCCCCTTGCGACGACCCGATCGATCGTGCGGATCCCGAGCTGCGCACGGTGATCCCCGATGAGAGTGAGAAGCCGTACGACATGCGCGAAGTGCTCCGGCGGGTCGCGGACCGCGACTCGCTGCTCGAGGTCCACGAGCATTTCGCGCAGAACATCCTCACGGTCTTCGCGCGCCTGGGGGGACAACCGGTCGGAATCATCGCGAACCAGCCCTCGGTGCTCGCCGGCTGCCTCGATATCAAGGCGAGCGAGAAGGCGGCACGGTTCGTGCGATTCCTCGACTGTTTCTCGTTGCCGATCATCACCTTCGTCGATGTCCCCGGGTTCCTTCCCGGCACAGATCAGGAGTGGAGTGGCATCATCCGCCACGGCGCAAAGCTCCTCTACGCCTACTGCGAAGCGACGGTCCCGAAATTGACCGTGATCACTCGGAAAGCGTACGGCGGGGCGTACGACGTGATGAGCTCGAAACACATCCGCGGCGACCTGAACTTCGCGTGGCCATCGGCAGAGATCGCAGTGATGGGCGCGAAGGGGGCGGTCGAGATCGTGTTTCGCCGAGAGATTCAAGATTCGAAGGACCCCGAGCAGACCGCCCGCGCCCGCACCGAGGAATACGAACAACTCTTCGCGAACCCGTTCATGGCGGCGGAGCGCGGCTACATCGACGCGGTGATCGAGGAGCCCGAGACGCGAGCCCGATTGATCGAGGGACTGCGGCTCCTCGCGGGCAAGCGCGACTCGAACCCTCCGAAGAAGCACGGAAACATCCCGCTGTGAGCAGACCGCGAAAGATCACCAAGGTGCTGGTCGCGAATCGCGGTGAGATCGCGATCCGGGTCTTCCACACCTGTCGCGAACGCGGACTCGGAACCGTCGCGATCTTCTCGGACGCCGATGTCGCATCGCCCCACCGCTTCGCGGCGGACCAGTCGGTGCGCATCGGCCCCCCCCCTGCGGCGGAGTCGTACCTCCGCGCGGATCGCATCATCGACGCAGCACGGCGCACCGGAGCGGACGCGATCCACCCCGGCTACGGGTTCCTCTCCGAGAACGCGGCGTTTTCGGGAGAGGTCGAGGCGGCGGGGATCACGTTCCTCGGCCCGACCGCGGAGCAGATCTCCGCGATGGGGGACAAGGTCGAGGCGCGGAGGCGAATGGCTGCGGCCGGGGTGCCGGTGATCCCCGGTTCGGAGGGACCCGTGGACGAACACTCGCTCGCGAGAGAGGCGAAGCGGATCGGCTTCCCCCTCCTCCTCAAGGCAGCGGGGGGAGGCGGCGGGAAAGGGATCCGCCGAGTCGATGAGAAGAGGGAGCTCGAGGCGGCCTACCAGCGGACGACTTCGGAGGCGGGATCGGCGTTCGGAGACCGTCGGGTCTACCTCGAGCGGCTGGTATTCCCGGCGCGTCACGTCGAGGTGCAGATCCTCGGCGACGGGATGGGGAACGGACTCTTCCTCGGAGAGCGCGAGTGCTCGCTCCAGCGAAATCACCAGAAGCTCGTCGAGGAAACCCCCTCGCCTGCGATCACGGATGACGTCCGCGCGCGGATGCGAGAAGCCGCCCTCGCCGGCGTGCGCTCGCTCTCCTACCGCGGCGCAGGGACGTTCGAGTTTCTCTACGACGAAGCGACCGCGGATTTCTTCTTCCTCGAGATGAACACGCGCCTCCAGGTCGAACATCCCGTCACCGAGCTGGTGACCGGCCTCGACCTGGTCGCGGAGCAGTTGGCGATCGGCGAGGGGCGCTCCCTCCAGGGTGTGAAAGAGCCGAAACGCCGCGGCTGCTCGGTCGAGTTCCGCATCTACGCCGAGGACCCCTACCGCGACTTCCGCCCCTCGACCGGCCTCGTCCGCGCACTCCGCCTACCCCACGCCCCCTTCGGACGGATCGACGCCTGCCTGCGCGAGGGGTGGGAGATCACCCCGTGGTACGACCCGATGCTGGCGAAGGCGATCGCGTGGGGGCGCACTCGCACGGAGGCGATCGATCGACTCACCGCGCTCTTGCGACGGATCCGCATCGGCGGGATCCACACCACCGTGCCCCTCGGCATCGAGATCTGCCGCAGCGAGTTCTTCCGCGAAGGCGCCTTCCACACCGGCACTCTCGAGGCCTGGCTCGACCGTCCGACGGTGCCGAAGGAGCCTCCCGGACTCCTCGAGCAACTCGCAGGCATCGTCGCCCGAGCGGAGATGGGGACCCGTCGCCCGGTAGGAAACCCCACCCCCGCGGATGGCGGGATGTGGGGGCGCGCCGGGCGTCTCGAAGGAACGGGGCGGAGGGCGCGGCCATGAGATATCGCGTCGGCGGAGACGGTTGGCAGCGGACCTTCATCGCGCACACCGGGCCCCTCGGCCGCGAGTGGCGCGTCACCGACCCCGACGGCGAGGAGACCTCGTTCCGAGTCGAGGAGCTGGAAGAAGGGGTCCTTCGTCTCCACCTCGGGGACGAGACCCACACGATCACGGTGCTCCCCGGGAATTCGCCTGGGGAAACGGTGCGATTCCTCATCGATGACGAACCGATCGAGCTGCATGTTCAGGACGAAATCGACCTCCTCCAGGAAACTCTCGGCGATTCGGCGGGCGCCTCTGGCCGGCGCGAGATTCTCAGCGTCATGCCTGGGATCATCCGCAAGCTGCTCGTAGTGGAGGGACAGACGATCGAGGTCGACTCCCCCCTCCTCCTCCTCGAGGCGATGAAGATGGAGAACGAAATCCGCGCCCCGGTTGCGGGCAAGATCGTTCGACTCGTGGCGAAGGCGGGCGAGACGGTGGCGGCGGGGGAACTGCTGGCGATCATCGATCCTGAGCAGGCCGGCCGACGATGAGGGCCGCGCTCTCTCGGTCCTACCCACCCCCGAAGGGGTTTCCTTTTATCACGGGCTCCTCGGTCTTTTCCTTCTCCGCCTTCTCCGCGTCCACTTTTGCGCTCGCGGCGGCCTTGGCGGCCTCCTGCGCGGCCTTCTGCTTCGCCTCCGATGCTTCTTTCGCGAGCTGCTCGTCGGTCAGCGTGGTCGCTTGGATCCCTTTCCCGGCGCAGGTCTCGCAGACGCGCTTCGGTTTGCCGTTGCACACATCGCAGACCGAGACCTCACCCTTCTCTCCCTCGCAGCTGGGGCAGAGGGTGCCGCCCTTTCCGTTGCAGGTCGGGCAGTTTCGCTCTCCCTTGCCGCGACAGTCTGCGCACTCGGTCTTGACCTTCCTCCCGCGCGCGGGGTCGAACTTCTCGTACTCCCCCTCCCCCGCACAGCGGCGGCACCGGACCATGGCATCCTTGTCACCCTTGCAGGTCTTGCAAACGAGCTGACCGACCCCAGCGCACTTGCTGCAGGCCGCGAGTTTCTTGCCCTCGCCCGCGCACACCTCGCAGGTGACCTCACCATCGGCCCCGCAAGTGCGACACCAGCTCCTCGGGTACTGGTGCTTGCGTGACGCCAGTTCAACGCGAGGAAGGAGGGAGTTCACATACCTCTCCTCGTCGAACAGTTTCTGCCCCTTCGCCCACTCCGCGAGCGCCTGGTGGCCGGCGAGATCATGCGGCTCGAGAGCGGCGAGACGCGCCTGCATCTCCTCGGCGGGCGTCTTCCCCTTCGCGATCGATGCGATCTCTTTCCGGGGGATCCAGATCTTCGCGGTCATCTTTCCCATCTGGACCTCGACCTGGATGCGGCTCTCTTCCTCGGTGAGGATCTTGCCGATCACTTCGCTCCCGTCCTTGCGCAGGATGGTGTCCGCACGCAGGGAAGCGCCCGCACCGGAGGATCCGAGCAGGATGAGAACGAGCGAGATGACGTGGAGCGGTGAGTGCGATCGCATCGGCGGTCCCTTCTGAGAGCTCGGCACCATGATAGCCGTGGCGGGAGAGCCGTGCAGGGAGATGGCGTCCCGCGGGGAAACCCGAGGTCCGCTCAGGGGGTTCCCCCCGCGCCGCTCTCGGCTCGGTTCGCTTCTCCATCCGCCTCAGGACTCGGATTCTCGAGCGTGGCTGGTGCGCTCGCGGCTTCGAGTACGGGAGCGGGGGCAGGGGGGGACTCGAGGAATTCGTACCCCGGCCGGCGCAACCGGATCGCCGGGAGCCCCTGAACCCTCAGCGACACCAAACCTCCGATGAAGAACAGGCCCCCGAGGATCCAATGGACGGTCGTCACCCCATCCCGCGTCGGTCCATCGAGCGGAAACCGGCTCTCGAACCGCATCAGGGACTGCATGATCGGCGAGAAGAGGATCTGATCGGAGTCGAGCAACATACTCGTGTTGATTCGAGCGATCGAGAGCAGGATCGTGAGGATCGCCACTCCGACCGTCAGGAACCAATTGATCCCCCCGCGCAGCCCCAGGGTCGAGAAGAGGAACGCGAGACCCAGATAGGCGAAGATCCAGGCGGCGAAAATGTCTGCCAGCCAGGCAAAGACGACCATGGCGTTCGCTTTCCCGAAGACCAGACTTCCGGTTCTCGCCTCCACGATCGCGGCCGACTCCGAGAGCGCGCCGAGGAGCCCGAAGAACCCGGCCGCGAGCAGCACCGACGACAGAACCCATCCTCGGATCCCCCCCGAGACGAGCGGCCAGGCGCACCACCAGCGCATCGGTCGCAGCGCCGCCTGCCGAACCGCCCGCAGCGAAGTCTCCACGCGTGCGCCGGCGATCCCGATCAGGAGCAGGAAGAGAGCAACTCCGGTGATCCAGATCGTCCTGATTCCCTCACTTCCGAATTGCGCCACGGACGGACTCATCACCTTTCGGTTCAACGGTTCGATGATGAATGCCTCGTAGGCGAGCGCGAACAGAATCAAGAGAGTGAAATAGACCCGGACCGGGATCCCCCGGTTCGATTCAGGGGAGGAGAGGAAGAACGTCGCACCGATCAGGCACCCGGAGATGAACACCAAGATCGCCGCGGGGGCCGCGGTGAGCAGGAACCATCGCTCGTCCGGCGGAATGCTCTCGAGCGCTTCCCAGATTCCTCGAGCGCCCGACATTGCGTTCAGCCCGACGGCGTAGAGGCTGACCACCATCGGTCCGAGAATGATGGCGAGGGCGTAGGTGCCGATGATCGCGAGCAAGTTGCTGCGGCTCATCGAGCTGATCAGGATCCCCCAACTCGTGACCACGATCGCCATCGCGAAGAGGAACGCGTAGTCGACGATGATCGAGATGGGAGAGAGGCCGCCGAAGAAGATGCAGACCGCGAGGATCGGCAGCGTCGACACGAGGAAATAGAACGCGCTCCCCAGAATTCCGAGGAGCTTCCCCCAGACCAGCTCCGCCGGGCTCAGATCACTGACCACCAACAGATCGAAGCTCTTCTCGGCCCGCTCCAGGCTGAACGAGGTCGCCGCCAGGCCGGGAAAGATCAGGAAAACCAGCCCCAGCTGGAGTGCGAAGAAACCCCCGACCAGCTTGCCGCCGAGAACCTCCGGCGGGAGCCGGAACCCCGAGTTGGAGGCGTAGACGATCGCCATCCCTCCCGCGAGCACGAGCAGGTAGATGAACTGCGCCCAGAACCACCGATTGCGGCGGACGAGCGAGAACACCTCCTTGCGGATGATCGGGGCGCCGAGATTCCCGAGCATCGGGATCCGAGCCCACCAGGGTGCGCGTACCTCGAGCACTACGACACCTCTCCGCGGGTCAGCTTCATGAAAATGCTCTCGAGGTTCTCATCCTCTCGACGCACCGACACGAAGACGATCTTCCGGTTGCAGAGCGCGGAGAAGACCCGGTGCACCTCGTCCTCGTTCCCGGAGAAACGGAACCGCAACATGCGGTCGTCGAGCGAGGCGGATTCGACCCCCGGCACCGCGAGGATCGTCTCGAGCACCGCATCTCCCGAGCGGAGGAGTTGCACCGCATACGCGACCGTAGACTCCCGAAGGCCGTCGAGAATGGCGTCCACTCTCCCGTGCGCCACCAGTTCACCCTGCTCGATGATCCCCACCGAGTCACAGATCTCGGAGAGCTCGGTCAGGATGTGACTCGAGAGTAGGACCGTCTTCCCCATCCGACGCAACTCGCGCAAGAGAACGCGAAACTCGATGCGAGCGCGCGGATCGAGACCGGAGGCGGGTTCGTCGAGAATCAGCAGATCGGGATCGTGGATCAGTGTCTGTGCGAGACAGAGCCGCTGCCGCATCCCTTTCGAGAGGACCTGGACCTCGGTGTCGATCAGATTTCCCAGGTCGGTGAGATCGATGACGTCCGCGAGGAGCGACTTCCGCCGGCGACCATGGATTCGGTATGCCCCGGCGAAGAACTCGAGGTACTCGGCGACCGTCAATCCGGGATACACGCCGACGTAATCGGGCATGTATCCGATGCGGCGACGCACCTGTTCGGGGTGGGTCAGAGCGTGGTAACCGTCGACCCACACATCCCCTCCCGTCGGGATCAGCAGAGTCGCGAGGATCCGGATCGTGGTCGTCTTGCCCGCGCCGTTCGGCCCGATGAATCCGAAGATCTCCCCGCGAGCGACTTCGAAGGAGATCCCCTTCAGTACCTCTTTCGTCCCGAACTGCATCCGAAGCCCCGACACCTGGAGGATCTTTGCCGCACCATTCGCTGCGCTCACCTCACCCACCGCTCCGGGCCGAGGACGACCACGAACCCCTGCGCACCGTCGGAACACTGCTCGAGGACCTCGGCCGGCAGTTCCTTCGGATCGAACTCAGCGACAAGAATCACCGCAAGACTCGAGCGATCACTCGGCCAGACCCAGAGCGCCATACGCACGCTGGTCCAGGGGGAGCCGCTGTCGTCGAGTGCGATGTGGACACGCCCGGGGAGGAGCCCTTCCGGGTCGCTCCCACCGATCCCGGCCGGATAGACGACCTGTCCGGGGCGAACCTCCACTTCGCGAGAGAAGGTCCCGCGGGCGTGCTTCACGGTCACGCCGCGGATCGAGAAGGGAAGGTGGCTCTCGATCTCGGGCTTCGATCCGTGAGAGCGAAATTCGAGCCCTCCGAGCGGTACACCTCGTCCCGAGAGGAAATGGGTCAGGCTCCACGTCCGCGTGCGAAACCCGGCGAGCTCCCGTTTGGCGGGATCCAGGTTCCAACCGAAGGGCCGACTCCGGATCGCGGCGGGGACGGGAATCGGCAGGCTCTCTCCCAGTGCCGAGACATCCCGGCTCGACGAGACCGAGGAATACACGCTTCGCAGGTGGAGGAGCACACCGCCGGGTTCTTCGGCGTGGAGGTACAGGATGAAGGTGTCGTCGGTGCGGTTCGCGACGCCGAAGTGTGCCCACCCGATCAGGCCGGTCCCGACGAGGAACACCGCGACTACTGCCGGCTGCAACCAGAGGAGCCAGGGGAGGCGCCCCTTGCGCTTCAGATAGAGAAACAGCCCCGGACCCGCGACGAGCAGGTAGACCACGACGAACAAGAAGAGCGACTCGGGGTCGATCGAGCGACGAAATCGCTCATCGACGCCGTCGAGCCAGCCCCCCCCCGAGTCTTGACGGAACTGTCGGCCCACTTGGTTCTCTTCACGGTGGAATTGGCGTACGAGCACCTCTTGGGCCCAGTTCTCCTCCGGACCCTCCCCGAATTCCCAGGGGCCCACGGGTGAGGTCGCCCGTAACCACGACCCAGCCCCCTCGCGATATTCGAGGGTGGTGGGAATCTCGAGTCCATCGATCAGATCTTTGGTTCGGACCTTTCCGGGGTCCTCGTCCGCGAGGAAGAACGGACGCCCAAGAGCCGCCGGATGCGTCTCGGAAGCGATCCCCTGGAACCCCTCCGGCCAGACCCAGCGATTCCCCGCCCCGCCTTCGTCCGGGATGATCCACACGCGAAGTCCGGAGAGAACCGCCGCGCGCAGCGCGCTCCGCTGTACCTCGGAGAGTCGATCGGGATCGAGCCCGATCAGGACGACCCGGTCGATCCCCGAGTACGCCTCGACGTGGACCGGCAGTGCGTCGACATTGAGCTCGCGGAACATCACGTCCTCGTCGCCGCTCCCCGCCGCTCGGAGAAGAGGTGTGACCTCATCCTCGAACGCGCCCCGCCACCCGCTCGGTTCATCGCCAGTGGCGACGACGAGAGTGTTGAAGTCACCCGACGGGAACCAACGATCGGAGGTCCCTCTCCCCTGAACGGGGCGTTCTCGCGCCAGATCGAATTCGAGCGAGTTTCCCTTGAGAGGCTCGAGTCGCGATCCATCGATTCTCACCTCGAGCTGACCGCGGAGATACACCACCCACCCCTCCCCTGCGAGAGTGGAGATCGGCAGGAGTTGTCGTCGCGTCGAAGGATGTCCTGGAAGCCCCGGCGAGACGACGGTCGTCCAGCTGACGCTTCGCTGGGCCACGAGCGTCGCAACCGAGGTGCGGATCGAGATCGTCGGCTCGATCCTCTCGCTCCCGGTGTTCTCGATGATGACCTCGACCCCGTTCCACGCGGAGTCGGCACGGGCGGTGAACAGCTCGCGGATCTCGACCGAGAATCCCTCGAAGTCGACGTGCGTCACCTGAGCATCGAGACTGGATGCCAACGAGGGGAGGAGGAGCCACCAGCAAGACGTTCGGAGCGACCAGCCGAGGAATCGAGCTCGCAGGTGCAGGTCCCTCACGAACCCTCTCCCGGGATGTCGGAGGCATCACTACCGTAGGGACGGCGTCCCTCGACCGCGTCTCGGATGATGCTCTGGTTCATGTATTCGATCTGGCCACCGGCGGGAAGTCCGCGGGCGAGGCGGGTCACCGGGATCCCCGTTCCGTTCAGTGCTTCCTCGAGGAGGAGTGCGGTGCCATCTCCCTCGAAGTCGGGATCGGTCGCCAAGATCACCTCGCGGAGGCCACCCGCGCGGACTCGCTCGAGCAGCCGTTTGATCGTGAGCTGATCCGGCCCGCGTTGCTCCATCGGTGAGAAGCTCCCCCCGAGAACGTGGTAGATCCCGCGGAAGGCCCCGCTCCGTTCGATCGCCAGCAGATCCTTCGGCTGCTCGACCACACAGACGAGCCCATGGTCGCGCGTCGCGTCGGAGCAAATCTCGCACCGCTCCTCGCGCGCGATGGCAAAGCAGTCGGTGCACTGGCGCAGGTCCTCTTTCACCTTGCGGATCTCCTCCGCAAGACCGAGGGCATCCTCGGAGGACTGCTTGAGAATGTGATAGGCGAGACGCTCTGCGCTCTTCTCCCCGATCCCGGGGAGTTGGGCGAGAGCGTCTACCAGGGGGCGCAACAGGCCATCGCCGGCCAAGGGATCTCCTAGTGTCCTTAGTCAGGACTTCGCGCACAAATTGACGTGCCCGCGACGTCGTTCACTGCGTTGCTCCTCCTTGACGTGTCTCATGAACACGCCGGCGTCGTCGCGCCTTGCGCCGTCGCCGAGGCCCCGCCACTTTGCACGCGAACCTCGGACTCAGGACACTACGTCAGACCGGGCAGGTTCATCCCGCCGGTCACGCGCGCGGTTTCCTCGTCCGAGAGTTCCTTCGCCTTCTTCAGGCCCTCTTGCACCGCGACGAGCACCAGGTCTTCGAGCATCCCGATGTCATCCGGGTCGACCGCATCGCGCTCGATCTCGATCTTCTGAACTTCCTGGTTGCCGTTGACGTACACCTTGACCATTCCGCCCCCCGACTCACCGAGGACGATGCGACGACGCAGGTCCTGTTGCACCTGACGAAGTTCACGCTGCATCTTCTGCGCCTGCTGGAACAGGCCACCGAGATCGCCCATGTTCACGCGTCCCGTCCTCTCGATTCGCCTCGCCGCGACGGGGGCCCGCCGCGGAAGAGTTCGCCGCGAAATATCTCCCGCGCCTTCTCCACGATCTCCGGAACCTCCTCGGACCCCGCAGGCTCCTCCGAGGGGAGATCCGATCCGCCGAAGTCCCCGAGTTCGACCCGAACAGACGCTCCGAGCGCACGGGCGAGGTCGCGGCGCAGGGAGTCACGCCGCTCGCCGAGAACCCCAAGCGCCGGCGCCGAAAGCGACAGGGTCCACTCGTCCCCCGCCTTCTCAAGTCCGAACTGGTCGCCGACCACTCTCACGAGGGAGGGCGAGATCTCATCGAGCGCGGCGCGGAGCGTCCCTGGCGGATCGTCGGCTCCGACCTCGACCGCGGCGGACACTCGCGGGGGCTCTTGCTTCGCCGGACTCCGGGGGCTCCGCTTCCCTTCGTCGAATGCGGCGCGGAGCTTCGCTACCCCTCCACCCTCCGCGGAGGCCTCGTCATCCGTCCGCATCGCGGCCGGGGGATGATCCCGCGGAGTGATCCGTGGGGGTGTCGGTACGTCGGGCTGCTTCGGCGGCGCGGTCTCTGTCTGCGGGGACTCTGCGGGAGGGGATGCCTTCGCACGCCGGGACGGAATTCCCGGCGCCTCGCTCCTCGTGATCTCTGTGCGTCGCGACTCGGCTCCACCCCTCGGGTCTGCCTCGTGACGGATCGCTCCCTCGCCGACACCGAGAGCATCCTGCCACCGCGAGAGCGGCACCAGGTCGACGAGGGTCGACAGCCGCAGGAGCGCCAGCTCGAGTACCAGGTCTGCGCGGCCGAGCCGACGGACTCTCATCCGCGCCTCCTGCAGAATTTCCTGCGCGAGCAAGTTGCGATCGATCTCGGTATCCCCCCACCCCGCTGCGACGCCGTCGTGCAGGCGATCCCGGAGCGTCTCGATCACCTGCTCGAGGAGCACCGCAGGGTCGGTCCCGCCGCGACCGATCTCCTCGAGCCGCCGGACGACCTCCGCCCGCTCCCCTCGCTCGATCCGCTCGAGGAGAGCGTCCACTTCTTCGGGAGCGAGCCTTCCGGTGATGCTGTCGAGGTCGGCGGTCGAGGGAGTATTTCCGGCGAAGCTGAGCAGCTGATCGAGGAGCGACTGCGAGTCGCGCATCCCGCCGCGGGCGAGAGCTGCGATCCGATCGAGCAGTCCCGCTTCCGGCGTCGCGCCCTCCGCCGCGCAGATCTGCTCGAGGCGGCGGACGATGTCCGAAGGTGAGATCGGCGAGAAGTCGAAGCGCTGGCACCGCGACAGCACGGTCGGCAGCACTTTCTCCGGCTCTGTCGTCGCGAAGAAGAATTTCACGTGAGCCGGCGGCTCTTCGAGGGTCTTGAGGAGGCTGTTGAACGCCTCCCGCGTCAGCATGTGGACCTCGTCGATGATGAAGATCCGATAGGGGCCTGCTGTCGGCGCGTATCGCACGTGCTGGATCAGTTCCCGCATGTCGTCGATCCCGCGATGGGAAGCGCCGTCCATCTCGACGACGTCGACATCATCGCCGCGGAAAATCCGATCGCAGAGTCCGCACTGGCCGCAAGGATCGCCGTCCTTCGAGTCGGGACACTGGAGCGCCCGCGCGAAGATTCGCGCCATCGAGGTCTTGCCGACCCCGCGCGGCCCCGAGAAAAGGTATGCGTGACCGAGGCGCTCCTGGAGGATCCCCTGGCGCAGGGTTTCGGCGATCGCCTCTTGCCCCACGACCTCGCGAAAGGTCCGCGGGCGGTAGCGGCGGGCGATCACCTCGTAGGGGGCTCCGGGTCTGGTTTCTTGCGGAACTGTCATGGCCCCATTAGACCCGATTCGGCCGGGCGCTCAACGTAAGTGGAGGTCTTGGGATGAGAGTCCCGGGGGGACCGAGCGTTCCTTGTCCGCCGCCCCGAACGACCCCCCAACCACCTCTCCCGGCTTGCTTGACACCCCCCAGGCCCCTTGCTACCTTTCCCCGCTTCTAAGCGCCCGTAGCTCAACTGGATAGAGCGTCTGACTACGGATCAGGAGGTTGGGGGTTCGAATCCTCCCGGGCGCGCATTTGCTCTTTTTTTTTGGTTCAACACCTGGCGGTGTTGAGACGCGGTGTTGAGACGCCTGGTTCAACACCTGGCGGGGTTGAGACTTTTTCGAACTGCCGGAGAGAGACGTTCCGGGTTTCCGTGGGCAGTTCTCGTTCGAGGCGACCGCCGGGGGGGACGGCAACTCCGCGCCATGCACGTCTCCTACCTGGAGAACGACCCGGATCAGCTCGGGATGCGGCTCGCACTCCGCGAGGCTCGTGAGGCGGGCGAGGCCGGTGAAGTGCCGGTCGGAGCGGTGATCATCCACCCCGAACGCGGCCTCGTCGCCCGGTCATCGAATCGAAAAGAAGCGCTGCGGGACGCCTCGGCGCACGCGGAGATTCTGGCGATCGGCCAAGCCTCCGCTGCCCTCGAGGATTGGCGGCTCGAGAGGTGCACGATCTACGTCACTCTCGAGCCGTGCGCGATGTGCACCGGCGCGATCATCCAAGCGCGACTCCCGCGCCTCGTCTTCGGGGCATACGATCCGAAGGCAGGGGCGGTCGACTCGGTCGTCCAACTCCTCGAACCCGGCCTCTTCTCGCACGAAGTGGCCTGGGTCGGGGGTGTGCTCGAGGACGAGTGCGCGGAACTCCTCCGCGCGTTCTTCCGCGACCGTCGGGGAAGGGGACCCGAATGAACGTGAGAGAGAACACTTCCGGCAGCGTCGGCTACCATCCGGTCCTGCCGTGTCCGCAGCCGCGGAGACCATCGGAGCGAGCGTCGGGAGACCGATGAGCGGCGGTACCTG
>JAQBGV010000245.1:0-15261 GCA_032128395.1 Planctomycetota bacterium | reverse complement strand
ATCACCAGGACCAGCAGTCCCCCGACCGCGACGAGGATCCCCCGCTCGGAGGGTCGGAAGAGTGGCTCCCTCGGCGGTCGGTATCGCTCTGCACTCTTCGGCTCGGAGTCAGCCGCTACTTCGGGAACCGGATCGAGCGGGGTCTCGTCGCCGGGAGCCGCGCGCACTTCGCCCGGTTTCGGAAGGGTCGCGGGAGGCGAGCTCTGGTCCTCGAAGAGTGACGCGGTCTCAGCCCCGCGCGAGGGTGGTGAAGAGTCGAACTCTGGGTCGATTTCGAGCAGAGGTCCATCATCCGCGAGAGTGCTCGATGGTTCTCGGGGATGCTCCTCGGAGATCTCCGTGGGCGTCGCGGCGGCGGTTGCGACGGGGAGTGAGAGCCAGAGGACCACATCCCCGAGTTGGATCGGGTCCCCGCCATTCAGCTCTGCCTCGGCCACCCGCCGGGAACGGACGATCACTCCATTTCGCGAACCGAGATCGGAGATGCGCCAACTGCCGGAGATGTCGGGGATCAACTTTGCGTGGCGACGAGAGATCGAGCCGTGGCGGACCCGCAATTCGGCGGCGGGCCCGCGGCCGATCACGCCGCCACTCGCGGGGAGCGGAGTGCGCTCTTCTTCCCCCCCTGGAAGCCGCCAGATCAACTCATCCAAGGTGACTCCCTCAGTGCGCGAGAACGCCGTCGGGATCGGTCGCCGGACCCGCGACGCGGAGGCCCGAGAGGCCGTCGAGAGAGTCCGGCCAGGAGCGCTAGCTTCCGGCTCGAAAGCACTTCCTCAACCGCCTCCTAACGCTCGGCGGAGTAGTAGGGGTTCTCCCCGGAGGCATGATCGGTGGCGTCGAAGATGTTCCGCACCTCGGGCACCCGCTCGCGGAGCAGCTGTTCGACCCCTTGCCGGAGCGTGACGGCGGCCATGCCGCACCCTTGGCAGCCGCCTCCCATGTTGAGGTAGAGATCACTCTCCTTGACGTCGGTCACCTCGATGAAGCCACCGTGGGATGCGACCATCGGGTTGATCTCTTCGTTGAGCAGGTTCTGCACCTCCGCGAAGAGATTGCGTTCTTCTCCGGTCATCTCGCGCTTGGCGGCGGCATGGATCCGATCGAGTTCGGCGAAATGCTCGCGGACGATCGTCTCTGCCGCCGTGGTCAGACGCTCCCACGGCTCTCCGGGGACCGGCTTGAGGAGAGTGATCGTCTGGTCCTGCATGAGAACCGCCTCCAGGCCGCCGATTTCGAGCAAGCGTCGCCCGAGCGGGGACGACTCCGCTTCTTGGACAGAGCTGTAGTACTCGGGGGTACGGGAGACGGTCCGATCGGTGCGCATGACGCAGGTGTCGGAATCGTCGGAAGCTGCGTCGATCTGAAGTTGAAGCGTGTCCATCCGGCGTCGCTGCCTCTCGAGTCCGGGGGTGGCTCCGTATCGATCGGAGCCCGGTGGATTCTATCCCACGTGGCCGAAGATCTCACGCGGACGAGCGCCAACTGCGAGAGAAGCCGGCAATCGCCTGGTTTCGGCCTCGGCTACGGCCTCGACTACGGCCTCGGCCACCGTCTCGGTCTCGGTCTCGGTCTCGGTCTCGGTCTCGGTCTCGGTCTCGGTCTCGGGCTCGGGCTCGGTCTCGGGATCGGGATCGGGATCGGGATCGGGATCGGGATCGGGATCGGGATCGGGATCGGGATCGGGATCGGGATCGGTCACAGTCTTCGCCAATCTCTCCGCCGCGGCCTCACCCACAGCCTCCGATGGGAGGAGCTCCCGACCCCTGACAGGTAAGTCACCACGTCGATCATCCACCATCTGCGAAACCACGGGGGTACAATGTCAAAATCAAGGAACTGGGTCAGGCTCTGTACTCCCTCGTAGGAAAAGTCACGTGAGTCGAGACTGGCCCGTCCAGAGCTTCGATCCCGAGTTCGATGGCGCAGCAGGGAGCAGCGTCAGTTTTATCCCGCCCTCTCGGCCCTTCGGAGGTGAGTCGATGCGAACGACGGGACTCGGAGCGATTGCCGCTCTCACCATCTCGCTCTTCGCCGGCGTCTCGGTTGTCGATGCGCAGGCATGCGCTCCCAACTGCTGGACGATCACAGGTCGTATCGTCGGTCCCCAAGGGGAAGCGGTCGACGGGGTCGACATCGATCTCTTCGTCGCGGGAAGCGCGACCGAGATCCCTCTCAGCGGTGACTCGACTGCAATCGATGGCACCTTCACGCTGACCATCCAACAGACGATCGCCACCGGCTTCTACGACCTCCGCCTCAATCCAACTCCGGGGAGTTCGTACTTCCCCGCGGTCATCGCGGGCAAGTTCCTCTCAGGACCGGAAGTGCTCTCCGCCGATCTCGTCCTCGACGTCGGTGCCATCCTGACCGGACGCGTGATCGACGATCTGGGTAGCGGACTCGCGGACGTGGACCTGAACTTCTTCATCGCGGGAACGACGACCGAGCTGCTCTTCTCGGGCGACGTCACCAACGTCGATGGCGAATTCGAGGTCATGGTCACACCGGGACTGTACGACATCGAATTCCGGGAGACGGCCCTCACGGCCGGTGGCCCCTACGTGGAGGTGTTTCTCGAAAACCGCCCCCTCCAAGTGAACTTCAACGTCGGCGATATCCCGTTCCACGACGGTCACCCTCTCTCCGGGATCGTCCGAGACGGCGGGGGAGCCGCGGTGAACGGGGCCGACGTCGATGTCCATGACGCAGCGGGTGCGGCGATCTACACCCCGGGGGACACCACCGACGCCAGCGGTAGCTTTTCCGTTCTCGTCCCCGTGGGTGCGTGGCAGGTGGAGATCGATCCCCCGAGCGGAAGCAGCCTCGTATCGCAGCTGATCGACACCGTCGTCCCTCTGGGCGGTGTGAGTCTGGGGATCATCACCCTCCCCGTCGGCGTGGCCGTCAGCGGTACCACGGTCAGCGGGAGCTTGTCGCCCGTGCCGGCAGTCGATCTCGACTTCATCATTTCGGCCACCGGGATCGAGATCCCGACCGCTCACGACAATGCAGGCCCGACCGGCCTCTTTTCCGTGCGCGTGGTCACGGACACCTACGACATTCAATTTCGTCCCCCGTTCGCGACCGGACTCGCTCCGAGGGAGATTCTCTCGGTCGTGGTCGCCGCCGACGTATCGCTCGGTCAGGTGATCCTCGATCCGGGTCTGGCGCTGATCGGCACGGTGACGGATGGTGGCGTGCCGGTCGAAGGGGTCGAGGTGTCCCTCTTCGCGAGTGGCACCGGAACCCACGTGATCACCTTCGGGAACGAGACCGATGCCCTCGGGCAGTACGGCCTCCGCCAAGTCGCGGGGACCTACGATGTGTTCTTCACGCCCCTCGCCGGCTCGGGCCTCCCCACGCTCGTCGAGACTGCGATCGTGCTCTCGGTGGATACGACCCTCGACGCGGACTTCAGCGTGACCCCGATCCCGACTCCGCCTGTCACGGGTCTCGTCTGCTCGCCGGTCGGGAGCGACGTGACTCTAGACTGGAGCTTGGGGGCACCAGACTACGGCTCGATCGAGATCCGCAGGGACAGCCTGGTGATCGCCACCCTCGCCGGAAGTGCGACCACGTACGTCGATCCGTCGCTCCCGCCGGCGACCTACGCCTACGAGGTCATCGCGACTCGGGGCGGAACCGATGCTCCCGCCGTGGGATGCGACGTGCCGATCATGACCCCTCCGGTCACGGGACTCTCCTGCACGGCTGTGGGGAACGCTGTGTCTCTCGACTGGGGTCTGGGGGCACTCGACTACGGCTCGATCGAGATTCTCCGGGATGGCCTGGTGATCACCACCCTCGCGGGGAGCGAGATCACCTACATCGATCTGTCGCTCCCGCCGGCGACCTACGCCTACGAGGTCATCGCGATCCGGGGCGGGATCAACGCTCCCCCCGTGGGCTGCAGTGCCACCGTCACGCCCGGGCAGCTGGACAATTTCGTCCGGGCCGATGTGAACGATTCGGGGGCGGTGGACATCGCGGATGCGGTCCAGGCCCTCGCCTACCTCTTCACCGGGCCCTTGGTCGTCCGGTGCATCGACGCACTCGACGCGAACGACAGCGGGGCGGTGAACATCGCGGATCCGGTCTTCATCCTCGAGTACCTCTTCACCGCGGGACCGCCCCCGACTCTCCCCTTCCCGAACCCGGGACTCGACCCGACTCCGGATGGACTCCCGGGCTGTCTCTGATCGCCCGCACTTCCCATGGTGCACGAAGCGAAGGGGCCCCTCGCGGCGCGGGGGGCCCCTTCGCATCTCATCCAGAGCACGAGGCACTCTTCGTCCGAGGCACGAGCGTCGATCAGTCGTTCCTACGCTTCGGTCGGAACGGATACACCCAAGATGCGAGCGCGTGTGGGCTCCGGGACTGCACCCACACCCTACCCCGCCCCGAGAAGCGGAGCAGGATCTGGTCGGAGAAGAGGAACGAGCGGATCTTTCGCGCCTTCGAGAGTCGGTAGGAGAGGCTGGGTTCCCAAGCGACCGCGTAGCCGTTGTCGACGACGTACTCCCCGTCGACCTCGACCTCCTGGATGTCGCCGAAGCTGTTGAAGAACAGGTCGCCGGTGCCGGTGACGCGCAGGATGAAGAGTCCCTCGTTGAAGAATCCCCGCAAGCCGTCGAACTTCGCGTCGCACCGCACTCCCTCCGACGAGACCAGGTACGCCCCCTTCTGCAGGAACAGCTCCTGGTTCTCGAGATGGAGGTGCCGGATGTCCCCGGCGGGTCCCGGCGCGAAACCGATCCGGACCCCCGGTCGGCGTGCGGTGTAGGTGTTCTGGAAGAAGCTCTCTCCGGAGAGCAGGGCACGCTTCAGTCCCTTCAGGACTCCGCCGCGCGTGCTCGTCTTCACATCGATGCCGTGGTCCATCCAAGCCATCGCTCCGGCGTCGCTCACCACCGACTCCCCCGCGTCGAGGGTGACCTCGAGCAAGCTGTAGCTCGGCGTGTGTTCGATTTCGTGGCGCATGCTCAACCTCGCTGTGGCAGGAGAGGGCCGAGACGACGCCCGAATTCGGAGGGCGCGTGCGACTGGACGTACACCCGACCGCGACCCTGGAAGTGGATCGCCAGCCCCTCACCGGAGAGGAACGACTGCACCCAGGACCCCGCGATCTTTCCGACCGTGTACTGGAGACTGCCCTCGTAGGCGACGAGGTGACTGGTATCGATCGTCAGCTCACCGTCGACCTCGAGCTCGCGCACGGTTCCGAATGCGCTGACGAGCATCGGTCCGACCCCGCGCGCGACCATGAAGAACATCGACTCGCCGGTGAAGAAACCCTTGACCCCCTGGAACTGGGTGTCGATCTCGATGTCGCCACCCGATCCGAGGTAGCTCCCCCCCGCGGTGATCCACTCCGAGGCACCGTCCAGGGTGATCTCGTGCACTTCACCGGGAAGGGTGGGTGCGAGTCCGACCTCGCCTCGCCCGCCGTCGGTCGTCCGGTACTTCGACATGAAGAAGCTCTCCCCGCCGAGGAGGCGCTTCACTCCGCGCAGGAGTCCGCCCTTGCCCTTCGTGCGAGTGGTGACATCGATGTCGACGTTCGAGCTCGCCCGAAACATCGCCCCCGACTCGGAGATGAAGGTGTCGCTGCCTTCGAGGTGCACGAGCGCTGAGCGAAACGCGCCGCGGGAGAGGATTTCGATCTGCATCGCCCCCCCTATCCGCGACAGAAGGGAGAGAGCCAGCCGACGGTCCCCCCCAGATTTCGGGTTTGGAGGTAGATGCGGCCCCGGCCGGAGAATTTCATCACCAACCCCTCTCCCGAGAAGAGCGTCTGCTTCAATCCGCCCATGCCCCCGATCTTGTAGTCGAGGCTCGGATCGAAGGCGCAGACGTGGCCGGTGTCGACGATCAGCTCCCCGTCGAGCTCCCGCTCGATGAGCGCGCCGTAGGCGTTGAACCACACCTCGCCGCGACCGCTCGCCTGGATCAGGAAAGCTCCCTTCCCCGAGAAGAGCGCGCGGAAGCCGTAGAACTTGGTCCGCAGGTCGATGCCGGAGGTCGCGCTGAGGAACGAACCGGCGGTGAGCCAGAAAGTACCGCCGTCGAGTTTCACCGATTGGATCGCCCCCGGCAGCGTCGGAGCGAGGCTCAGTTGCCCGCCGTTCGAAGGCCCTCGGAACTCGGAGATGAAGAGGGAGGCTCCACCGAGGAACTTCCGAGCGAACGACCGAACGAATCCGCCCATCAGCCGAGCCTTCACCCCGACGTCGGTGCTCATCCAGTTCATCGCGCCGGACACGGCGCGGACCGTTTCCCCTGGGGCGAGGTGGAAGATCAGCTCGCCGTAGTCCGGATTCCCCACGATCTCGCTGCGCACGGATCCCCCTTCCCCAACGGCCCGATCGGGCTAGGAGCAGGGTAGAAGGACGAATCCGACGGTCAAGGGCGAGGTCGAGCGCGGCGGGGAATTAAGTGTGGAACGGATTGGCCGAGGCAGGGGTCTGGCCCCTCAACTTCTCCCGCATTTTCTCGACGGGATCGGACCGCCTCAGGGCCACCACGGCGATCAAGGCGAGCGGGATCGTGATCGGCAGAGTTTCGACGACGAACAGCGGCGAGTCGATCGCCGAATAGAACGCCTGCTCGAACGAGCCGGCGAAGTCCGCGGTCTCTTCGGCGCTGCGCCCGAAGACCGTCGAGAGCACCGAGAAGATCGAGCCCGCGAGGAACGGAAAGAGTGCAGCGGCGAACAGGGGGCCCGATGAAGGTTTGGGCGCGCACCGCGAGACGGGTCAACCAAGAGGTCATGACCCCCGCCACCAGCGCTGGGAAGAGGAAGTACAGATCGCGAGCCACTTCCTTCTCGACGCCGGAAAGCACGAACTCACCGATGGCGAATCGCATCACCAGGAAGCCCACAGCGGCGACCGCAAGGGAGGTGAAGAAGTAGCGGACCACACGATCCTCCTAGGAGTCGGCCCGGGATGAGGGCCAGTGTGACTCGAAGAAGACTATCATCGCGGGTGGGAACGGGCGAATCACCGGCGAGCCAGCCGGCCGGTGAGGCACCGCTTGCTGCGTTGCGCGGCCGAGCCCGATCCTCAGGCAGCCGAATCGAGCGAGCCCTCGACGGCCTCGGAGCGGGACGCGTTCAGCGTCCCTGGAAATAGTCGCGATGCAGGTGAGAATAGACGGCAAAGCCGATGGAGCCGATCAGGAGGAACAAGTTCGTCAAGGTGAGCATTTGATCGATGGACTGTAGGTCCACGAATTCGCGAAGCTCCGGATTGGTCTGCGCGGCCACGGCCGCGGACCTCGCAGAGTCATCCAGAAGGAAGACGACCTTGTCCACCGCGTAGATCCCTGTCCCCACGAGTACTGCGCGATAGCCGAAGGACTTGCCGCCCCAAAGACCGACACCCATCCACAGGAACGCTGCGGCGAACAACGCATGATGGCCCACCGCCACGACACCGCCCCGCAGCGCACCGAACAGAGGGACCGCTGAGGTGATCGAGAATATTTCGAAGACCGCCGAGGCGAGAAAGAGCGCACCGGCGCTGCGGAGGGTGAAGCTCCCTCTGGGTCGGGATCGCTGGGTGAGGATGGGTGCCGCGATGGAGGGTGGCTCCCAGATCTCACCCCGCTTCGTAGCGCCGCAGTAGCGGCACAGAATCGCGGAGTCTTGGATCTCCTCGGCGCAGAACGAACATTTCATGTTTCTGGACGCGTCTCCCTGATCAGCCCGTTGAAGAAATCCTACCGACTGCGCTGCTCCGGAACTCGCCCTTTCTTCCGCTTGAGCGTATCCAACTCCGTACGAGGAGGCGAGTCGACTTCAACACCTCGTCCCGCTTGCGAGTCCCCGATCATGGCAGACGCCCGAGCGCGTCTCGAAGCGCGATGCGGGCACTGGCGACCTCGAGTTCGGAGTCGAGCAACGACAAGCGAGCCTCGACCTCATCCCTTCGAGCGAGGATCAGGGTCTGGAAATCGCTTTCTCCTTCTCTGAACGTTTGCTCCGCCCCCTCTCGCAGCGACTCCCGGAGCGCGGCCAGACTGCGATCGTGTTGTTCGAGCACGATCTGCGCGGACTGGAGTCGTTCGAGGCTCTCACTGACCTCTGCCGCGATCCCGAGGGCGACCTGCCGGACCGAGGCAGCGGTCGCGAGCAGCGCGGCCTCTTCCTCGGCCCGGGCCGGATCTCCCCGGTCGAAGAGCGGCAGAGGCATGTCGACTGAGGCGACCGCGGAGGATGTCCCGCCGGCGCTCCGATAGCCTGCTCCGACCGTCGGGAGGAATTGCAGGCGAACGGCGCGAATGTGAAGACGCTCCAGTTGCGCCGCGTACTCCGCATCGACCGCGACCAGTTCGTGCCGCGTGGCTCTCGCCTCGGCCAATGCGGCGTCCAGGTCACCGGGCACTCCCGAGATCGGCTGCGTCATGGACTCCGACAGTTGAAGTTCTACCGGGCGCTCGAATCCGAGCGTGAAGGCGAAGGCGATCTCCATCGCGCGGGCGCTCGCGGAGGTGCGTGCGAGATCTACGAGGGCCTGTCGATGCTCCGCCTCGGAGCGGTCGATGGAGATGCGGGGTTCGAGCCCGACCTCGACGAAGCGCCGGATGACCTCGGTGCTGCGCGCGGCGATCGCGACCTGCTGCCGCCGAAGGTCCACCCGTGCTCGCATCGCCACCAGCGCGTCGTAGGACCGGCACACCGCCGCCGCGAGCTTCCGTCGTTCCGCGAGGAGGCTCGCCTCGGTGGCGGTGAGCTCCTGTTCGGCGACTCTGGTCCGCCCTGGTCGAGAGAGGACTTGGTCGAGCGCGACGAACAGACTGACCGTCTGTTCGACCGGGGCGACCGATCCGAGACCGATCTGCTCCCAAGTGAGTCCAAGATTGGGATTGGGGAAAGCGGAAGCTTCCGCCACTCGGGCCTGGGCCAGCCGTCGACGCGCTTCCCAGGCCGCTGCAGTCGGCGCTGCGTGCAGTGCGAGTTCAACGCAATCCACATGGGAGAGGGAGGTGGCCGCGTGGCTGGCCGCCCAGTTCGGTGCGACGACGGGTTCCCGGACGCTCGCGCACCCCGCGAGAACGACCGAGACGATCGCGGCCAGTGCCAGCGATCGAGATGACCGATTCCGTGGGTTGCTAGGAGGCGGTCGGGAAACCTCGTTCGAGACGTCGTCGTGCGGGTCGCGTCCTGTTGGATGGCGGCTCAGGTCGATCGTATTGGTGGATACCTCGATCTGAGCCGCCGTCCGACAGGGCGTGAGCATGCCGGCGGCGTCCGAATCGAGGTTTTCCGACAGCCTCCTAGGAGGCGGTCGGGAAACCTCGTTCGAGACGCCGTCGTGCAGGTCGCGTCCAGTTGGATGGCGGCTCAGGTCGATCGTATGGGTGGAACCCTCGATCTGAGCCGCCGTCCGACCGGGCGTGAGCAAGCCGGCGGCGTCCGAATCGAGGTTTTCCGACAGCCTCCTAAACATGACTCTCCACCGGCGGGACGAGACGTCCCCGGGCGAGTACCGAGCAGCCGAATGGAACCACGATCAGAGTGAAGGCCGTGGAGACGACCAGACCGCCGATGACGGTGATCGCGAGCGGCCTCTGCAGCTCCATCCCTGGGGCGATTCCCACCGCGAGGGGGGTGAGGCCCGCGATTGCGGCGAAGGTCGTCATCAAGATCGGTCGGAGTCGGACCCGGGCCGCTTCGAGGATTGCATCTCGCTCGCTTCGACCCTCCTTGAAGAGGTCCTGCGCGTAGTCGATCATGATGATTCCGTTCTTGACCACGAGTCCGACCAACATCACCAAACCCATCCCCGAGCTGATGTTCAGCGAAACCCCGGTGAGTCTCAGTGCCAAGAGACCGCCGATCTGGCCGAACGGCAACGCAAGGAAGATCACCGCGGGTAAGGCGAGCGAACGGAACTGCACGACGAGGAGCAGGAACACCAAACCGGTGCCGAGGCCGAAGACGAGAAGCATGGTGTGAAAGGCGGACTTCTGGCTCGCCGACTGCCCGCCGTACTCGATCCGTACCCCGGAATCCGTGAGGGAGAGGCCCCGGACCGCCGCCTCGACCGCACGACTCGCGGATCCCAGATCACGCCCGGAGACCGAGGCGGACACCCGGACCAGCGGGTTCTGGTTCTCGCGTTCGAGCTCGTTCTCTGCGAGTGAGCGAGAGAAAGTTGCGATCGACGAGAGCGGCAACAGCCCAGAGCGATTGCGATCGCCGGCCTGCGGGATGAAAAGGGCGGGCCCATCGCCATCCACGCTCGCATCGGATCGCCAAGAGAGCGGGTAGCGGACCCGCACATCGACGAGACGGTCTCCCTCCTGGATCTGGGTGACCACGGTCCCGAGGAGCTGCGCGCGACATTCCGCGGCGATCGTCCGCATGTCGAGACCGAGCCGCGCCGCCGCGAGTGGATCGGGGCGCCAGCTGAGCTCCGGGCTGCCGAAGGAGACGTTCTCCGTCACGTCGACGACTCCGGGGATGGAACGGATGCGTTCGGCGATCTGGTGCGCCGTCGACTGGAGCGGGGGATATTCGGAACCGAAGATCTTCACTTCGATGGGACTCGGAGCGCCCGCGAGATCGTTGATAGTGTCCTGGATCACCTGGACGAATTCCACCTCGGCCTGCGGAACCTGCCGGGCGATCCGATCCCGCAATTCGTCCATCACTTCGAAGACGCTCTTCGTCCTCTCCCCCGGCGGAACGAGACCGACCAGGAAGTCCCCTGTGAATTGCTCGGTGGCGAAGAATCCGAGCTCGGCGCCGGTCCGGCGGGAGAAGGACACCACCTCCGGCGTTTCCCGGAGCAGCGACTCGATCCGCCGACACGTCGCATCGGTTTCGGCGAGGCTGGACCCGACCGGGAGGAAGTAGTCGAGAACGAAGCCGCCCTCATCCATCTCGGGAAGAAAGCCGGTCCTAAGGGAACCGAGACCGAGGGTGCCGATGACAATCGCCGCGAGGCAACCGGTTGCGGAGACGAAGCGGTGTTCGATCACCTTTTCGACGAATCGGCCGTAGCGATCTTGCAGCGCACGCATCCGGGGCCCCGTGCCGGCCATCCCCCGCGGTCGGAGACCCGGGAGGAGCAGGATGAGCGGCGAGTAGATCAGCGAGATCACCATCGACGCGAGAATACTGACGCCGAGGGCCAGCGCGAGGCTGCGAAAGAACTGCCCGACCAGCCCCTCGAGGAGTACCAGCGGGAGGAACACCACCACCGTGGTGAGCGAGGATCCGATGATCGAGCCGACGACTTGCTGGCTCCCCTCGGCGACCTCACGCAAGACCGAGTCCTGATCCGCCTCCGCTCCTCTTTTCCCCAGCCGGCGCGCGACGTTCTCGACCACGACGATCGCGTCGTCGATCACCAGGCCGAGGGCGACCGCCAGCCCGCCGAGGCTCATCAAATTGAGCGACTCGCCGAGAGCGCGCAGCGATGCGAGGGTGAGCAGGACCGACAGCGGAATGGCCAGACCTGCGACCAGGGTCACGCGCCAGTTCCCGAGGAAAAGGGCCATCACCACGACCGAGAGAATCGCTCCCAGCATGATGGCATCCCGCACCCCATCGATCGATTCTCCGACGAGCCGCGACTGGTCGTAGACCGGAGCGATCACGGCTCCGTGCGGAAGGAGTGGCCGTACCTCTTCCAGGATCGCCGCGACCCCGGCGGAGAGTTCGGTGACCCTGCCCCCGTCTCGGAGGAAGACGCTGACCACCACTCCATCTCGCCCGTCCCCGGTGACGATCATGGTTCGCTCGGCGACGGACTCGACCCACTGCCCCAGATCGCCGAGACGCGCCGGCTCCTCGCCCTCGCGCGGAATCGCGATCTCGAGGAGGTGCTCCGGAGATCGGGCCAGTCCATCGACGAGAAGTTGGTACTGGAGTCCTTCCGTCATCGATCGTCCCACGGCGGTCACGTCGTTCCAGGCCGAGAGGGCATCCTGGACGTCCAGAATGCCGACTCCGGCGCGGGCGAGCGCCAGCGGATCGGCTTCGAACGTGTGTTCCCGTCGATCGCCGGTCTGCACGGTCACCAGAAATGCATCGGGCAGTCGGGAAAGCCGTGGCTTCAGGTCGAGATCCACCCACTCCGCCAGCCGGGCTCGGGCGATCGGATCATCCGCATCCTCCTCGCTCGGGAGGACGTTGAAGCTCATCACCGGGAAGATCGAGGGCGTCTGTTGCTCGATCGTGAGAACCGTATCCGGGGGTAGACTCGACTCAGCGATGCGCCCCCGCACTAAGGCGAGGGACTGTCCCATCACCGCATTTTCGGCGAAATCGAGGGAAAACTCCGCGGCCCCTCGCACCGTCTTCGAGCGAACCCGAACGAGATCAGGGACCGCGCTGACCGCTTGTTCGATCACCCGCGTGACGGTGATGAGCACCGTGCGGATCGGCGTCTCTCCCCGCTCGGCGATGACCGCGATGCGCGGAAAGGCAACGTGCGGGTAGATGCTGCGGGACATCGAGAAAACCGACTGCACTCCGGCCGCGATCAGCAGTCCGAGGAGGACGAAGAGCGCCCGCCGGTGCGGGAACGACGCCTGGACGATCTTCATCGATCGCTACCGGTGACCGTTCGCTCTTCGATGGAGGACTCGATGACCCGCGCTCCATCGGGAAGGTTGTAGCTGCCCTCGATGATGACGCGCTCCCCCCCCTGGACCTCCCCTTCCACCGCGACAAGCCCCTCTGAGCGCCCGACGACGCGGACGGCAATCTCATGGGCGAGGCCATCCGGGCCCACTGTCCGGATCACCTGAACATCATCGGAGCGCACGATCGCTTCCGCGGGCACGACGACCGCTCGCGTGATCCGGCCCACCTCGAGGTCACCGCGAACTCGTACGCCGAGGGGCTCCGTGGGGACTCCCTTCTCCGGTTCGACGACCACCTCGACGAGGCCGGTGGTCGGGGAGATCGCGGGCGAAGTCCGGACCACGCTCCCGGTCCGGCGGATCCCCGAAGGGGTGACCCAATGCGCGGTCGCCCCACGCTCGATGCGGACTCCGGGAGCAACGCCGAAGATGAGCCACTGTCGGGAGTCGACCAGGAGTGTCCCGAGCGCCGCTCCCGGTTCGAACCGATCCCCCGGTACCACGGAGAAGGAGAGGACGATTCCCCCCGAGGGAGCGACGACCTCCGCCGCGGATTGATCGGCAAGCGCCTCGGCGAGCGCTGCGATCGCAGCCTCCTTCTCCGCGGACAGCGTCGCTCGACGGAGATCCGCGCCGTGCGATGCCCAGTCGCCGACCGCTCGACTGGCGAGTTCCCGGTCGCGCACCGCTTGCTCGGCGGCCTGTCGTGCGGTCGCGAGGGCCTTTTCCGAGGTCAGCCCTTCGTCGAAGAGCGTCTCGAGGCGGATCCATTGGGCTGCCGCGAGTTCCGATTCGGTGGTCGCCAGAGCTTCCGCCATCGCGAGTTCAGCGGCGCGCCGGCGCCGACCCGAATCCTCGAAGAGCAGCCACTGCTCCTGCGCCCGCTCGAGTTGACTCTGCGATTGGCTGACCACGGCAGCGAGCGGGGCGGGGTCGAACTGCAGAATGGCATCCCCGGGGGAGATGATCTGCCCAGGGGCGCAGGAGGTACTGAGCACCCGCCCTCCCGCGCGACTCGAGAGAGTGCGGAGAGCATCCCGATCGGGTTCGATCCGGCCGATGGCCTCCACGCTCAGGGGGAGATCGGCGATCTCCACCCGCACCGTGCGAACGGCGACCTGCAGGTCCTCCGCTGCGATCTCTGGAGCGCCCTCGGAGTCTGGATCGGTTTGCGAAGCTTCGCTCCCTGATCGCTGACTCAGAGCGAATCCGCCGGCGACCCCGATGAGGAGGATGAAGAGCCCCGTCAGCAGGTGGGATGTCCTCATGCTCCAGAGCCTCGATTCACCGCTGACAACTTCCCGCTCTCTACAGGTCTTGGTGTGGGAAGTGTGATGCAAGCCCTCGTCCCGTTCGTCGGGCAACCCTCCACGGAAATGCTCCCCCCGTGACGCTGGATGATCGAAAGGGACACCGCGAGCCCGAGCCCGAGCCCCATCGTCCTTCGAGGATCGCCGAGCCGGCGGAAGGGCTCGAAGACGTGCGCGAGCTCCTCAGCGGGGATGCCGGGGCCCTGGTCCGTGACGATGATCTGCGCCGTCCCGTCCCGCTGTTCGAGCGTTACGGAGATCCGGGTCCCCTCCGGAGAGTACTGGAGGGCGTTATCGAGGACGTTCCAGATTCCACGGGCGAGGAGGTTTCGGTTTCCATCGATCATCGGGGCGGAGTCGTGCTCGAAGTCGACCTGGATTCCTTTCATCTCTCCGCCGACGCGGCATTCTTCGACGAGCGACAGCAACAAGGTCACGAGATCGATAGTCTCGGTCGCCCATTCCGACTTTGCGTCCCCCCTCGCGAGTTCGAGCAAGTCCACGACGAGATTGTCGATCGCCTGAACCTCCTCTAGGGTCGATTCGACCGCGGATCGCAGCCTCTCCTCGCCCCCGCGGACGAGCGCGATCTCGGCCTCGCCGCGGATCCGAGTGAGGGGGGTCCGGAGCTCGTGGCTGGCATAGGCGGTGAACCGGCTCAGCCGATCGAGTGAAGTTCCGGCCCGCTCGACCATGAGGTTCAAGAAGATCGCAAGCTCGCGGAGCTCGGAGCCAGCGGGCGGGACGACGAGTCGTCCACTCGGGCCCGACTCGGCGACGCGCTTCGCATCTTGAACCATGGTGTGCACCGAACGGAGGGCCCCGGTGAGAAGGATCCAACTCCCCATCGCGGCGAGGATCGTCGCGATTCCGATACCCAGCAACGAATTCCACAACTGAGCGGTGAGCGCCTGGTCGAGCGAATCTTGGCTCACGGTGGCGATGGCGATCCAAGTCGTGCCGGTGTGAGGATTCAGGAAGGAGAGCGCGGCGCGTACTCGCGTCGGAGCCCCGAGCTCCGTGAACGTCTCGCACGGTGCTTCGCCGCGAAGGGCCGCATCGATGCCCGCGGTCCAGGGAGTGGCACCTCGGGGATCTGGACCCGCGGACTCGAGGAGATCGCCATTCTCATCGCGGAGCTCCAACGAGACGACGCCAGCTTCCGGGAAGAGCAGCGGGAATCCTCGGCCCTCCTGACCGGCTGAACCGCGCGGATCGATCGAGCTGCCGACCGCGCGCAATTCCTTGGTTTCGTGGATCGCGAGCTCGCGAACCTCCTCCTCGAGTCTCTGGCCGAGGTCGATATAGGTCAGCACGACGAGTCCGATCCCGGCGATCACCACGATTC
>JAQBGV010000244.1:0-18988 GCA_032128395.1 Planctomycetota bacterium | reverse complement strand
CTCGCTCGCGGCAAGGCCGCTCCCGATTCACCCACAAACGCCTCGCCTTTGGCTTCGGGTTGGTGCAGGGGGCTTTCTTGTTGAGGGGGCTTTCGCTAAGCCCCCTCTCGCTCGCGGCAAGGCCGCTCCCGATTCACCCACAAACGCCTCGCCTTTGGCTTCGGGTTGGTGCAGGGGGCTTTCTTGTTGACCCCACAATCGCCTCGCCTTTGGCTTCGGGTTGGTAGAGGGGGTTCTCGTGATGCGATCAAGCTCCCTCGCGATGGTAGCGAAGGATCTTTGGTAAGTAGCGAGGACAGCCAATGCCGACCGAAACAGATGACATCGCGTTGGATGACAGCTCGGTGGCCCGCGGCGCCGCAAGTGGTTGAACCGGAAAATGCCCGCTCTCAGTGTCGCGAGAGGATGAACCAAGAAACGCAGATGGTTTCAACGTCGCCAGAGGTTGAACCAAAAAATGCCGCGCTCTCAACGTCGCCAGAGGTTGAAGCAAAAAATGCCGCCGCTCTCAACGTCGCCAGAGGGTGAAGCAAAAAACGGAGAGGGAGGGATTCGAACCCTCGGTACCCCGAAGGGTACGCCGGCTTAGCAAGCCGGTGCTTTCGACCACTCAGCCACCTCTCCGGCGGCAAATCAACTTCACTCGACTCTGGCGAAACACGGCGCGTTCGTTGTGTCGCATCGCACTCGGCATCACCGCTCGACGAACCGCGAAACAGGAGAAGTCCTCGTGGTGATGCTGGCGAGTGCGGCGGGGATTGTAGCGGTAGCCTCGGTGTGGGCAAGAGTTCCGACTGCAGCCCACTGCCCCCTTGTCCTTTGCGCGCACGCTGAATACGATCGCGGTTCGACGTCGGTGCTCGCGCTTGCGTGAGAAGCCATTTCCCGAGATCCAATCGATGGCGCGATCCCGGTGGGAAGCTTCTGCGCCCCCGCCCGGAAGGGGTGTCGTTCTGTCTGCGATGATTCTGCCTGCGATGATCTCCCTGATCGTGAGCGATTTTTCCAGCAGAAACGGCTCCGGGCGGTTCGTGCGAGCGCCGAGACGAAAACGGAACGGAGGAGCGGATGGTGCTGCCGGCCTTCGAACCCGATTTCGGCCCGCGTATCCTCCGAGAGATCGCACGCCGCGTCGACGACTCCTCCTACCGCACCTGGTTCGAGGGGCTGGACATCGTCCCACGTCGGGGAGGCCGGCTCCGTGTCATCGCTCCCACCGGTTTTCACAGCACCTACCTCGCCGACCGCTACCAGGAGCTGATCGCTGACGCCGCGGTCGCCGTGAATGGCGGGCCTGCGCCCGAGGTCGAGTTCAGCGTACCGCCGCGCCCCGCGCCCTCTCCAAATGGACCCATCGCGAACGGATCAGCGCAGCTGGGTCCTCCCCTTCGCCCCGAGTTCACCTTCGATCGATTCATCCCCGGCCCCGCGAACCGATTCGCGTATGCCGCCGCCCAGGCGGTCTCGGAGAACCCGGGTCAGCAGTACAACCCGCTCTTCCTGCACGGTGCGGTCGGGCTCGGGAAAACGCACCTGCTGCAAGCGATCGCGCGGGCGTTCGTCGAACGCGGATTCCGCCGGGTCGTCGCGATCAGTTGCGCCCAGTTCACGGATGACTTCATCGCCTCCATTGCCGAGGGTCGCATCGAGTCGTTCCGCGAACGCTACCGGAGCGCGGATGCCCTCCTGATCGACGATATCCACTTCCTGGAGTCGAAGGCTCGCACCCAGGAGGAGTTCTTCCACACCTTCAACGCCCTGACGAATCTCGGACGTCAGATCGCCCTGACCTCTGATTCTCCCCCGGTCGAGATCGCCGGCCTCGGAGAGCGGCTGGTCAGCCGATTCCGGCGCGGCCTGATCGCCCAACTGATGCCGCCCGACCTGGAGACGCGCGTCGCGATCGTGATCCGCAAGGGGAGGGACCAGGGGCTCGAGATCCCGCTCGAGGTCGCCGAGCTCGTCGCCCAGCGGGTCCGTGAGAACGTGCGAGAGCTCGAGGGGGCGGTCCTCCGCCTGCACAGCCTCGTTCACCTCGAGGAGCGTCCGCTCGATCTGGAGAACACGCGGCTCGCTCTCGCAGAGCTGTTCGGTGAGGGGAACCCGCGCATCGATCTCCTTCAGATCCAGCGGGCGGTCCTGGAAGAATTCGACGTGAATCCGACCGACCTCCACTCGCGCAAGCGCACGCGCTCGATCGTGGTGCCTCGTCAGATCGGCATGTACCTCGCCCGGCGCTTCACCTCGGCGTCCCTCGGCGAGATCGGTCTCTACTTCGGAGGACGCGACCACACCACGGTCCTGCACGCCGTGCACAAGATCGAGCGCCTGCGAGAGCAAGACGTATCGATGCGTCGCCGCCTCGACACCATCGAGGGATCGCTGCTGCGCTAGGACCCTCACCCCGTCCCTCCTCCTTCGGGGGAGGGCTGCCAGGGGGTCCTCTCCCATCACCAAGGGTTCCATCCGTTGAGAAAGCCTCCTTCGGGGGCCCTCTTCATCGACCGACGATCCACTCTGGCAACTGCACGGGAACCTGTGGATGAGCGGACGAAGGTCGGCCGAGGAGTCGACGCTCGAGACGGGAGAGACGGGCGGGTCTCGGCGTACAGGAAAAACCTCCAGTGGAGAACTCCACCCCGGCGAGCGCTCCTCCCCCACGGAGCGATCCACTTATCCACACTTGCCGGCCCCAAAAAAATCTCCATAAGTTGCTGTTTTTAATGTGGTTGTGTACGTGCCGAAAAAGGTTGTGCACACTGTTCCCCCCCCGGATGACGATGACGATGAGTTTTATTCATCGTATTTCCATCCATCACTCCCCGGACCCCCTTCGAGGAACCTTCTGATCCGAGCGGAGACGCTCTCGTAACTCGTTCTGAAAAAAACAGTTACAGGTACGAACTCGCTACCGTTTCCGATTGATCGGACCCCCTCCGCGAACTAGAATGCGACCCTCTCGTCGCAGGGGTCTCGCCGCCCCCTCTAGGCGGCTCGTTTTTTGGGGGGGACGGGCCTTTTTTGGGGGGCCGCCCACCGCGGAATTCCTCCGAACTGGATCGCCTCATCGAGCCTTGCGTCCAGCCCCGTGGACCTGAGTTCGAGAGCTTGACGAGAAACCTCGGGTTCGAGCCGGTGAAAGAGGCGCTCTGTGAAGATCCAGTGCCAAGCGAAGGAACTCTTCGAGGCGGTGCAACTCGTCGCTGCCGTGGTTCCGAGCAATGCGACCCGACCGATTCTGCAGACGCTCCTCCTCGACGCCGGTGGGAGTGCGGGCTCAAGGAATGTGGGCGGTGGCGGGTTGGTGGTCCAGGGCACGGATCTCGAGGTCGGTCTCTCGGTTCGGGTGGACGAGGTCCTCTGCGAAGAGCCCGGGCGAGTGGCGATCCCCGCAGGCCGTCTCCAGGGGATCCTGCGCGAGACGCGGAGCGAGCAGGTCACGATCGAGCGGATCGATGACCAGGTCCGGATCGAGACCGGAAGCTCGCGCTTCAAGGTGCCGGTCCTCCCCGTCGAGGAATTCCCCGTGCTCGAGTTCCGGCCACCCTCCCCGGCGCTTCGTCTCGAACGGTTGCCGCTCCTCGCACTGCTCCGTCGGGTCTCGGTCGCAGCGACTCGCGATGCGACCCGGTTCCAAATGCACAGCGTCCTGATCGACTGCCAGGACGACACGCTGCGGCTCGTCAGCACCGACGGGAAGCGCATGGCGGTCGGCGAGCTGACCCTCGACGAGGGGCGGAAGGATGGCGTCGGAGACTCCCAGTACATCCTCCCGCTGAAGGGGGTGGAGCTGCTGATCCGTATTCTCGACATCGAGACCGAGGAGGAGATCGAGCTGCACCTCGACCAGAACGAAATCACGTACGCCTCGGACCGGTTCTCGCTCTCTTCCGGGCTCGTCGAAGGGCGATTCCCGGAGTACGAGCGAGCGATCCCGACCGAGATCGAACACATCTACGAAATCGGGTCCGAGGACCTGCTGGTCGGGCTCCGTCAAGCGTCGCTCATGACGACGAAAGAGACGAACTCGGTCCGGTTCACCTTCTCACCCGCGGGGGTGGTCCTCTCCACCGCAGCGAGCAACGTCGGTGAGTCCCGCGTGGAAGTTCCGGCGACGCGCGCTCAAGGGGACGAGGACGAGTTCTCGATCCATTTCAATCCCGGCTACGTGATGGACCTTCTCCGCGTCCTCGACGCCCCGACGGTCGTCTGCAGCTTCCGGGATCGGAAGACTGCCGGGCTCTTCTCCCTCGTCGATGGAGGAAAATCCTACCGGCACATCGTGATGCCGCTGGTCGTCCAGGATGGGGGTAGTGAGCCGGTTTGATGTTCGGCTCGCGTGGATCGGTGTCCCCTGAAAATCGAGCGGAGAGTGCGCGATGCGCGAGCAGTCCGCGAGGAGAGGTCCGGGGGACAAGCCCCACCCATCGAAATTCATGTCGCTGAGTCTCACTACGCCGAATCTCACTACGCCGACGCCAGGCGTCCCGAGAATGGCTGCGCCGAGCACGAGCTCTTCGGAAGTTCAGCTGCGGAGACCTCGCGCCGTGGAGTATCGCGAACTCGAGCGCCGACGTGTGCCCGACACGAAGACTCTCGCGACGGAGTTCGATTCGTTGCTGCGTGAACTCGCTCCCGTGGTCGCGAGAGATCGGGCCGCGCGCGATCGGGGGATGGGCGATCGACTCGACGCGATCGAAGAGATCTGGATTCGTGCCGTCGGCGAGGAGATCGCCGCGCATGCCCGTCCCGGGCGGTTCCGGGGCGGGGTGCTCACCGTTGAGGTGGACTCCGCTCCACTCGCTGCCGAGTTGGAGTCCTTCGCGAGGGAGCACCTCCGAGAGGCGCTCGAACGAGAGGGCCTCGAAGGCCTTTGTGAACTGAAATTCCGGACCGGAGTGCCCCGTCGATGAAGCGAGGAGGCAGTCGGAAAACCTCGATTCGGACGTCGCCGGTTTGCTCACGCCCGGTCGGACGGCGGCTCAGATCGAGGGTTCCACCTCTACGATCGACCTGAGCCGCCATCCGACCGGACGCGACCCGTACGACGGCTATTGGGCTCACGAGCAGTCGGTTTCGGAAACATCCCGAGCAGCGGCGTCGAGACCGACGTCGCGCTGGAGAAAAGGAAATCGCGTTGAACCAAGAGGCGCCAGAGGACTACTCGGCCTCCAGCATCAAAGTGCTCGAGGGAGTCGAGGCGGTTCGCAAGCGTCCGGCGATGTACATCGGGAGCGTCGGCCCCGACGGTCTCCACCACCTCGTCTATGAGGTCGTCGATAACTCGGTCGATGAGTACATGGCCGGAGCAGCGACCAAGATCCAGGTCCGCTTCCACGAGAATGGTTCGGTCTCGGTACACGACGACGGCCGCGGGATCCCCGTCGACCTGCACGAGGAGTCGGGGATGTCCGCTCTCGAGGTCATCATGACGAAGCTCCACGCGGGCGGGAAGTTCGAGAACAGCGCCTACAAGGTCTCGGGCGGCCTGCACGGAGTCGGGATCTCGGTCGTGAATGCGCTGTCGTCGAGCTTGGAGGTCGAGGTGCGCCGCGACGGCAAGCTGTATCGACAGACCTACTCGCGCGGGGTTCCGACCTCGGAACTCGAGAAGATCGGCGTCTCCGACCAACGCGGGACGGCGATCACGTACCGAGCCGACTCCGAGATCTTCGAGACCACCGATATCCAGTACGACGTGATCGCCAAGCGGCTCCGGGAGCTCGCCTATCTCAACGCTGGTCTCGAGATCGACCTCACCGATGAGCGGGTGGATCGCAGCGATCACTTTTACTTCCCCGCGGGGCTCAAGGCGTTCATCGCAAAACTGAACGAGAATCGCACGCCGATCTACGAAGAGATCATCCACTTGGAGACCTCGGACGGCGACGTTCAGGTCGAAGTCGCGATGCAGCACAACGACGGTTACGCCTACGACCAGATCTTCACCTACGCGAACAATATCTCCACATCGCACGGGGGTACTCACCTCAGTGGTTTCCGCTCCGCCCTGACGCGCACCCTCAACAAGTACGCGAAGGACACGAAGTTCCTGAAGGGGGAAGAGACGCCGGACGGGCGCGACTACCAGGAGGGTCTGGCGGCGGTGATCAGCGTCAAGCTGCCGAACCCCCAGTTCGAAGGACAGACCAAGGAGAAGCTCGGCAACACCGAGATCGAGGGGATCGTGCAGTCCCTGGTCAACGAGGCGTTCCAAGCGTTCCTCGAACAGAACCCTCCGATCGCGAAGAAGATCGTGATGAAGGCGATCGATGCGTCCCGCGCACGCGAAGCTGCCCGCAAGGCCCGCGACCTGACGCGTCGCAAGGGACTTCTCAGTTCGGGAAACCTCCCCGGCAAACTCGCCGACTGCCGTAGCCGAGATCGCGACGAGACCGAGATCTTCATCGTCGAAGGAGATTCGGCCGGAGGCTCCGCGAAGCAAGGGAGGGACAGTCGATTCCAGGCGATCCTCCCGATCAAGGGAAAGATCCTGAACGTCGAGAAGACGCGCTTCGACAAGATGCTGAAGCACGAGGAGATCCAGACGATCATCACCGCCCTCGGTACCGGGATCGGCGCGGACGAGTTCGACCTCGCGAAGCTGCGCTACTCCCGCGTGATCATCATGACGGACGCCGATGTGGACGGGTCGCACATCCGAACTCTCCTCCTGACGTTCTTCTTCCGGCAGATGCCCGAACTCGCGGAGAATGGGCACATCTACGTCGCCCAGCCACCGCTCTACCGGGTCTTGTGGAAGAAGGAGGACCGCTACGTCCAGAGCGAAGGCGAACTGGAGGCGGCGCTGGTCCAACTCGGCACACAGAATGGCGAACTCATCCACGAACCCAGTAGCAACCAGGTGACCGGAGAGGCCTTCGCCGGGATCTTCGGTCACATTCGACTGCTCGAGCGCCTGCGCCGGCGGCTGCGCCAGCACGGGTTCGGGCTGCGCCGCTGGCTCGCCGATCGGTGGGAGGAGTTCGGGGACATCCCGCGTTTCATCGTGCAGCGCGGCGATTCCGAACTGCCCTTCTTCAACGAGAAGGACTACCGAGATCACCTCGCGGCGATCGCGAGCCAGCTCGGGCGAGACCCGAAGATCGCCGAGACCGGCCGGCTCGGAGCGATTCCCGCGGGAAGTGTCGAAGGGGGTGAGCCGGTCGCCACGCCGGACATCCGAGTCGTCGAGCTCCTCGAGGCGGAAGCCGCCCGCGAGGCGATTCGATCGATCCTCGCGCACGGCTTCCCCGTTGACACGATCTTCCCGAAGGACAGGGTCGTCGTCGAGGAATCGGTGCCGGTCTTCGATTTCAGCGGCGAAGGGGAAGTGGTGATCCCGACGTTTCGCGCTCGGATCGACGGCGGCGAGACCGCCGGGGAATCTCTCCTCGAGATGGTCGATGCGTTCATCGAACTGATGAAGTCGAAGGTCGCGATCACCCGGTTCAAAGGTCTGGGCGAGATGAACCCGGACCAGCTCCGCGAGACGACGATGGACCCCGACAAGCGGATGCTGTTCCGCGTGACGATCGAGGACCAAGTCCGGGCGGATGAGATCTTCACGATCATGATGGGTCCCCAGGTCGAGCCGCGGCGTGAGTACATCGAGAGACACGCGCTGGAGGCTCGGGCCCTCGACATCTAGGCGCTGCTGGGTGGCTCCAGATTCGGAAATGGCGGTAGGCATGACCGCGACCGGGATTCGAGACTTTGCTCGCTGGAAGCGCGAAGGGCGGCGGTTCGTCTGCCTCACCGCCTACGACGCTCCTACCGCTCGGATTCTCGAGGGCGCCGGCGTGCCGATGATCCTCGTCGGCGACTCCGTCGCCAACGTCGTGCTCGGTTATCCGAGTACCGTCTCGGTAACCATGGATGAGATGTTGCACCACACCGCCGCGGTCCGTCGCGGCGCCCCGAAGTCGTTCGTCATCGGGGACATGCCCTTCGGCTCGTACCAGATCTCCTCCGAGGAGGCGGTTCGCAATGCCGCGCGGTTCCTCCGAGAGGGGCAGGCGGACGCGGTCAAGATCGAGGGAGCTCGAATCACGACGATCGAGCGGATCGTCGCCGCCGGCATCCCGACCATGGGGCACCTCGGGCTCACCCCGCAGAACGCGACCCAACTCGGAGGGCTGCGCGTACAGGCGGCCGATGCCACCAGCGCCCGGCGGCTGCTCGACGATGCGCTCGCGCTCGAACGCGCGGGAGCGTTTTCGATCGTGCTCGAGTGCGTCCCCGAAGAGGTCGCGGCGATCGTCACGGAGCGGCTGTCGGTGCCGACGATCGGTATCGGGGCGGGACGCCGCTGCGACGCCCAGGTGCTCGTCCTCCACGATCTGATCGGAATCTCCTCCGGGTTCTCCCCGAAGTTCGTCCGTGCCTACACGGACGTCGAGGATCGCATCGCGGGAGCGGTGCGGGCGTTCCAAGAGGACGTCGAGTCCGGAGATTTCCCCGGCGAGAAGGAGATCTTCGGCATGCCGTCCGAAGAGCTCGGAACGCTCCGCCGCTTACTCGAGGAGCGCGAATCCGAAGACAAGGGGGGCGCTTCTTGAGTGCCGCGGATCTCCGAGGAGTGGTCCTGATTCAGGGACCAGGTGCGATCGGCCGACTGCTCGCGGCGAGATTCCAGCGCGCCGGCGTGCCGGTCGAGTTGCTCGGCCGAGGGAGCCCCGCGGATCTTTCACTCTCCTTGATCGAGAACGGGCAGATCTCCCATCGGGGAGTCGTCCGGCGCCGCGCCCTCGGTCTTCCGGGCGCAACTCTCGCGAGGGCATGGATCATCGTGACCAAGGCCTACGACGTTCGCGACGCGATCACCAGCGGGATGTCACACGTCACCCCCGATGCACCGATCCTCGTGCTCTCGAACGGACTCGGCCACGACGAGTCCCTCCGCGAGCTCGCGGGGGCGCGGCCGACGCTGCTCGGCACGATCGCCTGTGGGGCGCGAGCCGAAGGAACCGACGCCGTTCATGCTCTCGGTGAGGGCTCGGTGCTGATCGGTCCGCCATCGGGTGGCAGCACTCGTTCGGGGGAAGATGCCGCCGCGAACGCGCTCGGCTCACTCTTTCAACTTGCCGGTTTCGTAACGGACGTGGTCCCCGACGGATGCTTCGCGCAGTGGTCGAAGGCGGCGCTGAACTGCGGCCTCAACCCGGTGGCGGCGCTCCTCGGAGTTCCGAACGGCGCGGTCCCCCGCACTCCGTACTTCCGATGGGCGATCGAGGCGGCGCGCGAGACCGCGGGACTCGCGCGCGCCACCGGACTCGAGCTTCCCGAGCACGGCTGGTGCGAACGCCTCCGTGCGCTCTGTGACGCGACGGCACCGAACCGCTGTTCGATGCTCCAAGACCTGGAGGCCGGTCGACGCCTCGAGATCGACCACCTGAACGGTTGGGTGGCCAGGCGCGCCCGGCGCCTCCACGTGTCTGCTCCTCGCAACCGACGCCTCGCCGAGGTTCTCTCGAGCGAGCACGCGCAGTTGCTGCTCAAGCTCCAACGGTTCGTCCGCGAGGGCGTCCCCGAAGCGCAGTACTAGCGCGGCCAAAAAGAACGGACGAGAGACGTGCCGATCGACGAGTCCAGGATTGTGCCCCTCAGTATCGAAGAGGAGATGAAGGCGTCGTACCTCACGTACGCGATGAGCGTGATCATCCAGCGCGCTCTCCCGGACGTACGGGATGGTCTGAAGCCATCGCAGCGACGAATTCTCGTCGCGATGAACGACCTCAACCTCGGTCCTCGTTCGAAACACCGAAAGTGCGCGAAGATCGCGGGGGACACCTCGGGTAACTACCACCCGCACGGTGAGTCGGTGATCTATCCGACCCTGGTCCGCATGGCCCAGGAGTTCAACATGCGGGAGCCCCTCGTCGACGGGCAGGGGAACTTCGGATCGATCGACGGCGACCCGCCGGCGGCGATGCGATACACCGAGGCGCGGATGACCGACGCCACCGTCGAGATGCTCGATGACATAGACAAGAGCACCGTCGACTTCATCCGCAACTACGACGACACCCGCAACGAGCCTACCGTCCTCCCCGGCAGGTTCCCGAACCTGCTCGTCAACGGTGGTTCCGGGATCGCGGTCGGGATGGCGACGAGCTTCGCGCCGCACAACTTGCGTGAGGTGGGAGAGGCCCTGCTCGCGGTTCTCGACAACCCGGAGATCTCCTTCAACGAGCTTCTCGAGAAGGTCCCGGGCCCGGACTTCCCGACCGGCGGGCTGATCTGCGGCCGGAAGGGAATCCTCGGGGCGTACACCCAAGGACGCGGCATCCTGAGGCTGCGCGCGAAGGTGCACAGCGAGGACGTGAAGGGGCGAACCCTGCTCATCGTCACGGAGATTCCCTACCAGGTGTCGAAAGCAAAACTTGCCAGCGACATCGCCACGGGAGTCAAGGAAGGGCGCCTGACCGGTATCTCCGACGTGCGGGACGAGTCGGACAGCCGTATCGGGATCCGCCTGGTGATCGAGCTCAAGCGCGGTGAGAACGACCAGGTGGTCCTCAACCAGCTCTTCAAGCACTCGCCGATGCAGACGAGCTTCAGCATTCAGCAGATCGCGCTGCTCGATGGCCGCCCGCGCACCTTGAACCTGCGGGAATTGCTGATCTGCTACAAGGACCACCGGATCATCGTGATCCGGCGCCGCTCGCGGCATCTCCTCGAGAAGGCCGAGTACAAGGCGCACATCCTCGAGGGGTACCTGATCGCCCTCGACAAGATCGATCGGATCATCGAACTGATCCGGTCGTCGCACACGGTCGATGATGCCCGCTCGGCATTGATGGGCGAATTCGGTCTGACCCGGATCCAGTCCGATGCCATCCTGCAGATGCGTCTCTCTCGCCTGACCGGTCTCGAACGGATCAAGATCGAGGAAGACCTGGGGAAGACCCGCGAGGAGATCCAGTACCACCGCGAGGTTCTCACCAAGGAACAGTTGGTCATCGAGATCATCCGCGAGGACATCCACGACCTGATGAGGAAGTTCCCATCGCCGCGGCGCTCGGAGATCGTCGAGGCGGTCGAGGACATCGATATCGGCGATCTGATCGCCGAGGACACCGTGGTCGTGACACTGAGCCATCTCGGATACGTGAAACGCACCCCGGTGTCGACCTATCGCAGCCAGGGACGCGGGGGTCAGGGGGTCAGCGGCGGCAAGGCGCGCGATGGAGACTTCATCAAGAACCTCTACATCGCGGGCACTCACGACACGATTCTCTTCTTCTCCGACCGTGGCAAGGTCTACTGGCTGAAGGTCTACGACATCCCGGACATGTCGCGCACATCGCTCGGCGTCGCCATCGTGAACCTGCTCCCGCTCGAGAAGGACGAGCGCGTTCTCTCCTCGATCCAGGTGCGCGAGTTCGATGCACGGATGGTGGTCTTCGCGACGCGCCGCGGGTTGATCAAGAAAACGGCACTCTCGGAGTATTCGCGGCCGAAGAAGAACGGAATCATCGCGATCAGGATCGTCGAGGGGGACGAGCTGATCGGCGTCGACCTCACGCGCGGCGACGACGAGGTGATCCTCTCCACGGCCCAAGGGATGGCGATTCGGTTCGCAGAGACCGACGTGCGCGAGATGGGTCGCGCCTCGCGAGGTGTGCGCGGGATCGCCCTCGGCGAGGATGACCTGGTGGTCGGCATGACGATCGTGCGCGAGGGCGGCTCCCTCCTGACGATCTGTCAGCACGGCTACGGAAAGCGGACCCTCTTCGAGGGGTATCGGTCGCAACGGCGCGGCGGCAAGGGGCTGATCGATATTCGGACCACCGAGCGGAACGGCCCGGTGGTCGTCGCCCTGTCGATCCTCGGCGACCCCGACGTGGTGTTCATGACCTCCGGCGGGATGCTGGTGCGGATCGGGCTGAAGGGGGTTCGGGACATCGGCCGCAACACCCAAGGGGTTCGGCTGATCCGTGTCAAGGAGGGAGATCAGGTCGTCGGGGCTGAACTGGTGGACGAGGCCGAGTCCGACGACAGCGAAAGTGAGATCCCCCCGGAGGTCGGATTCGCCGAAGAGAGTCAAATCGATGGCGAGACCGAAATTGGTGGGGACGACTCCGAACAGCCCGACGACGAGCAAGCCTCGACCTGATCGGCACCTGCGTCGTACGACCCGGTCCTCATCGACGCATCCGCCGATTTCCCGCGCCGTTTCTCGCCGATGAGCGCTTGTCCTCCCATCGTGTTGATGGCATTACACTGGTTGGGTACCGCTCGGTTCGGAACCGCGTGGACCGTCGGTGTGAGTCATGGGGGGTCTTGGCCGAGCTCGATGGGGTCTTCGAGCTGGCCTTTCGAGCTGAGTTTCGAGTTGCGGCGCCGAACTTGCGAAACTGCGACACCGCAGCGATTCGACCGCGGTTCGACACCGCTTCGTAGAGCACGCCACCGAGGTGGACGGTGCTGCGGGCGAAGCGGGAACTCGTCTTTAGGGGAACGAGACGGGGGATGCGTGGCGCGCCCAGGCGGGCGAGCAGCCGCGACCCCGACAGACCAACAACTTCTTCGGGAGAGGCCGGAGACCGGACGGCCGCCGCAAGGGGAACACCAAGGAGTGAGATCCCCCGGCAGTCGAACGGGTCGGAGCCTTGCGCTCCCTCTGCCCCCCGTCGGGATGTGCGCGCCGATGAGCCCAGATAGCGGGAGCTCGGATAGCGGGAGCCCGGATAGCGGCAGCTCGAAGTACATCAGCTCGGACGCCAGGTCGCTGGTCGTCCAGAGCGATGGCACCCTCTTGCTCGAGGTCCACAACGCCTCGGCCCAGCGGCTCCGCCACGAGCTCTCCGCCTTCGCCCACCTCGAGAAGTCACCGGAGTACTTCCACGAGTACCGCATCACCCCGATCAGCCTCTGGAACGCCGCGCAGGCGGGTTGGAGCGAGCAGCGCATCCTCACTCTGCTCGAGGAGAACGCCCGCTATCCCGTCCCGAAGCAGCTGATCGACAAGGTCCGGGCGTCCCTCGACAAGTTCGGGAGGGTCGAGCTCGTCCGCGAGGGCGATGACCTGATCCTGAGAGCGAGTCGCAGCGGCGACGATGTCCTCGAGTCGCTCGCGACCCGGCGCACTCTCGAGCCGTATCTGAAAGAGCGCCGCGAGGATGGCAGCTTCCGGATCCACCCCGACCACCGAGGGGTCCTGAAGGTCGTCTTCATCAAGGTCGGATACCCGCTGATCGATCGGGCGGGATTCGAAGCGGGGGCGAAACTCACGGTCGAGCTGCGCAACTGCGAACTCCGCCGCTACCAGACCGAGGCGATCGAGGCGTTCTTCGCCGACCAAGGGGGAGGAGGCGGCTCCGGGGTGGTGGTGCTCCCGTGCGGGGCCGGGAAGACCGTGGTCGGGATCGGGCTGATGAGCAGACTCGCGACCCAGACCCTGATCCTCTCCCCGAACATCACCGCGGTGAGGCAGTGGAAGCAGGAGCTCCTCGACAAGACCGAACTCCCCCCGGAGGCGATCGGCGAGTACTCCGGCCAGGAGAAGACGATCGCCCCGGTGACGATCGCGACCTACCAGATCATGTCGCACCGCCGCTCGAAGACCGACGACTTCACGCACCTCGATCTATTTGCGGAGCACGACTGGGGGCTGATCATCTACGACGAGGTGCATCTGCTCCCCGCCCCGGTGTTCCGCTTCACCGCGGGGATCCAGGCGCGCCGGCGCCTCGGACTGACCGCGACGCTGGTGCGCGAGGACGGTCGGGAGGACGAAGTCTTCACCCTGATCGGCCCGCGGATCTACGACCTTCCCTGGCGTGACCTCGAGCGCGAAGGATTCATCGCCAGCGTCCGCTGCGTCGAGGTCCGGATCGACCTTCCTCGGGATCGACGCGAAGACTACGCTGCCGCGGACCGGCGGCATCGGTTCCGGATCTCCTCCGAGAACCCTGGGAAGCTCGAGTACCTCGTGGAATTGCTGAAGAAGCACGAGGGCGACCGGGTGCTGATCATCGGTCAGTACCTCCGGCAACTGCGCCGTATCGCCCACGAGACCGGGGCGCCCCTGATCACCGGGCACACGCCGCAGGAAGAGCGAGATCGCCTCTATGGCATGTTCCGAGTCGGCACGATCCCGGTGCTCATCGTCAGCAAGGTCGGGAACTTCGCGGTCGATCTCCCCGACGCTTCGGTGGCGATCCAGGTCTCGGGAACCTTCGGATCGCGTCAGGAAGAGGCCCAGCGGCTCGGCCGAGTGCTTCGGCCGAAGTCCGACGGCCGCTCCGCCACGTTCTACTCACTCGTCACTCGTGACACCCGCGACCAGGACTTCGCGGCGCGCCGCCAGCGATTCCTGATGGAGCAGGGGTACCAGTACGACGTGATCGAGCAGGGGGCAGGCGTGAGCATATGAGCACTGTCGAGCAGTTCCTGCACCGACTGCGCAAGGCGGAGATCCAGACGATCCACCAGTTCTGGCTCCCCGGCGAATCGGTTCAGACCTCTCGACAAGAGCTCCAGGTGCGCGTCATCGCCGCACTCCAGCGCGGGTGTGGGATCGAGGAACGCGTCGCGCGCCTCAACCGGGTCCAGCGCGAGCTGATCGTGACCCTCCTGCAGGTCCCGGACAACACCCTCGAAACCCGCAGCCTCGTCGGCCGACTCGAGGTGCGGGGAATCTCGCGGATCGAGGCGGAGAGTTCCTCCCGGATGCTCGTCGAGCGGGGTTTCCTCGAACGCCGACGTGCGATCGGACGCGGCCGGACCCCCGGTCGCGAACTGCTCACCGTTCCCGAAGAACTCGCCGAGCACCTCGCCCGTGTTCTCGAGGTCGAAGGAATTCCCGTCTCACCCGCGGACCAGCTCAGCCAGAAGCGTCTCCCGTTCGAGATCGACTTCGAGGGGACCGGGCTCGAGGAGCGCACCTGTGCTCTCGAAGATGCGACCCTCGCCGCCCTGGTCCGGATCGCCGTGGCCCATCGCGGCCTCGCCGACGATGAGACCCCGGGGGTCGCGTCGCTCTTGGCCGGGGGGACGCTCGCGCGCCCCCAGTGGCGGCAGGCACTCGAAGATGGCGGGATCGGGACGATCGGTACCGTCTCCCTGCAGGACTTCGGGATCGTGACCCGACCGCCGTCGCTGGTGATCTTCCAGGAGTGGATCCAGCGGCGGGCGCGGGCCGAACTCAGGGCCGGAGAGACCCCGGATCTCGAACTCGAAACGGGGGTCGATCTGACGATCGACATCGAACGCATCGCGAGTCGGATCGAGGCCGAGCCCGCCCGGTTGACCCGGGGGGGGCGTGTTCCGAAGCGACTCGCCGAGTCTTTGCGCGGAGAGCTGTACCTGACGCGGCTCGCCGACCATCTCGACGGTGATCCGGTCCAGCGCGCCCTGCTGATGTGCTTGCGACTCGGAATCGTCGAGAATTTCGCCGATCATCTCCGCGTGCACGACGAGCGCCTGCGGAGCTGGCGAAAGCTCGATCTCGTGCGTCAGGTCGAGATCCTCCTCGGCAAGTTCCTCGATGAGAGCCAGGGGGAACGGTGGAGCTTCCACCAGGAAGCACTCCGCCGCATCCTGCTCGACCGGCTCGTCGAGGAGACGCCGGAGGGTTGGGTCTCCCTCGATGCGCTGGTCGCGATCGCGGTGTCGACCTACGTGCTCGAGCTCGAGGAGCGCGAAGTCCGGACCGCCCTCCGGGGGCGCCGCGAGGAGAACTTCTCGCGCGAGAAGTTGTGGTCGACGTTCCATCGCCTCGGGTCCGATCTCCTCTACTGGGTCGTGAACCGGCTGCTCCTCCTCGGGATCTGCGAGCTCGGCCTGATCGAGGCGCGGATCGCCGCGTTCCGGCTCACTTCTCTCGGCAAGGAGCTCCTCGGGATCCCGCGCGAGCCGCGGGAGTGTCGAATTCTCGTCAATCCGGACTTCGAGATCGTGCTCTTCTCGGAGGGTCTGCGGGGGATGCGCCTCGAGCTCGAACTCGCACGCTTCGGCCAGCGGCACTCCGCGGAGCGGGTCCGCCGCTACCGGGTCGACCGCGAGAGCATGCGCCGGGGGATCCACAGCGGATTGTCGGGGGATGACGTGATCGGGATCCTCGAGCGCTCGTCCACCCATCCGCTTCCTGAATCGGTTCGGGTGGCGGTGCGCGACTGGGGTCGCGACCTCGACTGGGTGATCGCAAAGCCGGCGATCTTGCTCGGGGGGCTGCGCCCCGAGCGCGCGGAAGAGGTGTGCACCCTGCTCGCGGAGGCGGATTGTTCCTACCAGACGTGCCCGGATGGCACACTGGTGATCTCCGGCCCCGGCGCGGTCGGTCTCGATGGCGACTCCGCCGCGGTGCTCACCCTGCTCCGGGAGCGCGGTTGGTTGGTGCGCGAAGAACACGGCAAGGCCCTCGAGTTGCGATCGGAGAGACGAGCGTGATCGGCGACGCAAGCACGATCTCGAGGATCGTCGAGTTCCTCCACCTGCCGGTTCAGCACACGCCGGAGGCGCTCCGAGAGGTCTACAGCCAGATCTCGACCTCGTGCGGATACGACAACTTCATCCGCCAACCGGGAGGCGCGCGGCTCGAGAGCATCGAGACCGAAGGGGGCGCGATTTCGCGTCTGACCCTGTCGCGCGACCGCATCATCTTCCACGAGGAGCGGACTCGCACCGGTCTCGAGCACTTCTCCCGCCGAATAGAAGCGGCGCTGAAGGTCATCGCCCCGAAGCTCGGCGTGCCACTCCTCATCGCTCGGACCGTCACGCAGCGCGCGGTCGCACAGATTTCGTCGGGGGAGCGCGCCCCCGGATTCCTCCAGCGTGCGGTCTTCCGGATCGGTCCCGAACAGCTCCAAGTCTTCGGACGCCCGGCGCAGATGGTCGGGCTGCGGCTCGACCTTCCATCTCGCACCCCGCAGGACGGTGCGCACCGGGTGCGGGTCGAGACCTATCTCCGCGACCCGAGCTCGCTCTTCCTCGAGGACATCGCGACCTTCAAGGTGCCGGTGCAGAGCCTCGACCACGCGCAGGTCGGGAAAGAGCTCGAAGAGGTCGAGCGCTTCATCGGCGACCAGCTCACCTCGTTCCTCGGTGGGCTCGAGAGTTGAGTGGAGCGGTGGCTGCCGCGCGGGTCTCTTTCCTCCAATTCGATGCACGCGAGGGGGACCGCGCCGGAAATCTCGAACGCGTCACCGAAGCCACCGCGGAGGCCCGGCGAGAGGGCGCGGCGCTGCTCGTGTGCCCTGAGTTGTGGCCGAGTGGGTACGACCTCGCGGCCGCTCGGGCCGAGGGGGGATGGGAACGCGAGATCGCCGCGTGCGAGGAGCTCTCCCGCGTGCACGAGATCGCGATCGTCGGATCCCATCTCGCACCGGCGCCGGCGGAGAGTAGCGACGATCGCCCCACCAACTGCGCCATCGCCCACGAGCGAGGGGCCGTTCGTGCGCGCTACGAGAAAGTCCACCTCTTCGGACCCCTCGCGGAACCGAAGCACATCCGCGCGGGGAACGCGCTCCCCGCCCCTTTCGATCTCGCCGGGCTCCGGGTCGCGATGGCGGTCTGCTACGACCTGAGATTCCCGGAGGTCTTCCGACCTGCCGCGGTCGCGGGGGTCGACCTGTTCATCGTCTGCGCTCAGTGGCCGGTCCCCCGCATCGCGCACTGGCGCGCCCTCCTCATCGCCCGCGCGATCGAGAACCAGTGCTTCGTCCTGGGGGTGAATCGGTTCGGCAGCTTTGGCCAGATCGAGTTCGGCGGGAATTCGCTGCTCGTGTCCCCGACTGGCGAAGTCCGGGCGGAGGCGGGAGATTCGAGCGGGCTCTGCTTCGGCGAGGTCGACCCTCGAGAAGTGCGGGAGTGGCGCGAACGTTTTCCGGTCCTCGGGGATCGGCGGGTCGACCTCTCATCTTCGAGTGTCCAGGGTTCGAACCCGTAGAGCGCGACTCAGGAGTTCATGCCGCTGCATCAGGGACAGGGGCCGAAGTTGACGCAGGGTAGCGTGTCCGGCGGCGGGGAGGAGCGCGTCCGGGGAAGCCGGAATCGGCCGGTGAAGTCGCTTCTCGCCTTCGGCGTCGAGGGCGCAGAGGTAGAGCATTCTTGCGTGCAGGTCGATGCCGCAGTAGAACGCGTGAGATGTGTCGCAAGACCTCATCGAGGGTCTGAGTCCTCGATGAGTATCCGGCAGCTGCAGCGCGGAGGTTTCCGCTTCGCTCCAGCCCCGCTGAGCATCTTCCGTTGGCGTGCCTGAGGGAATGATCTGATGGGCAAACGTAGAGTTGATGGATTCTTCTACGGTCTCTTCATGGATGGCGATGTCCTCAACGGCCAATGCGTGACAGCGATCCATCCTCGAAAGGCCTATGTCGACGACTTTGAGCTATGCATCGGCCGCCGTTCGACCCTGGTTCCGAGCGAAGGTGCGCGCTCGTACGGCGTTGTTTACGCTCTGACCCATGAGGACCTTGAACGGCTCTACTCATCGCCAGGTCTGCGAGAGTATTGTCCCGAGGCCGTGCTCGCCACCACGCTCGAAGGCCAGCGTCTCCCTGCTCTCTGTTACAACCTCAGGGAGAAACCAGGTCGCCATGAGGAAAATCCCGAATATGCTGGGGAGCTTCGGGCGGTTCTTGGAAAGCTCGACTTCCCGCCGGATTACATAGAGTCAATATCGTAGACGGTCACTCTAGGCGTTTTTCCAAAGCTAGGTGCACGAAGTGGCACGTGGTTTGACGAAGGGGGAACTTCGCGTACTGGAGATCATCCGGGCATGTTGAACTCTGCCGCGGCGTGGACCACGCCTCGCTATGGTTGCGAATGCGCATATCCTCGATCATCCGATCCAGAAGGTGAGGCAGGTGCTGGAGGCGGCGGGAAGGAAGGGGCATCATCGTGGGCACTGGCTACAGTGGAGGATTCCGCTTTGCTCCAGCCCCGCTGAGCATTTTTCGCTGGGCGGCTATCCTGCACGAGACAGACATGACGCATGACTAGCGGGGCGACCAAGCGACTGGGTGTCGGTCTCGTCGGC
>JAQBGV010000243.1:0-4643 GCA_032128395.1 Planctomycetota bacterium | reverse complement strand
CTCCTCTTCTTCTTCGACCCGGCCAATCTGCCGAGCGGGGCCACGATCGAGAAGTACTTCGGAACGACCGTCACCCGCGGTCGCGTGGGCGACGGTGGGATCCTGATCGATGGATGGACCCCGACGGTGAGCGCACCGAAGAAGGAGGAAGGGGCGGAGAAGAAGGCCGGTTTCTGATCGGTCCGCCTCGAGGGAACACCCCTGCGTGTGCTCACGGCGCGCGCGGGGGTGTTTTCGTATTTCTTGTGGGCATCGGGGACGGGGAGCGGAGGGGACGGGAGGTCGAGTTCTGGCTCGAACTCGGGACCCGGCGCGATAGGATCCCCGGCGACACGCAGGAGCAGAAGGAGGCATCGCATGAACTGGACCGCTCCGCTCGAGTCACGTCGCGGCCTCGTACTCGGAGTCGCGAACGACCGCAGCATCGCTTGGGGGATCGCGCAGTCCCTCCACGGAGCGGGGGCGCGGCTCGGCTTCACCTTCCAGGGTGAGCGTCTCGAACGGCGAGTCAGACCTCTCGTCGAGTCGGTGGGGGGCGAGTTCCTCGTCGAATGCGACGTGACCTCCGACGAGGATGTCGGCCGCCTGTTCGGCACGATCGATGAGAAGTGGGGGGGGCTCGATTTCGTCGTGCACAGCATCGCCTTCGCCCGCAAGGAAGACCTCGAGGGGTCGTTCCTCGGGACGACTCGGGAGGGCTTCCTGCTCGCACACGAGGTCAGCTCCTTCTCCCTCACCCGGATCTGCCAAGAGGCTTCCTCGCGCATGAGCGATGGAGGCGCGGTGGTGACCCTGAGCTACCTCGGAGGGGAGCGGGCGATTCCCGGCTACAACGTCATGGGAGTCGCCAAGGCGAGCCTCGAATCGAGCGTGCGTTACCTCGCGTCCGAACTGGGCCCCCGGGGGATCCGCGTCAATGCGATCTCCGCGGGACCGATCCAGACCCTCTCGGCTCGGGGGATCGGGGGATTCTCCGCGATCTTCGACGTGGTCACGGCGCGGGCGCCGCTCCGGCGCGGGGTGACGCTTGCGGAGGTGGGGAACACCGCCTGTTTCCTCCTCTCGCCGCTCGCCTCGGGGATCACGGGGGAGGTGATCTATGTCGATGGGGGATACCGGATCATGGGGATGTAGGGAGAGCGGACACCGGGACGGGAACGGACCCGAGGCCCGACCTGGGTCCGGGTGAAAGAGACGCGGATGCGCATCGGCATCGCACAGATCAACTCCACGGTCGCGGACTTCGCGGGGAACCGCGCCAAGATCCTCGATGCCTGGCGCCGTGCCCGCAATGCCGGGGCGGATCTCGTCGTGACCCCCGAACTCGCGATCTGCGGGTACCCTCCCCTCGACCTGCTCGAGCGCCCCGACTTCGTCGCCGCCGCGGAGCGTTCCCTCGCCACGCTAGCGTCCGAAATCGACACGCCGTCGCTGGTGGTCGGGGGGATCCGCCGTCGCGACGGCGCGCCGCCCCTCGCAAACTCCGCATTCTGGATCGAGCGCGGCGCCGTGCGCGGCATCCAGGACAAACGCCTGCTCCCCACCTACGACGTCTTCGATGAGGCGCGCTACTTCTCCCCGGGAGAGCGCAACGAGGTGTGGGAGATCGCTGGACGGCGGGTGGGCATCGCGATCTGCGAAGACCTCTGGGATCCGGAGGGACGACTGTACTCCATCGATCCCGCGGAGGAGTTGCGCGCCGCGGGCGTCGACCTGGTCCTCTCCCCGTCTGCGAGCCCGTTCCACCGGGGAAAGCGTTCGTTTCGGCGTGAGCTGTTCGTCGAACAAGCGCGGCGGATCGGCGCTCCGGTGGTGCTCGCGAATCTGGTCGGTGGAAACACCGAACTGGTGTTCGACGGGACGAGCCTCTGGGCGGACCCGTCGGGGATTCGCCACGAACTCATCTCCTTCCGCGAGACGGTCGAGGTGATCGGTGAGGACGACCCCCCGACCGCTTCGAGTGGACCCTCCGAAGTCGATGAAGCGGTCGCCGACGCCTTGGTGCTCGGGATCCGCGACTACTTCGGGAAGAGCGGGATCGAATCCGCCTGGATCGGCCTCTCGGGAGGGATCGACTCGGCGCTGGTCGCCGGCCTCGCCGTAGCGGCGCTCGGCCCGGATCGAGTGCACGGGGTGGTGATGCCGAGCAGGTACTCGTCCCCCGAGAGTGCCGAGGACGCGGGGGCGGTCGCCGATGCGCTCGGGATGAACTTCTCGGTGATCCCGATCGAGCCCGCTCATGCGGGACTCGCGACCGCGATCCTCAAGGGGATAGGGGAGGACCCGTCCGGTCTCGCGGACGAGAATCTCCAGGCGAGGATCCGCGGGACGATCCTGATGACCCTCTCGAACTCTCGGGGGGGGGCGGTTCTCGCGACCGGGAACAAGTCGGAGATCGGGGTCGGCTATTGCACGTTGTACGGAGACTTGTGCGGAGCCCTTGCGCCCCTCGGAGACGTCTCGAAGCTCGGGGTCTACCGACTCGCCCGCCTGCCGCGATTCGCCGGGACGATTCCCGCGCGAAGCCTCGATCGACCGCCGTCGGCGGAGCTCCGCCCGGGGCAACTCGATACCGATACGCTCCCCCCGTACGATGCGATCGATCCGATCATCAAAGGGTGGGTCGAGGAAGCGCTCGGTTTCGCCGAACTCGTCGCCGCCGGACACGACCCCGAGGTGGTTCGTTGGGTCATCGATCGCATCGAGGGCAGCGAGTACAAACGGGTCCAGACGTCGCCGATCATCCGCGTGACCCCCAAGGCGTTCGGCCTAGGTCGTCGCGTCCCGATCGCCCGCCGCCCCTCGGAGATTTGATCCGAGGACTCCGCTCCTCCGCGAATCGCTCATCCGCGAAACTTGGCCTGGAACGGCCCGGCCGGGGGGCGACGCCACATTCTGCCGTGTTCCCTTGCCCCAACTTGGCTTTCTGCGATGATCCCACCGTTGCATCACAGTTCCTCCGCCGAGCTCCCACCGCAAGCTTTCATCGCGGGCGGACCTCGAGCAAGGGTGTGTCCCTGGGCGGCGAGTCCGCTCGCGGAGGATTTCCTGTCGTCGCGCTCGGCCGCTCGCGGGTCAACAGGCCCTCGGACGATCGAGCCCCACGGTGAAGAGTCACGGTGACGAGTCACGGTGACGAGTCACGGTGAAGAGTCGGAACTGAGTAGTCCGGGCACCCCGGACCGGAACGGGTTCGAACGATGACCGAGAAGGCCTCCCTGACAGTCGGGGACCGTACCATCGAACTTCCGGTGGTGATCGGGACCGAGAACGAGCGAGGGATCGACATCTCGTCCCTGCGCAAGGAGACCGGGTGCGTCACCCTCGACCCCGGCTACATGAACACCGGTTCCACCGAGAGTTCCATCACGTACATCGACGGGGAAGCCGGAATTCTTCGGTATCGCGGCTACCCGATCGAGGAGCTCGCGGAGCGCTCCAACTTCGTCGAGACTTCGTACCTGTTGATCCACGGCGAACTCCCGACCTCCGAGCAGTACGAGCGATTCCGCCAGCGGCTCCGCATGCATTCGATGATTCATGAGGACATGAAGCACTTCTACGACGGCTTCCCCTCGTCGGCGCACCCGATGGCGATCCTCTCTGCGATGGTCTGCAGCCTCTCGAGCTACTACCCCGAAGCGATCGACCCGATCGATTCCGATGAGGTCGAGCTCACTGTCTGCCGACTCCTCTCGAAGGTGCGCACGATCGCCGCCTACAGCTTCAAGAAGTCGGTCGGCCAACCGTTCGTCTACCCGAACAATTCGCTGAGCTACTGCGCGAACTTCCTCTTCATGATGTTCGGTCTGCCCACTGAACCGTACCAGCCCGATCCCGAGGTGGAGAAGGCGGTCAACCTGCTCCTGATCCTGCACGCGGACCACGAGCAGAACTGCAGCACGTCGACCGTGCGGATGGTCGGCAGTTCGCAGACCAACGTGTTCGCGTGCATCTCGGCGGGGATCTGTGCGCTCTGGGGGGCGCTGCACGGCGGTGCGAACCAACGTGTGCTCGACCAGCTCGAGGAGATCCACGAGTCCGGGGGAGACGTCGATGGCTTCGTCGACATGGTGAAGGACAAGTCATCGAACCAGCGTCTGATGGGGTTCGGACATCGGGTCTACAGGAACTACGACCCGCGCGCGAAGATCATCAAGTCCGCGTGCCACAGTCTACTGAATCACATCGGCCTCTCCGATCCGCTGCTCGATATCGCGCTCCGGCTCGAAGAGGTCGCTCTGAGCGATGAGTATTTCGTCGAGCGCAAGCTCTATCCGAACGTCGACTTCTACTCGGGGATCATGTATCGGGCGATGGGGATCCCGAGCAACATGTTCACGGTGATGTTCGCGCTCGGACGGCTCCCCGGGTGGATCGCGCACTGGCTCGAAATGCGGGACGACCCGGACGCCCGGATCCACCGCCCCCGCCAGATCTACACTGGACAAAAGCTCCGCCACTATCCTTCCTAGCGGGCCGGGCTCCGATGAGGCACCGTCTGCCGCGTTGCGGCGGCCCGTCCGATCCTCAACGGGCGAGATGGGTGATGGGATGATGGGACTGGCTCGCCGAAGGTGATGCCTGTCCCGGACACTCGCCGGTACTCCGAATGGTCCCGCACTACTGCCTTGTTGATTAGG
>JAQBGV010000242.1:0-5375 GCA_032128395.1 Planctomycetota bacterium | reverse complement strand
CGATTCGATGCGAACGACCACCTGACCGCGATCCTCCCCCTCGGAACGTGGCTGCGCTGTTCGGCGACCTTCGATGGCCTGTCCCAGGCGATGGACCTCTTCGTCGCGGACGAGAAACTCGTGTCCCTGGTCATCCCCACGCCTGAACGAGGGTCTGCCGAGGCGATCGCAGCCCTCGCTGCGTACCTCGGGACGGCGGAGGGGGCCGATGCGGGCCCTTCGATCTCGGAACGATGGTCGTTCCGGACTCCGCTGACGCGTGAGGATGCCGAGCGCGCCCGCAAGCTCCTGTGGGAGGACCACGCCACGAGGGTGCGCGCGGAGCGGGCGGCCGAGATCGAAGCGCGGGAGCTCCGCGACGGCGATCACGTGCTGCCGATCTGGTTCGAGTCCGCCGGCGAGAAACCCGCGGGAGGCCACAGTCTCTGGATCTCCCTCCACGGTGGAGGCGGCGCTGCGCCCGAGGTCAACGATCGACAGTGGGAGAACCAGAAGCGTCTCTACCGTCCGGAAGAGGGGATCTACCTCGCGCCGCGGGCGCCGACCAACACCTGGAACCTCTGGCACCAGGATCACATCGATCGACTGTTCGACCGTTTGATCGAGGACATGATCGTCCTCGAGGGAGTGGATCCCGACCGGGTCTACATCCTCGGGTACAGCGCGGGAGGGGACGGTGTGTATCAGCTCGCGCCGCGACTCGCAGACCGTTTCGCCGGTGCAGCGATGATGGCGGGACACCCGAACGACGCGCGCCCGGACGGGCTCCGCAATCTCGCCTTCGCCCTCCACGTCGGAGGGGATGATTCCGCGTACCAGCGGAACGACGTCGCGCGCGCGTGGCAGCAGCAACTCGCGCGATTGCACGAAGCGGACCCGGAGGGATATCTCCACTCGGCCGTGATCCACGAGGGGAAGGGGCACTGGATGGACAGAGAGGACGCCGCCGCCATCCCTTGGCTGGCGAGTCACACGCGAACTCTCCGCCCCGAGAGGGTCGTGTGGGTCCAGGACGATGTCACCCACCGACGCTTCTACTGGCTCGCAGTGGAGCAGCCGACCGCGGGTGCCCGCATCGTCGCCGAGCGGGACGGTCAAGAGATACGGATTCGTGAGGCACACGGGATCGAAGAGCTCGCGATCCGTCTCGATGACGCGATGTTCGATCTCGACCGAGAGGTAGTCGTGTCGCAAGGGGATCGAGAGCTCTTTCGCGGCACTCCGTCGCGATCGATCGAGACCATCGCACGAACGCTCGCCGAGCGAGGGGACCCGAAGGGGATCTTCGATGCAGAAGTCGTGGTGAAACTCGCGGCGGAGACGGCGACCGAGGGAGAATAGTTGCGGAGCCCAGTCAGATCCCGGCGCCGACGATGCTCTTCAGCTTGGCGGACAACCACAACAAACAGGCGAAACTGAGGCTAGGAGGCTGTCGGGAAACCACAGCCTTCTAGAACTCTCCGAGGAGCTTTTCCCACGCCTCGACTTCCCGCTCGGGGCGGTGCTGGCGGGCGAGGGTCTGGCAGCGCTCGGAGAGTCGGGCGCGAAAGGTCGGCTCCGACTCGAACCTCGAGAGCAACGCCGCCAAGGCGGGGGCATCACCCACCGGGAAGACGCCGGGATAGTCCGGTCCGAGGAGACCGAAATTGCCCGGAATTGCGCTCGCGAGCACGGGAGTGCCGAGGACCAGCGCCTCGCCGACCGTGTTCGCGCCACCTTCGGCCCGCGAGGGGTGCACGAGCGCGTGGGAACGCGCGATCCACTGCCGGACCACGCCGCGGGGTTTCTCCCCGTGCCAGCGGTACCGCGCGTCGCGCGCCATCGCGCTCCTCGCCCGCTGGAGCGTGCCCTGGTCGAGGGCGGCTCCGAAGTGAGCGATCCGGATCCGGGAGCGCGCGGGGAGGAGGCGCGCGGCCTCCGCCGGCACGAAGGGGTCCTTCACCGAACGGAGATGGCCGACGACCACCATGTCGAGGATCCGTCGGGTGCGCGGCGGCGGGTGCTCGAGCGACCGCGCCGACTGCAGGATCACGCGGACCCGCGCTCGGTGGAGTTTCGGGACCTCGGGGGGGGCGAGCGGGTGGAGGACGACGATCCGATCCGCCAGGGAGAGTGAGTCGAGCACGCTCTCGCGGCGATCCCCGGTCGCATGGAGATCTTCGGTCAGGTCGGTCCCCGAGAGCGCGACGACGATCTGTCCTCCGGGATGGTGATCGTGGAACGCTCGAACCGCCCGGTGCGACTTCCGCGCGTGGATCGCGACGAGGAGGTCGACCTCGGGGGAATCATCCGGAAGCATGACTTCGACGCGATGCCCGAGATCCTGCAGGATCTTCCGCCAACGCTCCGCGGTGACTCGGTTCCCCGAGGTGGAACCAGGGGAGGCCGGCGTGGAGATCGCGATCTTCATCGATCGGCTCCCTTCGCCCCCACTGCCCCGTCGAGATCAGTCGCTCTCCGCGGAGGTCACGAGCGGGTCCCGGGGCGCTACACCGAATCTTGAAATGCCTCGGCGTGACTCTTCGACGAACGCGACGAGCTCGCAGGTCTCCGGAGTCGGGTCCTCCCGCAGGACCGCGAGCGCTTCGGTGGTGGTGAGGTCGGAGCGGTAGAGAATGCGCTGGCACTCCTGGATTCGGGCGCGCGCGTCCGCAGTGAGTCCGGCTCGCCTCAGCCCGACCACGTTCACGCCGTGGACTTGCGCTCTCAGTCCCCCCGCCAGGCTGAATGGCGGGATGTCCTGGATCACCGTGCTCAGCGGCGAGAGCATCACGAGCCGACCGATGTGCACGAATTGATGCACGCCCGCGAATCCCGACAGGAACGCCCCGTCATCGACCCGGACGTGACCCCCCAGAGTCGCGCCGTTCGTCAACGTGACACCGTTCCCCACGCGGCAGTCGTGCGCGACGTGCGCCCCCACCATCAGCAGACAGTCGCTCCCGATGCGGGTCACTCCATCCGGCTTCGAGGCACGGTGCACGGTCACGTTCTCGCGGAAGATGTTGCGATCACCGATTCGCGTCCCCGTCGGTGCCCCGTCGTAGGCGAGGTCCTGCGGGACGTGGCCGATCACGGCGTTCATATGGATCTCGTTGTCGGCGCCGATCGTCGTGCCCGAGCCGATGTACACGTTCGGCCAGATGCGATTGTTCGGACCGATCGTGACCCCGGCCTCGATGATCACTCCAGGTCCGATCTCGGTGGACGGATCGATCTCGGCGGCGGCGTGGACGTGTGCCGTGGGGTGAACGCGCATCGGGACTCCTGTCGGCAACGGGATCCCGTGATTGTGCCGTAGATGGACCGATGGAGGGAAGGGTCCTGTGGAGGGAAGCGGGCGGGAACGGGCACCGAGTGAGTGCAAACCCGGTGCTCAGTCCAGCGTGTACGTCACTCGACCCTTGAGGGTCCCCCGCTCGAGCTGATCCCGCTCCCAGAGGACGAAGTCGCTGTGGACTCCCATCACGTGGGCGTAGCGGATCGAATAGTGCGGGATCCGTTTCTCGAGGAAACGCTCGGAGAGCTCGCGATCGATGTCGCGCGCGCGCGGCTTGTACTGCCGCCACTCCTCGGCGTTCATCGCGTCGATCTGATCGACGAGGGCTCGATAGGTCGGTGCCGAGGGCCAGTCGGTGAGCGCATTGACGAACCAGTTGCAGAGGGTGCCGACCTTGTCGAGGTACAGATCGTGCTCGGGGCCGAACCGGAGGCACGAGGCGTCGAAGTAGTTCCCCATGCCGTTCCAGCGGTCCCAGTCGATCAGGTCGAGCTCCTTCGAGATCCGGTACCCGGCGGTCCCCGGGAAGGGGAAGAAGATCGCCCAGCGGAATCGTCCCATCTTGGTGTCCGCGCAGAGCTGAAGGGTCTCCTGGATCTCTTCCCGCGTCTCGGTGGGCAGTCCGAGCATGATGAACGTCGAGGTGTGCAAACCTTGGCGATGCGCGGCGGCGAGTCCGTCCTCGATCTTCTTGTTGGTCATGAACCGCCAGAGCACCTCTTTGCGTACCCGCTGGGAGCCACTCTCGAGTCCGAACTTGACGATGTTGCAACCCGCACCCGCGAGGGCACTCGCCATCTCGTCATTGAACTGCTGGAAGTGCGCATTGACGACGAAGCGCAGGTTGAGACCCGAGTCGCGGTACGCCGCGCAGAACTCCTCGACGTAGCGGCGATTCAGCGTGAACAGGTCATCGTCGAAGATCACCGTGTCGATCTGCGGGTGGTCCTCCTTGAGGCGGCCGACCTCGCCGAGGATCCGTTCGATCGAGTAGTGGCGGAGGTACTCCTTGGAGTTCTTCGCGCCCCCCTCCTCCTTGTACAGATCGACGATCTCCTTGTTGAAGCAGTAGGTGCATTTGTAGGGGCACCCGCGCGAGGTGATGATGCTCAGCCAGCCGCGCTTGACGTTCAGAATGTGCCCCATGTCGAAGAGCTCGTAGTCCTTGGGGGGGAGCCCGTTCAGGTCGGGGAACGGGCCGACCGGGTTCGAGATCGTCACCCCGTCACGGATCAGCCGGACGCCCGGCACGTGGGTGGCGTCCTCCCCTCGCTCGATCTTCTCGACGAGTTCGAGGAAGGAGTAGTCCGCCTCTCCGACGACGACGTAGTCGAATACTGCGTCCGCCGTGACGTCGTCGGGGACCATGGTGCAGTGAACGCCACCGATCACTTGCGGAATCTCGGGGAACGCGGCGCGGACCGCTCGCGAGGTCTCGCACGACCAACTGTATTGCTGGCTCATCACCGAGAACCCGATGATCCCGGGGCGAAATTCCCGGATTTGTTCGATGATCTCATCGGCGGTGGGGATCGGCGCGAGCTTCTCGCAGACGTGAATCAGACCGGTCTCGTGCCCGCGATCCTTGAGGACCCCCGACATCGCGGCCAGTCCATGGTTCACGCCGGGCGGGCAGTCGATGCTCGGGTAGACGAAGAGGACACGCATCTCGATTCCCTCTCCCCGGGCCGAGTGGTGGGCGTAACTCCCGGCGCTTCCCTGGGTCGGTCGAAGCAAAATCGTACCGGATCGGTACCGTCTGGACAGGGGTGGTCTCACGATTCAGAGGAATGCGGACAGATCGATCCCGTGCATGGGCGACGGATGGGACTGGTCCACCCGGGCTCCCGGCGCTCGGGAAACCCCCGCTCAGCGAGGGATGTCCCGGACGCTCCCCTCGCGATCCCCCGGGCGGACACGATATTCCGACGGGATCGCCTGCGCTTCTTCCCATGCCCAGGTCCAACCGGTGATCACCTGCATGCGTCGGTCATCGGTCGAGACGATGTCGAGGCCGGGGTATCGGCCGAGGATCTCCGAGAGCATCCGATCGGCGAGGTGATAGACCTTGAGGTCATCGGGTTCGGCGCTCTCG
>JAQBGV010000241.1:0-27317 GCA_032128395.1 Planctomycetota bacterium | reverse complement strand
AGCGCCGATACTCCGCCGCGTTCTTCGAGCTCGGAACGAACCCCGGGACGGGAGCGAGTCCGCCGTGCGCGCCCTCTGGCTCTTCCTCGTGCTCTGCGCCTTCTGGCTCCTTCTCTCCGGGGAGACCGACTCGGCGTTCCTCCTCAGCGCGGGAGTCGTCTGCTGCGCGTTGACCGCGTGGTTCTCCGCCCGTCTCGAGATCGTTGGGGACGAGGGACAACCGATGGCGGGTCTGCGCCCCTTCATCGCCTACCTTCCCTGGCTCCTCTGGCAGGTGATTCTCGCGAACATCGATGTGATCCGTCGCGTCTGGCGACCGGAGCGCTCGATCGAGCCGCGCCTCTTCCGACTCCCGATCCAACTCCGACATCCGGTCGGGAAGGCCCTCTACGCCAACTCGATCACCCTCACCCCAGGCACCGTGACGGTCCGAGTCGAAAACGATGCGTTCCTCGTCCACGCACTGACCGCGGATGCCGAGGCTGCGCTGCGTGACGGCCGGATGGAGCAGCGGATCCTCCAGATGGAGGAGGTGTCGGGGTGAGTGCGATGCACGTCGCCTGCTTCCTGATCCTGATCGGGGTCGCCTGCGTCCTTTTGCGCACGCTGCGCGGACCTACCCTCTACGACCGCATTCTCGGGGTGAACATGATCGGCACCAAAGCGGTGATGGTGCTGTGCCTCCTTGGCTTCCTGCAAGGACGCAGCGGGTTTCTCGACATCGCGCTCCTCTACGCGCTGATCAACTTCGTGGGTACGATCGCGATCCTGAAGTTCGTCGAGTTCAGGAAGCTCTCCTGATGGCCGATGCCATCACCTGGCTCCTGCTTCCGCTCGGCGGATTCATCGCCCTCACCGGTGCGGTCGGGGTCCTCCGCTTCCCGGACTTCTACTCCCGGCTGCACCCCGCCGGCACAGGGGACACCTTGGCGCAGTTCTTGATCATGATCGGCCTACTCCCTCAGGCGGACCTGCAGAGCGCGGCGAAGCTGGTGATGATCTCGGTGCTCCTCTTCATCACCACCCCGACGGCAACCCATGCGATCAGCCAGGCCGCACATCTCGACGGGCTGGAGCCGTGGCGACGCGAGGAGAAGACCGGTGCCTGAGGTCTATTTCGTCGATGTGGTCCTGCTCCTGCTCGCGGTCGCCGTCGGCGTCGCCGCGGTGCGGAGCCGCAGCCTGCTCGCCTCGACGATGCTCCTCGGGATCTACAGCCTGCTGATGGCGCTCGTGTGGGCGAACATGTTCGCGATGGATGTCGCCTTCACCGAGGCGGCAGTCGGCGCCGGGATCTCGACGATTCTCCTCCTCGGCGCGATGACGATCGTCGGCACTCAGGAGAAACCGAAGCGCGGCGCCCACTGGCCCGCGCTCCTGATCGTCTTCGCGACCGGGGCGGCTCTCATCTACGGAACCCTCGACATGCCCGCCTTCGGCTCCCCGGATGCCCCCGTGCACCTCCGCACTGCCCCCGAGTACATCGCCCAGAACGTCGGGCACGCCTCGGCGGAGGGGAGTGGACACGGGGAACCCGAGAACGGCGATGAGGCCGCGGGGGACCACGGTGGGGACTTCGGGCACCACGTGCCGAACTTGGTCACCGCCGTCCTCGCCAACTACCGCGGCTACGACACGATGTTCGAGACCGCGGTGATCTTCACCGCCGGGATCTGCCTCGTCCTCCTCCTCCGTGGTCCGCGCGAGAGCGCCGGGACGAAGGAGGCCGCATGAAGTCGCAGGTCGTACCCCGGGTCATCGCCCGCATGATGATCCCCTTCGTCATCGTGTTCGGGTTCTACGTCATCACCCACGGAGAGCTCGGACCGGGGGGGGGATTCCAGGGCGGGGTGATCCTCGCCAGCGCGGTGATCCTGCACACCCTCGTCCACGGGATCGAGGAGACGCGTCGGGCCCTCCCCCGCGTGTGGGTCGATCGGCTGATGGCCTTCGGAGTGCTCCTCTATATCGGGGTCGGCGTCGCGGGGTTGTTCACCGGTCACGCGTTCCTCGACTACTCCGGGCTCGGAACAGAGCCACACGGAGCCGAGGCGCTCGGGATGACTCTCGTCGAGACCGGGGTCGGCATCACCGTCGCTGCGGTGATGGTCACCCTGTTCGACAAATTCGCGACGGCCCGGGGGTAGCGGTGGAGAATCTCGGGGTCTTCAACTACTGGATCTACGTGGTGATCATGATGATCGGCTTCTACGCCGTCATCGCGCGCCACAACCTCGTGAAAAAGGTGATCGGCCTCGGCATCTTCCAGACCGGCATCTTTCTTCTCTACATCTCGATGGGGGTTCGGAGGGATGGAATCGCACCGATCCGCGGGGAAGGCCCAGACGATGCCGTCTTCACGAACCCGATCCCGCACGTCCTGATCCTGACCGCGATCGTCGTCTCCCTCGCCACCATGGCGGTGGCGCTCGCGATCATCGTCAACATTCACCGCGCCTACGGCACCATCGAAGCGGACGAGATCCTCGCCGCGGATCTCGCGGCGCTAGGGGAAGCCCCGCTCGCAGTACCCGAAGACGCGCCGTTGGTCGGGGAGCCGGTGACATGAACATCGGCGAGCACCTCCCGATCCTGGTCGTCATCATCCCGCTGATCGGTGGGGTCCTCGCGACCCTCACCGGGCGAGGGAGGGCCCCTTGGGCGTGGGCGTGTGCGATCACTGCCGTGACCTTCGTGGCGGCCGCGCGATTGCTCGCCGAGGTGGTCGGTCAACCGGGGAGCGAAATCAGCTATCCCATCGGAGATTGGCCGCCACCGTGGGGCATCGAACTGAAGATTGACATCCTCAGCGCGATCGTACTCACGGTGGTCTCGGGGATCGGGGTGGTCGTCACCTTCTTCTCGCGGCAGAGCGTAGCGAAGGAGATCGACTCCGACCGGCACCACTTCTTCTACACACTCTGGCTGCTCGCGATCACCGGGCTCCTCGGCATCACGGCGACCGGGGACGCGTTCAACCTCTACGTCCTCCTCGAGATATCATCGCTGACGATCTACGCCCTCGTCGCGATGGGAAAAGGGACCGACCGGCGTGCGCTGCCTGCGGCGATCCACTACTTGCTGCTCGGGAGCATCGGAGCGAGCTTCCTGCTGATCGGCATCGGCTACCTCTACATGGTGACCGGTACGCTGAACATGGCGGACATGCACGATCGGCTCGCAGAACTCAGGACCGTCGATGGTGGACTCAACCGAACGGTGCTCGCTGCCTTTGCGTTCATCATGGTAGGCCTCGGCTTGAAGATGGCGCTCTTCCCACTGCACACCTGGCTGCCGAACGCGTACACGTACGCCCCCTCCGCCGTCTCCGCCCTGCTCGCCGCGACCGCGACGAAGGTCGGGATCTACATGGCGTTCCGATTCGCCTTCACGGTGTTCGGCCCCGACTCCGGATTCCTGAGCGGCCCCAACTCGGTGGTGCTGGTCACGTGCGCGTGCTCGGCGATCCTCTTCGGATCTCTGACCGCGGTGAGGCAGAGCAGTCTGGCGCGACTCCTCGCCTACTCGAGCGTCGCCCAGATCGGATACATCGTGCTCGGGCTCGCGGTCGGGGAACGGAATGCCGTCACCGGTTCGATCCTCCACATCATCAACCACGCACTGATGAAGGGTGGCCTGTTCCTGGTGGTCGGCGTGATCACCTGGCGTCTCGGGACCAGCGACATCAAGCGCCTGGAAGGACTGGGCCGCCGGATGCCGTGGACGATGGCCGCCTTCGTCGTCGGCGGTCTCGGCCTGATCGGGGTCCCCGGCACCGCAGGATTCGTCAGCAAGGTCTATCTGCTCAAAGGGATCTTCGATTCCGAATACTGGCCACTCGGTATCGCGGTGCTCGGAGGGTCGCTCCTCGCGGCGATCTACATCTGGCGCGTCATCGAGGTGGTGTACTTCCGGCCCCCCCACGAGCAGACCGCTCGAGTCACCGACGGCCCGTGGACGATGCTCGCTCCCGTTTGGATCCTGGCAGGACTCAGCCTCTGGTTCGGCGTGCGCTCCACCGGGGTGATCGGGATCGCTCAGGCGGCCGCCGACCACTTGCTCGGGGGGACCGGATGAGCGCCGCACCGATCATCGCCCTTCTCACCCCCCTCGTCGGCGGCCTGCTCATCTGCCTGACCGGCCGGCGGCCGAATCTGCGTGAGGGCATCACCCTGCTCGCAGGGGTCGTCCTCCTCGCGACGGTGATCACCCTCGTCGGGCCGGTCCTCGACGGCCAGAACCCGGGCGCGGTGATCGCCGAATTCACTCCCGAGCTCCCCCTCGCACTCGAGGTCGAACCGCTCGGACTGATCTACGCGCTGGTCGCGAGCTTCCTGTGGATCTTCAACTCGATCTACTCGATCGGCTACATGCGGGCTCTGTACGGCAAGAAGAGCGAGGGACAGACCCGATACTACGCGTGCTTCGCGGTGGCGATCGGCGCTGCGATCGGGATCGCGTTCTCCGGGAACCTCCTCACCCTCTTCCTCTTCTACGAAGTGCTGACCTTCTCGACCTATCCGCTCGTCACCCACTCCCGGACCCCGCAGGCACTCCGATCGGGACGGATCTACCTCGGGATCCTCGTCGGGACCTCGACCCTGTTCTTCCTCGCGGCGCTCGTGTGGACCTGGCTCCTCGCCGGAACACTCGACTTCCGCCCCGGCGGAATCCTGGCGGGGAAGGCGACCCCAGGACAGCTCCTGCTGCTGACCACTCTCTTCTTCTTCGGGGCCGGAAAGACGGCGCTGATGCCGTTCCACATGTGGCTGCCGAACGCGATGGTCGCCCCTACCCCGGTCAGTGCGCTCCTCCATGCGGTCGCGGTGGTGAAGGCGGGGGTGTTCACGGTCCTCAAGATCTCGATCTCCGTGCTCGGCCTCGAGACGATGCGCGAGAGCGGCGCCGGGCACTGGGTCGCCTGGTTCGCGGCGGTGACGATCATCGTCGCGTCCCTCTTCGCCATGTCGAAGGACAACCTGAAAGCGCGCCTCGCCTATTCGACGATCGGGCAGCTGAGCTACATCGTCCTCGCGGCGGCACTCGCGACCGAAGCCGCGGTGCTGGGCGGTGCGATGCACATCGCGATGCACGCGTTCGGCAAGATCACCCTGTTCTTCTGCGCAGGTGCGATCTACGTCGCCGCCCACAAGACGAACGTCAGCGAGCTCGCCGGGATCGGCAAACGCATGCCGATCACCATGTTCGCGTTCCTGATCGGAACGTTGAGCACGATCGGACTCCCCCCCTTCGGCGGAGCGTGGAGCAAGTGGTTCATCGTCCAGGGAACGATCGACGCGGAGCGGCTCGCCTTTCTCGTCGTGCTGCTCGTCAGCTCACTCCTCAACATCGCATACCTCCTCCCGATTCCTCTGATCGCCTTCTTCGGGAAGGAGCAGCGCGCCGAGGAGGGAGGCCCGCCGAAGACCCACGCCGATCATGGCGAAGCGCCCTTCCTCTGTCGGCTCCCGATCGTCGTGACCGCCACGGGGTGCCTGGTGCTGTTCCTCTGGCCGAACCTGGTCCACGACCTCGCCGCGCTGGCGGCGCACTGAGGATGAACGACGTGAACGAACCGAATTCCCCGGACGAGAAGCGGTACTGGCTGGACAACCCCGCAAACGTGCGGAAGTTCATCCGGTTGCTCGTGATCGCCTGCGCGGTCCTCTTCGTTCTCGATCTCCTCCAGTACACCGGCCTCCTCGATCGACACGGCCACTACGGGGTCGAGAACTGGACCGGCTTCTACTCTTTCTACGGGTTCATCGGCTGCAGTCTGATCGTACTCACCGCGCGCGCCCTGCGTCCTCTGCTGATGCGCCGGGAGGACTACTATGATCGGTAGTCTCCACCCGGCCCTCCTCCCCCTGCTCGGCTCGCTGGTCGTGCCGTTCCTGCGTGGCCGGCCGCGGATGGCGTGGATGCTGATCGTCCCCGCCGTCAGCTTGGTCAACTTGCTCCTCCTCCCCGATGACTACAAGCTCACCGCCACCTTCCTCGGCTTCCCCCTCGTGCTCGCGGAGATGACGAAGCTCAGCTTCCTCTTCGGGGTGCTCTTCCACATCGCCCTGATCGTCTCGGTGATCTTCGCCCTCGAGGTCGAGGACCGCTTCCAAACTGCGCCGGCGCTCCTCTATCCGGGGAGCGCCATCGCCGCAGTCTTCGCCGGGGACTGGCTGACGCTGTTCGCGAGCTGGGAGGTCCTCGCGGTGTCATCTGCCTTCTTCATCTGGGCGAGGCGCACGGAACGCGCGGTGAACGCGGGCCACCGCTATCTCGTCCAACAGGTGATCTCGGGACTGCTGATGCTGGCCGGGGTGCTGATCCGTTCACACGACGGGGCGACCCTCGAGATCGGCTGGTTCGGCTCCTTGACCGAAGAACTCTCCCGCGGCGAACTCGGCGCGACCTTGATCCTCATCGGGATCGGCATCAAGTGTGCGTTCCCGCTCCTGCACACTTGGCTCGTCGATGGCTACCCGGAGGGGACCGCGACCGGGTCGGTCTTCCTGAGCGGGTTCACCACCAAGGTCGCGATCTGCACCCTGGTGCGCGCCTTCGCCGGCTCGGAGGTCCTGATCGGCATCGGCGCGGTGATGGCGATCTTCCCGATCATCTACGCGGTGATCGAGAACTGCCTCCGCAAGACGCTCGCCTACAGCATGATCAACCAGATGGGTTTCATGGTGGTCGGGGTCGGGCTCGGGGATGCTCTCGGGGTCAACGGAGCGGTCGCCCACGCGTTCAACGACGTGTTCTTCAAGGGGCTCTTGTTCATGTCGATGGGTGCGGTCCTCCTGCGCACGGGAAAGACCACCGGCAGCGACCTCGGCGGGCTGTACAAGTCGATGCCGCAGACCACGGCGCTCTGCATCGTCGGGGCGGCGTCGATCAGCGCGTTCCCGCTCTTCTCGGCGTTCGTCTCGAAGTCACTGATCATGGTGTCGGCGGCGGAGCACCACGAGACGCTGGTCTACTTCCTCCTGCTGCTGGCGTCGACCGGGGTGGTGAAGCACGCAGGGATCAAGATCCCCTTCTTCGCATTCTTCGCCCACGACGCGAAGATCCGGGTCGAAGAGGCGCCGCTCCACATGCGGATCGCGATGGCGATCTCGGCCCTGATGTGCATCGGGGTGGGGTGCGCGTATCCGTTCCTCTACAAGCTCCTGCCGATGGAATTCACGTACGGGCCGTACACGTTCGCGCACATCCTCGAACAGCTGCAGATCCTCTTCTTCGCGTCGTTGGCGTTCACGGTGCTCTTCCTGACCAAGATCTATCCTCCCGAGCTGCCGTCGGTGAACCTGGATGCAGATTGGGTCTATCGCAAGGGATGGGGGGTCTTGAACGCAGTGATCGTCGGGCCGCTCGACCGGGTCGCGCGTTGGTTCGGGGAACTGTTCCTCGACCGGATCCCGGGGCTCCTCGCGCAGAGCACCCCGATCGAGGACGCGCAGAAGAAGATCAGCGTGAACTGGATCCTCATCGCACCGGTGCTGATCGTGATGTTGGCGCTCCTGGGGTACTTGGTGCTGAACTATTCATCCCAGTAGGTCACCGTAGGGTCGCCCGTGACGACTTCCCCGGTTCCTGGCCGCGCCGCGGCCAAGAGCCGGTCGAAAGTTCCGGACGCCGGGTAGCCTCCCCCCTATTCGAGAGGTAGAACGGTACGTCAAGAGCGGTTCACACCGGGGCGTGCAGATATCCAGAGGTACTCCGGCTTCCGGCCAGGTTGGGCCCGGAAGGAATCGAGAAGAGTTCCGGGGGGTCGCAAAGAGCCAGAGCGTCGCACCGATCACGAGGATCGAGGCTCCGAGCGATTTGAACAAGTCTGCCCCGCGGCGTTGATGCACGGCTGACCCACGTTGTCACACTCGGCCCCAGAGGGGACGAGAGTAGACACGATGTACGTCGATGCGACGCCGGACTCGGGGTGCAATACCTACGAACTCACCGTCGGCTGCGGCGGATTCACGGAGCCGCAGAGTTGCGTGATCGCCTTCTTCACTCCTGGCGCACCGATCACCGACACCGTCCTGATGATCCCGAATTCGACCGACGACACCGTGGGGCTCTACAGCAAGGAGTGCGGGGCGTAAATCGGAGACCTGATCGATCCCTCGGTCCTCCCGGTCGGAGTCACCATCGCCACCGCGATCGACGCGATCCTCGGTCCCGATGACAAAATCTACCTGTCGGATCAGACGAATGACCAGGTGCTCCGCTTCAACCGCGACGGTACCTTCGTCGATGTCTTCGCCGACAATGCGGGGACCTCGATCGACAATGTCCGCGGGATCGATTTCCGAGGGACCGACCTGTTCGTGGTCTACGACGGCGTTGCCCCGAACGAGGGGATCACGGTGGTCGATGCCCTTGGGGCCAACCTGGGTCTCATCATCACCGACGCGTCCCTCTGGGATGTCGAGGTCCTGCCGGACAACCGTTTCGTGGTAGTGGACGATGGAAGCAACACCGTCTCGCTGTACGAGGCGGACGGCCTGACGTTCACCGATCTGCTGATCCCCGGCCTGTCGTTTCCGGAACAACTGGACTCTCACGAGTCCCCCGGCCCCTGTTCTGGGTTCGACCCGGTGCGCAGGGAGTGCCGCGAGCTCGGCGGTCCCTTCCCGAAAGGGGTCGCGCCTAGATTCCGGGGAAAGGCGTCGCTATTGCCGGGCTCGGGTGTCACCTTCTTCGGGGTGCCGCGAACCGGCGCTCGGGCGGCAGGCGGCGGAGATGCAGGACTCCCGGTGCGTCTTCGATCCCATAGAACGGATGATCTCCGATGGTAGTCGGCGCGGAGCCTGAGTCCGCGGGCGGCTCGCTGCCGTCGAATCCACCTCGGTCCGATCCGAAGGGGGGCGGCCGATCCGAAGGGGGCGGCCGAGCCGGAGGGGTTGGCAGAGGTCGGCTCTCTCCATCTCTCGGCACGAGCCCTCGACGAGATCTCCGCTCGACTCGCCGCGAATCGGCCCGTGCGACGCACTCTCCGCCCGTGGGGGCGGCTCCACATCGACCGCCAACTGCCGTTCATCTGCCTCTACCGTCGCCCCGCGGGTCGACCCGATGTCGGGACCGATCGGTTCATCGTCGGAGAGGCGTCGTACCTCAAGGCCACCGGTGACCCATCCGCGCTCGTCGCTCGCTTGGTCGAGACTCTCGAACCCGAGTTCGGCGCGTTCCTCTTGGTCGAGATCTGGACATCATCCGCCGCCGCGGAGGAAGTGAGCCCGGGGAGCCCCGTCCACCCCCGGCCCGCCTTCGGGATCGTCACGCACCGCGGAGATACCAACTCCGCCGCGGTCCAGTCTCTCAAGGCCTCCCTCGAGAAGATCCGAATCATGGGACGGCCGGCGCGAGTACGAGTATCGGCGGCGCGTGAGGTCTGCCCACCCGACCTTCCTCCAGTTCTCTCGAAGAAGGAGGCCAAGCGGAGGAACTGCACGGTGATCGGAATCGAGATCCGTCCGGTGTTTCGCGACCAGACCGGGACAACCCAGTACACGCAGATCCGGCGGAGCCTCCACAGAGGAATCTCGACCGCCCTGAAGAGGGCGTACTTCCGGTTCGTCGAGGTCGAGACGACCCACCGCCCCCCCCACTATCACGCCCTCGGCCGCCGGGCGGTGGTCCAGGCCGTCTGGACCGTGGATCGTCAACTCTCAGAGATCATCAATGCGTTCGACCTCCTGCTTCTGGCCACGCCCGTGAACACCGAGTCCGCGTGGAAGAACTTCCAGCGGGGCGGATTCGAGAAGACCCCGCGCTTCCTCTATCGCCCGGTGCCGGGTTCTCCGTCCGATCTCAAGCGAGGCCTCTACCGGATCAAGATCGACCGAGTCGAGGACCCGACGCTCTCCGATCTCTTCGACAAGAAGCAGCGAGAACTCGACCGCAAGATCACCATGCTGCAAGACCTCCACACGCCCCGCTTCCTGTACGGCAGCCTCCAGCTCTATGGCAAGGCGGCACCCGGCCTGCTCGAATTGGCCCGGAGTATCCTCGGTCGTTTGCCGACGAAGTCCGTGGACTCGGGGAACTCGGAGGGCGGGGGGGAAGATCTCATCGATGCCGCGGGCTTCGCCGAACGCGCCCGCGCGGAGATCGAGTCCTACCGCGAGAAGTGTCCGGGATTCCACCCACCCGTCCGGATCACCAGGTCCGTCCCCGGGCTCATCGTCTCCCGCGGTCGACTTCTCGTCGGGCGTTCGACCCAGGTTGCGCCGGAGCGGGTCGAAGCCGCCCTCCACCACGAGGTGGGGACCCATCTCGTCACCCACTACAACGGCGGGACCCAACCGTTCCGCCTCCTCCGGTCGGGGCTTCCCGGCTACGAGGAGACGCAGGAGGGGCTCGCGGTACTTTCCGAGTATCTCATCGGAGGGCTCGATCGCGGCCGGCTCCGGATCCTCGCGGCGCGCGTGCTGGCCGCCCACTCCATCACCGACGGCGCCTCCTTCGTCGAGACCTTCCGCATGTTGCGAGACCAGCACGGGTTCGCAGCACGCGCCGCGTTCCGGATCTCCATGCGCATCTACCGGGGGGGCGGGCTCATCAAGGACCTGATCTACCTGCGAGGCTTCCAGCGCATGGTGGAATACGTCGCCAAGGGACGAGACCTCGAGATCCTGTTCCACGGAAAGATCAACGAGAAGCAGATCCCGATCATCGACGAGCTCCTCTGGAGGAAAGTGCTGAAGTCCGGTCCACTGCGCCCGCGCGTGCTCGACGACCCACGCGCGGTGGAACGACTCGACCGGCTGCGGCGAGGGCTCACCATCGAGGAGATCCTCGCAGAGGGATCTTGAGAATCGGGATCATCGATAGCGTCATGACGGCGACCGAGAGGGGCAAACCACCTTTCGGCTCACTATGATGCGCCACTCTCGGTGGTCGGACGGAAGGGGAGCGCGACGACCATGGCCAGATACTCAGGGGGACGCAGATCGGTCGGCGCGCCACCGGGAACCATCGAGTACTCCGGAGAGCAGAGGGTCGACCAGATTCGGATCCGCTTCTTCGACTACGATGAAGAGCGCCTCGAAGAGAAGGAAGTCACCTCCATCGAGGAGTGTTTCGAGCTGCGTGAACGCGAGTCCGTCTCCTGGATCAACCTGGACGGGCTGCACGACACCGAGACGATCCAGTCGATCGGCAATCGATTCGGACTCCACCCGCTCCTCCTCGAGGATGTCGTCCACACCACGCAGAGGCCCAAGCTGGAGGAGTACGAGGACCATATGTTCCTAGTCCTCCGCATGCTGCGCTTCGATTCGGAGCGAAAAGTCATCCATTCCGAACAGCTGAGCCTGGTCCTCGGCCCCGGGTTCGTCATCAGCTTCCAGGAGATCCCCGGCGATGTGTTCGAGGGAGTACGTGCCCGTATCCGGAGCGGCAAGGGCCGCATTCGAAAAAGCGGCGCGGACTATCTGACCTACGCCCTCGCGGACGCGGTCGTCGACAGCTACTTCGTGCTGCTCGAGCGTCTCGGCGAGGAGATCGAAGAGATCGAGCGGGAGCTGGTGGAAGACGCGGATCCGGCTCACCTCCCCCGCATCCACCACCTGAAGCGGGAATTGATCCTGCTCCGTCGGTCGATCTGGCCCCTGAGAGAGCTCCTCAGCGGCCTGATCCGCGTCGAGAATCCCCTCATCACCGATCGTACCCAGCTCTTTCTGAGGGATGTCTACGACCACGCCGTGCAAGTCGTCGACACGGTGGAGTCCTTCCGCGACATGGCGTCCGGGCTGCAGGACCTGTTTCTCTCGAGCGTCAGCAACCGCATGAACGAAGTGATGAAGGTCCTCACGATCATCGCGACGATCTTCGTTCCCCTCACGTTCCTGGCGGGGATCTACGGGATGAACTTCGAGCACATGCCGGAGACGAAATGGAGCTGGAGCTATCCCGTTTTCTGGATCGTCACCTTGGTCGCGGGCGCCTCCATGTTGGTCGCGTTCCGGAGGAAGCACTGGATCTAGGAGGCTGTCGCAAATCCAAGGAATCGCGGCGCCCGAACGCTGGCAGTTCGCGGCATTCCGCGCCAAACTCCGCGCTCGACGGGGCATGGCGCCCTCCGAGGGGAATGAAGTGCGAATCTTGCTGTCCACCCGACCGGCCACCCCTCTGCGGGCCCTTCCCCTCCTCATCGCGATCTTCGGTTTCGCGCTAGCGCCGCTCTCGTGGGGGCAGGAGGAGCCACCGCCCCTCCCCACTCCGTCCCGCGACTCGGTCGTAGACGCGATCGCTCAGATCGAAGCCGCGGAGTCCGGCGATCCAGCGGCCCGCGAGGTCGCGCTGACCGCTTACCGCGCGGCCCTCAACTCGCTCACCAGCGCCGAAGCTCACGACCAGGGGGCGATCTCCCACAGGCAGGAGCTGGAGGCGGCTCCGCGCCGGGCGGAGTTGCTCCGGGAGGAGCTGGCAGCGCCGCTCCCTCGAGCGGAGTCCGAGGAGAACGGCCCGCGCACCCTCGCCCAGCTCGAGGATGCGCTCAGACAGGCGAGCGCCGAGTGGACCGCCGCCAAGGAAGACGCGGAGAAGCTCCAAGCAGAAGGACCCACACGTGAGATCCGGCGCGCCGACATCGCGACGCGCCTGGCGCAGATCCAGCAGGAGACCAGCCAGCTCGAGGAACAGTTAGGGACCGCGGCTGAGATCGGCAGCGGCGACGTGATCGCCCGGGCCCCTGTCGTTCAATCTCTCGCCCGCCGGCGGGAGATCGCCGCCGAGGCCGAGATCCTCCGCGCGGAACTCGATTCCCTGAACGGCCGACGAGAGCTCCTCCCCCTGCGGCGGGAGCGGGCGCTGCGACGGGCCGGGATCGCCGAGCGGCGAGTGTCGGCTCTCGATGCCGAATTGGCGGCCAAGCGCGTCGTCGAAGCAGCGAACGTCGCGGCTGAGGCGGAGGTGAGCCGACGGACGACGGCCGCCAGGTACCCGGTCCTCGAGACCCTCGCCCTCGAGATCGAGGCGCTCGCCGCCAGTCGGGGGGGAGATGACGGCTCCCTCTCGCGAATCTCGCGCGCCCAGACCGCTCGTGACAAGACACTGGGGAGTCTTTCCGAGCTCAAGATAGGGTTCGAGTTCGCCCTCCGGCGCGTCCTGGAGTTCGGGCTCACCCCGGCCGGGGAAACCCTGCGTCTCGAACTGGGGAAGCTCCCTTTCCCGGGGGTCGTCCGCCGGGACTTGCGAAACATCCGACGAGAGCTCAACGAGGTGCAGTACGAGCTGTTCATCGAGAAGGAGAAGTGGGCCACAGAGAAGGACATTCAGGCGAGGGGGAACGCGCTCGCGTCTGAGTTGGGGCTAGCAGAGGACCGAGCGGAGGATGTCGAGATTCGTCAAAGGGGGGGCCAACTCCTCCGGCAGGGTCTCGCGCACCGCCAGGAAATCGTCAACGACCTGACCCTGCTCACGGAGAGCCTCGCCGATCACCTCGCAGCGCTCGCGGTCTACGAGCGCGTCACCGATGCCTACCGACAGTACATCGAGGAGCGAGTCCTCTGGGTACCGAACGCAACCTCCGGTTTCGCGGAGCGGACCCGTGACGGACCCGACGCGCTCGGGTGGCTCTTCGACGGCGCCGAGTGGCGGGCCGCCCTCGAGCGTTTGGCGAGTCTCCTCCGCGACCGATGGATCACGGCGCTCCTGTTCGTCCTGCTCCTCCTCGCACTCGTGACGGTGCGTCCCCGCCTCCTCCGCCAGAGCGAGGGATTTTCGGAGAGAGTGCGCCACCACAGCACCGACTCCCTGCGGCACACCTGGGGGGAACTCGCCCTCACCGTGCTCCTCGCCCTGCCGGTACCGTTCGGTCTGTTCGTCATCGGGCGGGTGATGCTCTCCATCCCGGTGGAGCAGGAACCCTTGGCGACTTCGACTGGGGTAGACCACGCGGTGGCGACCGGGGTCGCACTCCACGACTCGTCGGGGCTGCTCCTGGTCCTACTCCTCGTCGTGTACGCGACCCGCCCGAAGAGACTCGCCGAGAGCCACTTTCGCTGGCCCGCGAAGGCGGTGGCGAGTCTCGGGAGGAATCTCGCGCTCTGCAGCTGGGTTCTCGTCCCCGCGTACGCCGTCTGGACCCTCTTCGATGCGCAACCCAAGAGGGAGTACGCCGACTCGATCGGTCTGCTGTCGTTCGAAGTCGCCGTGCTGGCGGTCACGATGTTCGTCTGGCGGACCCTGCGTCCGCACGGTCCGGTCCTCGGCGACTATATCCGGCGCAACCCGGCGAGCCTCGTCTCCCGGCTGCGTCTCGCTTGGTTCCTTCCGCTCCTCGCACTTCCCCCCGGACTCGGGATCGCCGCCGCCGCCGGCTACACCTACACCGCCCGCGAGCTCGGCATGAGGCTCCAGTGGTCGATCGGCTTCGTGCTCCTGGTGCTGCTCGTCAACGCGATCCTGCTGCGGTGGCTCTTCGTCGCCCGTCGTCGGCTCGCCTTCCAGCAGATCCGCATCCGTCGGCGGGCGAGCGAGGAATCCGCCGAGACGGCGGGGGAGGTCGAGCCCGCCGAGGATGAAGTGGACATCCCCGCCCTCGACGCGCAGACGAAGCAACTCTTCCGGGCCGGCTTGTCGGTGGCGCTCGGCCTGGGTCTGTATCTGTTCTGGGTGGACATCCTCCCGGCTCTGCACGTCCTCGAGAGGGTGAAGATCTACCCTGCACTTCAGTGGGTGCCGAGCGACCAGGGGGAGAGCCGAACGCTCAGGGACTACCTCGCCGTCGTGAAGAAGGAGGGCCCGCGGATGACCGCGCCTCCTCGCCCCGAGACTGGGGGGACCGCCGACGCGAAGGGAGAGGACTCCGCCAGGGGCACGGAGGCTCCGAGCGCCCCCTCCATCGGCCCGGCCGGCGTCTTCCCGGACACTTCCTCGAGCTCCGCGGAGTCGTCGCCGCACCCTTCGGCCGATGCCGTCGACCTCTCCGACCTGCTCCTGACGCTCCTGCTCCTCTTCTTCACGGGGATCGCGACCAGGAACGTGCCGGGCCTCCTCGAGATCGCGGTCCTCGCGCGACTCCCCCTCGACCGTGGGTCGCGCTACGCGATCCGCTCGATCGCCCGGTACCTGATCCTGATCATCGGGACCACGATCGCCTTCGGGGCGGTCGGGATCGGGTGGGGAAACATCCAATGGCTCGCAGCGGCGTTCACGTTCGGGCTCGCATTCGGACTGCAGGAGATTTTCGCGAACTTCGTCTCAGGGTTGATCATCCTCCTCGAGCGCCCGGTTCGGGTCGGCGACATCGTGACCGTGGCCGGGATCGAGGGCCGCGTGCTCCGACTGCAGATGCGATCCACGACGATCCAGGACTACGACCGGCGCGAGCTCCTGATCCCGAACAAGGAGTTCATCACCGGGAGCCTGATCAACTGGACCCTCTCCGACCCGATCAGCCGGCTGACCATCACGGTCGGGATCGCGTACGGATCGGACGTGGACAAAGCTCGCCATCTGCTCCTGGATGTCGCCGAGCGGACCGCGCAGGTCCTCGAAGATCCCGCCCCCACCGTGCTCTTCCATCGGTTCGGGGAGAGCTCTCTCGACTTCGAGCTGCGGGTCTTCATCCCCCCACCGCGACGTTTGGGCTCCAGTGACCGATGCGATCCACGGTGCGATCGACGCGGAGTTCCGTCGCGAGGGGATCGAGATCGCGTTTCCCCAGCGCGACCTGCACGTCCGGAGTGCGCCGGGGTTGCGCGATCTTCCGCGGCCGACCTCGCCGGCCGAGCCACGTCGTCCGGAGAATGCCTGAGACCGCACCCGGTACGATCGGGCGCCGGAGGGAGACGGGATGCGGATCGCGATCGTCATCAACTCACTCGCGACCAGCGATACGGGGGAGTCGAACTTCCACCTCGCGTCGGTCGCGGCTTCGCGGGGGCACGAGGTCTGGATGACCACGGTGGGGAGGATGGAGATCGACCCTGACGCCGGGCCACGCCTTCGGGCCCGCCGGGTTCCCGCCGAGAGGGTCCACGATGCCGAGAGCGCGGTCGCCACGGTCCGCGGGGGCCGCTCGGAGCGGATCGAGGTCGAACGCCTCGACGCCATCCTCCTCCGCAACAATCCATTCGTTCAGCATCCCTGGGCCCAGGACCTCGCACTGCGGTTCGGCGCGATCTGCGAACGCCGGGGCGTGGTGGTGTGGAACGAGCCGCGTGGACTCTATCGCGCCGCGGACAAGCTGTACCTCCTCGAGCTCCCCCGGGAGGTCCGCCCGAGGACCCTGGTCACCCGGGACATGGATCAGCTCGAGTCGTTCGTCGCGGCGCACCAAAGGGTGGTCCTGAAACCGCTCGGCGGATCGGGGGGACGATCGGTCTTCCTGGTCCGGGCCGAGGAGACCCGAAACCTCGAGCCGATCGCGATGACCATTCGTCGTGACGGCTTCATCGTCGCCCAGGAGTACGTCCCCGAAGCAGTCGAGGGGGACACGCGCATCCTCCTCCTCGAAGGGAAACCGATGGTCGTCGAGGGGCGAGTCGCGGCGGTTCGGCGGGTGCGCGGGGGGGATGACCTGCGCAGCAACGTCCACGCCGGAGGCAAGGCGACGAGGGCGGAGGTCACCGAGGCGATGCTCGAGGTCGCCCGGACGATCGGGCCGCGGCTGATCCTCGACGGGCTCCATTTGGTCGGTCTCGATCTGGTCGGGGACCGGCTGCTCGAAGTCAACGTCTTCGCCCCAGGGGGGCTGCGCGCCGCCGGTGAACTCGAGGGGGTCGATTTCACGAGCCCGGTCATCGCGGCGCTCGAAAACGCGGTCGCCCGGGGAGTCCGTAGCTGGGGGGAGCAGTAGCCGTGCCGTGGCTCGACGATCCGTGGGTCTTGCCGTTCCTGATCTTCTTCGCGCGGATCGTCGACGTGTCGCTCGGCACGGTCCGGACGATCCTCGTCTTCCGGGGGCACCGCCTGACGGCGGCGTTCCTCGGTTTCTTCGAGATCATGATCTGGCTGCTCGCGGCGGGGAAGGCGATCCAGAACCTCGATCGCTGGTATCTCGCGGTCGCCTACGCCGGCGGATTCGCCACCGGGAACATCGTCGGGATCTGGCTGGAGTCGAAGCTCGCGCTCGGTACCGAGCTCGTTCGGGCGATCTCCCACAACCTCGACATCGACCTCGCGGGACGGCTCCGTGCTCTCGGGCACTCCGTGACCGAACTCGCCGGGAGCGACGAGAACAACACGCCGGTCGAAGTCCTGCTCATCGTCGAGCGGCGCCGGAGGGTCCCGGACCTGCTCCGGAAGATCCTCGAGATCGACCCGGGCGCGATCATCACGATCTCTGACATCAAGCGGGAGGTGACGATGCTCCCTGCCCCGATCCCCGTATTGTCCACCGGCTGGCGGGGTCGGACGAAGAAAAAGTAGTCGGACGGAGAGTCGGAGATTGGAATCTCTCCGCAGTCCCCTTCGGCGATATTGTCCCGGTCGGGGAACGGGGCCGTACCGGCCCGGCCCGGCGTCATGCAGAGAGGTGAGCACTGGATGAAAGACTCGATCTGGAAATTCCGCCGAGGAGACGGTCCGCTCGTCGCGAGTGCGATCCACGATGGGCACAGGGTCCGGGACGAGGTTCGCCCACTGCTCGCCCTCACCGAAGCGGCGCGGTTGCGAGAGGAGGATCCGTTCACCGGTCCCTGGACCGAGGTCGCCCCCCATCAGGTCGTCGGGCTGCACTCTCGCTTCGAGGTCGATCTGAACCGGCCGCCGGAGAAAGCGGTGTACCGCACCCCGGAGGATGCCTGGGGACTCGAGGTGTGGCAGGGAGAGCTGCCGGACGAGATCGCCGAGCGTTCGCTCGAGGAGCACCGCGCGTTCTACGCCGCTCTCCGCAGTTTCTACGCCGAGTTGTCCGAGCGACACGGATCGTTCATCGTCCTCGACCTGCACACCTACAACCATCGACGCGAGGGAGCGGAGGGGCCGATCGCCGATCCAGAGGCGAACCCCCAGGTGAACATCGGCACCGGCACCCTGCGCGCCGAGGAGAAGTTCCGGCCGCTCATCGATCGGTTCATCGCGAACCTCCGCGCGTTCGAGTTCCCCGGCGGGGCGCTCGATGTCCGGGAAAACGTCAAGTTCCGCGGGGGGTACCATGCTCTCTCCACCCACGAGGCGTTCCCCGAGCAGTCGTGCGTAATCGCCGTGGAATTCAAGAAGTTCTTCATGGATGAGTGGACGGGGGCACCCGACCGTGATCAGCTGAAAGCGATCTACCGCGCGCTCGCCTCGACCGTGCCGGGGATCCTCGAGGAGCACGGCCGGCTCTGACCGAGGAGTGCGCTCGGCCGGCGGTGAGCGGTGGAGATCGACGACGAGTGGCTCCGAGGCACCAATTCCTCGGACGATGTACGATGGCGGGGAGATCCCCGCCCAGTTCTCGAGGAGAAGCGATGCGCATCGGTTTCGTGGTCAACGACGTGAGGACGGAGCAGGCAGGCTACACCACCATCCGACTCGCCTGGGAAGCGATGAACCTCGGGTACGAGCCGTACCTGATCGGGGTGGGGGACTTCGCCTACGACCCGGACGAGCGAATTCGGGCGCGGGCCCACACCGTGCGCAAGAAGAGGTACAGCAGCAACGAGAGCTTCCTCACCGAACTCCACGGAAAGAACGCCATCACGCAACGAGTCACGGTCGATGACTTCGATGTGCTGATGCTGCGCAACGTCCCCTCGGATGACTACCTGAGCCGTCCCTGGGCCTCGACGATCGCCATCGAGTTCGGCCGCCTCGCCACCCGGCGCGGCGTGATCGTGGTGAACGACCCGAACGGCCTGTCGAAGGCCGCGAGCAAGATGTACTTCCAGCTCTTCCCCGAGGAGGTGCGGCCCAAGACGTTGATCACGCGCGACCGCGATGAGATCAAGGCGTTCGCGCGCGAGGAGGGGAAGATCGTGATCAAGCCCCTGCAGGGCTCCGGAGGGGCGAGCGTCTTCCTCGTGCAGGAGAGCGACCTTTCGAACCTGAACCAGATGATCGACGCCGTGAGCCGGGATGGTTTCGTGATCGCCCAGCAGTACCTCCCCGCGGCCGAGGTGGGGGATACGCGGCTGTTCGTGATGAACGGCAGGCCCCTGCGAGTGAAAGGGAAGTACGCCGCGTTTCGCCGGTTGCGCTCGGGGGGCGACATGCGCAGCAACATCCATGCGGGGGGGAAGCTCGCTGCCGCCGAGGTCGACGACGTAGTACTGCGGATCGCCGAGATCGTGCGCCCGAAGCTGGTGCAGGACGGGATGTTCCTCGTGGGCCTCGACATCGTCGGCGACAAGCTGATGGAGATCAACGTCTTCAGTCCGGGAGGACTGGGGAGTGCCCAGAAGTTCACGAAGATCCGCTTCTCGCGCTACGTGCTCGAAGCGCTCGAACGCAAGATGCACTACATGCGCTTCTACGGCCGGAACTTCGACAACGTCGATCTTTGTACGCTCTGACCCGGACACCCTAGCCGCCCGTTGCGTCCGGGCGGAGGCACGGGGATTGAAATCTCGATCCCTCGGATCGGAAGCACTTTTTCAACGCACTGCTCGAGGAGCGAGGACGGGCCCCGCTCGGTGGAGCCACTCCCCTACCGAGCGTACCCCGCGAGCGCATCGATCCACGCCGGATGCTCGTTCATGCACGGGATCATCGCGAACGACTTGCCGCCCGCTGCGAGGAACGACTCTCGGCCCCGGATTGCGATCTCTTCCAGAGTCTCCAAGCAGTCCGACACGAAGCTCGGGCAGATGACGAGGAGTCTCTCCGTGCCGCGATGCGCGAGCTCCACGAGGGTCTCTTCGGTCGATGGCGGGAGCCAGGGGTCGCGGCCGAGGCGGCTCTGGAACGACAGCGACCACTTCTCTCTCGGGAGGTCGAGCGCGGCAGCGAGCGCCTCTGCCGTCCGCAGGCAGTGGGACCGGTAGCAACGCTCGGTCGCCGGGTGACCCGAGAGACAGCAGTCCGCCGTGCGCAGGCAGTGCTTTCCGGTCGGGTCGCGCTTCTCGACGTGCCGCACCGGAATCCCGTGAAAGCTGAAGAGAAGGTGGTCGTACGGCGGGGCGCGCTTCGATCCGGAGACGTACGGCTCGCTGACCTGCCGCAGCGCCTCGATGTATTTCGCTTCCGAGTGGAACGGCTCCTGGAACGAGAGCCGGAAGGGACTCCCGAGTCGCGCCGCCTCCCTGCGGATCTTCTTCTCGACCGTCTCGTAGCTCGACTTCGCGTAGTGCGGATAGAGCGGGATCACGCGCAGCTCGGCCACTCCCTCATCCCGGAGCGCAGTGAGGGTCTCCCGGATCGACGGCTCTCCGTAGCGCATCGCGAGTGCGACCGGTTCCCCGATCTTCTCGCCGAGGCGTTCCGCGACGCGCTTGCTCGTCACCACCAGCGGCGAACCCAGGTCGGTCCAGATCAACCGGTACGCCGCGGCCGAGGCGTGCGGCCGCTTCGGGAGGATGAAGCACCTCAGGACGAACCAGCGGATCAGAGCGGGAGCATCGATCACCAGAGGGTCGGAGAGGAACTCCTTCAGGTACGCCCGGACATCGGCGACCTCGGGGCTCTTCGGCGAACCGAGATTCACGAGCAGTACCCGTCGAGCCGCTGCCACTCTTCCCCCTACCAAGACTCGGTGCTCGGCGTCGCCGCGTGCTCGACCGCCTGACGGTGCTCTTCTTCGACGTCCGCGATCCACCGTTCGTCGATGCCGAGGATCCGGAACAGATCTTCGAGGATCTGGTAGATGACCGGGACGAGGATCAGGGAGATCGCCGTCGCAAACAGCACCCCGAAGCCGAGCGAGACCGCCATCGGGACCATGAACTTCGCCTGGAGGCTGCTCTCGAGGAGGAGCGGGGTCAGGCCGGCGAAGGTGGTCAGCGACGTCAGCAGGATCGGTCGGAGGCGGACCGCTCCCGCGACCCGGATCGCCTGATCGAGGCTCGCCCCTTCTCTTCGCAGTCGGTTGATCGTGTCGACCAGCACCAGGTTGTCGTTGACGACCACTCCGGCGAGCGCGATCAGCCCGAAGAGGGAGACGATACTGAGCTCGAGATCGAGGAGCACATGCCCGAGCGCGGCACCGACGATCCCGAACGGGATCGCGCTCATGATGATGAGCGGCTGCAGCCAGGAGCGGAAAGGGATCGCCATGAGCGCGTAGATCGCGACCAGGGCGAGCATGAATCCCTCGATGAGGGACCCCAGAGTCTCCGCCTGGTCGCGCTGTTCCCCTTCGTGGCTCCAGCTGACGTGCGGGAAGGCTCGCTCGAAACCGGGGAGGGCCTGGGCTTCGATCGCCGCGAACACCTCCTCCGTGCTCGTCTCCTCTCGATCGATGGTGCCGAGAACGTGGACCCCGCGGCGACGGTCGATCCGTTCGATCGAGTCGAGGCCGCGGGTGCGCTCCACGCGGGCGACGCTCTGGAACGGGACTTCGTCCCCCCCGGGGGTGCGAATCCGCACTGCCTCGAGGTCGGCGATCGAGCGCCGTTCCGACTCCGGGTACCGCACCATCACTTTGATGTCGTCGCGGCCGCGCTGGATCCGTTGCGCCTCCTCACCGTGGAACCCCTGACGAATCTGCCGGGCGAGATCCGCGAGGGTCAGTCCGAGGTGCTCCGCTTCGGGGAGGATCGTGAGCCGCAGCTCCTCCTTCCCCGCCCGGAGGCTGTCCCGGACCTCGCTCACTCCCACGATCCCCTCGAGGTGTTCTCGCAACCACTGGGACGCGACGCCGAGCTCCGCCAGGTCGTCGCCGCTGAGGAGGATGTCGATGTCGTTTCCGGTCGAGAAGAGAGACGCACCGAAGGTCAGCTCCAGCGCCCCGGGGACACGGCCGGTGAGTTCTCGCCACCGGCGGGCGACCTCTTCGCTCGACAGCTTCCCCCGCACCTCGGACGGGGCGAGCTCGACGTTCACCTCGGCGATGTTCGCGCCCTCGGAGTTCCCTCCCACTCCTCCGGCATTCCTCCGTTGGTCAGCCTGGAACGGCTGTTCCCCGATCGAAGTGAGGACGTTATGAAAAACGCTCGGGCCATCCCCGTCCGCCGGATCGATCTCCTCTCGTAGCCGGAGAGCGGCGCGCACGACCTGTTCGACCGCAGCGTGCATCGCGGTGGTCGAGGTGCCCCGCGGCATCGTCAGGCTCGCGACGACGTTGTCCGCCTCGACCTTCGGCATGAACGAGAAGCTGAGGAATCCACCCCCGACGATCCCCGCGGTGAGGATCACGAGCGCGGAGAACACAGACAGGGTCAGGTAGCGCATCCGGAGAGCGACTTCGAGGGAGGGTCGGTAGCATTTTTGCGTGAACCACTCGAGCCAGCTCGCGAACAGGTCCTGTACGTGGCGGATCGAGGCACCGACCGACCCGTGGCGGCGCGCCGGGTCGGGGGCGTGCCTCAGGTGCGCTGGGAGGATCCAGAGCGACTCGACGAGGCTGAAGGCGAGGGTCGGGATCACCACGAACGGGATCTGCTGGAAGAGCTTGCCCATCGCTCCGGGGACGTGCAGCAGCGGCCAGAAGGCGGTGATCGTCGTCGCCACCGCGAAGATGACCGGAACGGCGACCCGGTGCGTCCCCGAGATCACCCCGGCGAGCCCCGGCTTCCCGCCGTGCTGTTCGCGAAAGACGCTCTCCCCCACCACGATGGCATCGTCGACGACGATCCCGAGGACCAGGATGAACCCGAACGCGGTGATCATGTTCAGCGATGCACCGACCACCGGCATCACCCAGAGCGCCCCGAGGAAACTCACCCCGATCCCGACGGAGATCCACAGGGCGAGCCGCATCCGCAGGAAGAGAGCGAGCACTCCGAAGACGAGGACCAGGCCGTACAGCCCGTTCCGCTTGAGGAGGTCGAGGCGACTCTTCAGCATCAGCGAATTGTCCTGCCAGGTCGCGAGCTGAATCGCATCCGGGAGTTGTGCGCGCGCTTCGATGACGAACCGGCGCACCGCGCGTCCGATCTCCGTGGCGCTCTGGTCGCCACCGCGAAACACGCGGATCTGTACCGCCGGCAGATCATTGAACCGAGCGGACTGATCCTGATCGGCGAATCCATCGATGACTCGCGCGACGTCCCCGACGAGTAGCCGCGTTCCGTCGGGTCGGCTGAGGATCGGGATCTCCGCGAATTCCTCCCCCCGGTAACGCTGCCCCTTGGTGCGCAGGAGAATGTCGCCCTCATCGGTGCGCAGCGATCCCCCCGGCAGATCGAGGGAGCTCCGTCCGACCGCGTTCGCGATCGCGTCGAAGGTGATCCCGTGCCGCCGGAGCGCGGACTCGGAGACCTCGACGGTGATCTCGTAGGGGCGGGCGCTCGCAAACGTCGCCTGGGTGACCAGTGTCTCTGCGAGGAGTCTCTCCCGCAGGCGATCGGCGGTGCGCCGGAGCGCCATCTCACTCACGTCCCCGTAGATCGCGATATTGACCACGTGCCGCCGAAAGGTGACCTCCTGCATCACCGGCTCTTCCGCCTCCTCGGGGAGGGTCTCGAGCGCATCGATCCGCGCCTCGATGTCGGAGAGCACCCGTCGCGCATCGGCGTCGTCCTCGAGCTCGACCGAAACCCGGCCGACCCCCTCCGATGCGCTCGAGCGGAGAGTGTCGATCCCCTCGAGGTCCCAGATCGCCTCCTCGATCTTGACGCAGATCCCCTCCTCGACCTCTTGCGGGGCCGCCCCGGGGAACGGCACGACGATCGAGATGATGCCGGTCTCGGTCTCGGGGAACACTTCCTCGGCGATCCCCAGGAGCGAGATCACGCCACCGAAGAGGATCATCGCCATCAGCAGGTTCGCGGCGATCGGGTTGCGGGCGAACCAGCTGATCGGCCCCCCCATCGGGACGTCGCTCACGGCGTGTCCTCCTCGCGTACCTCGACACGCATCCCATCGATCACGACATCGAGGGGAGAGATCACGATGCGATCCCCGGCGGCGATCCCGCTGCGCACTACGATCGAGGTGCGATCCCGTCGCTCGATCTGGGGGACCCGCACCGAGAGCTTCCCCGCTCGGTCGACGACGAGCAGATCGCTCCCTTCGTGCCACGCGGTGCGCGGCAACACGAACACCCCCTCGCTGCGCCTTCCCTCGATCTCCGCCTCGACGAAGAGCCCAGGGGGGAGCGGCACGCTTGCTCCCTCGGCGCGTCGGAACGGGTCTTCGATCTCTGCGATGAGGCGCACCACGCGGGTCCGCGGATCGAGTTCCGCTTCGACCCGGCGGACGCGACCCTCCCATCGCCTCACCGACCCGGCGAATCGCGCGGAGAGGGAGACGCGGGGACCCTCGAAGCTCCCCACTTCCCCCGGGAACAGCGGAAGGTCGAGAAGTTCGAGCTGGTCGTCGGAGACGGGGAGGACCACCTCGGCGCGATCGGTCCGGTGGAGCCGCGCGATCGACACTCCGCGCGCGATCACCTGCCCCTCTTCGACCCACTCCTCGAGGACTCTGCCATCGAAGGGAGCGAAGATCTGCGTGCGCTCGAGATCGCGACGGGCCTGGTCGAGTCGCGCCTGCGCAGAGGCGAGCCGGGCAGCCGCGAGCTGGACCTGCGGCTCGCGCCGGGCAAGAGCGCTCGGCTCGCCCGCGCGCAGGGAGTCCCACTCCTCGCGCGCGACTCGGGCGAGGGCGGTCTCGGTCGTCACGGAGAGCTCGGCCTCGAGGACCGCCGCCCCGGCGACGACCACCGCGCGTTCCAGATCCTCGGGGTCGATCTCGACCAGCAGCTCCCCCGCTCGGAAGAACGCACCGGCGCGGAGTGCGGGGACGACGCTCTTCACTCTGCCCCCCACCTCGGGGACGAGGTCGATCTCACCGAGCGGGCGCACCGTCCCCTGCGACCGGACGATGTGATCGACGGTGGACGGCTCGGCGACGATGACTTCGACGAGGGGGAAGACGCGCTCGGGGGGAGTGATCACGGGCTCATCGCGCAGCGACAGGAGCACCCGCATCGCACCGAGTGCGGCCACGAGAACGATGACCGGGAGGATCCAGCCGATGATGCTCTTCACTCTGGCGCTCCTTGCGCTTCGGAGACCTCTGGATCGCCGGGCGAGACCGCCTCGGGGAGAGCCGTGGCGCCGCCGAGGGCGACGAGCAACCGAACGCGATTTTCGAGGCGCGCGCGCGACCGCGAGCACCCGGCTCGCCGCCTTAGCGGTGCTGCGCTCCGCCGAGAGGAGGGTGAGGATGTCCCCGAGTCCGACCGCGTATTCCCGGCCCGCGAGATCGCGGGCGCCGCGCGATTCCGCGAGCAACTCCGCGAGGCGCGCGGCTTCGATCGCGAGTAGCTCCTCATCGCGGAGCGCACCCTCGACCTCGCCGCACGCAAGCAGCACCGCCCGGGCGAAGATCGCCTCCGCCTCGAGTCGTCGCCCCTCCGCCGCATCCACCTGCGCTCGCCGACGACCGTGGTCGAAGATCGTTCCGACGAGCCCCGCGGCGAGCGACCAGACGCCGAAGTCCCCATCGAGGAGATCGGAGAACTCCTTGCTCAGCGTGCCCCCGCTCCCGGTCAGGACCAACTGCGGCCACACCTCTGCCTCGGCTCGGTCTCGATCGGCGGCGGAGGCGCGCAGGCGCGCCCGCGCGGCGATCAGATCGGGGCGCCGAGAGAGGACCGTCGCGGGGATCCCTACCGGGACCTCTGCGGCGAGGAGGGGCAGATCGCCGCGCCCCGCGATCTCCGTCGCCGGGTAGCGACCGAGAAGAAGCTCGAGTGCGCGCCGTGCGTAGCTCTGGGTGCGACCGGCCGCGGCGACCGTCGCATCGGCGGCGGCGCGTTCGGTCCGGGCGAGTCGGAGATCGAGCGGTCCGCGGACCCCCTCTCTCGCGCGCGCGGCGATCCTCTGCTCGTTCGAACGGAAACGATCGCGGATGTCGACCGCGAGGTCGTGTTGCCGTCCCGCCTCGATGAGCGCGAACCAGGCGATCGCCACCTGGGCGGAGAGCGAGAGTCGCACCGCTTCCTCTTCCGCGAGCGCCGAAAGGAAGAATTCGCGCGCGGTCTCCTCGCCCGCGGCCAGTCGTCCCCACAGGTCGACCTCCCACCGGGCCGACAGGCTGGCTCCGAAGCGAGTCGTCGTGCTCGAGAGGAGGTCGCTCGAGCCCGGGATGTCGATTCCGATGAAGTTCTGGCGCTGCCGACCCGCTTCGAGGGTGAATCCCAGTTCGGGCCACCGAAGTGCCCCGGCGCCGTCGAGTGCGGCGGAGGCTGCGGCGACCCGCGCCGCGACGATCCGCACGTCCGGGTTTCGAGTGAGGGCCTCGTCGATCAGCGCGGCGAGATCGGGGTCACTGAAGTGATCCCACCACACACCGGGAGTGGCGCCCTCCGACCCGGTCGGAGCGGACTCTCGCCCGGGCCAGTCGGGTGGGACGATCGTGAGAGCGTCGTCGCCGTCTTGCCGCGGGCTCGTACCACACCCGGGGACGGGGAGCGACAGCAGGGTGACTCCAGCGAGCAGGAGCGGGAGGAGTCGATTCGCGGGCACCCGTCGAACGGTCATGCCTCTCTCCCATCCCCCGGGCGTGCGAGCGGCGCCGAGCGGCGAGTGCGGAGTCCTGCTGCTACGAATGCGACCAGTTGGGTCACCACCGATTCGGTGTCGTGGGGATCACAGGCGCCACCGGAGATCTCCTTCAAGCGGCTCTCGTCCGCCATCGCGTGGGCCATCGCTCCGAGGGCGAAGTGCAGCCGCCAGGCGAAGTCCAGGTCGGTGAGGTCAGGGAGAGCGCGGCGCAGGGCGGGTGCGAATCGCTCCTTCACCTCGTGGAACTGTTCGAAGAAGAGCGGCAACCACTCCGCGCCCTGATCGATGTAGAGCCGCCCGAGGAGTCGTCGGACGAACTGGCCGGCGCGCTCGTCGACACGGATCTCGATCGCGGGGCGGAGGAACGCCTCGAGGAGTTCTTCCAGGGTGGCGGGGCGCCCGAGCGCCTCGAGCTGATCGAGCTGATCGAGGCGGGAGAGCCGCGCCTCGTTCAGGGGACCCAGACGGCGGCCGAGGACCGCACGCAGGAGGCCCTCCTTGCTCCCGAAGTGATAGTTCACTGCCGCCAGATTGACCCCGGCGGCGCCGGTCACTTTCCGAAGACTCGTGGCCGTGAACCCCTCGGCGGCGAACAGAGCCTCGGCGGCGTCGAGAATTCTCGTGGCGGTAACGGGTGATGCGGATTGCTGTTCGGTAACCACTGTGTCCCCGATTGCGCTGTGTCCCCGATTGCGCTGTGTCCCCGATTGCGCTGTGTCCCCGATTGCGCTGTGTCCCCGATTGCGCTGTGTCCCCGATTGCGCTGTGTCCCCGATG
>JAQBGV010000240.1:0-9154 GCA_032128395.1 Planctomycetota bacterium | reverse complement strand
GCCCTCGTTTCGCCTGGTCGAATACGGCGCGCTTCGAACGGAGAGCACCCAGCCGCACCCCGAACGCCTGAGGGCGATCTACGAGGAGCTGGTTCGCGTGATCCACGAGCACCGACCCGGGGTGATGGCGGTCGAAGAGGTCTTCCAGGGGAAGAACGCCCGGAGCGCACTCCTCGCGGGGGAGGGGCGGGGGGCCTGCATCCTCGCCGGGGCGAATGCCGGCCTCCAGGTCGTCGAACTCGCGGCGAGCGTGGTGAAGCTCGGAGTGACCGGGAGCGGCCGCGCGAGCAAGTCACAGGTCCAGGCGATGGTTCGCAGGCTGCTCGGACTCCGGGAGCCGCCCCGCCCGGTCGACGCTGCGGATGCCCTGGCGGTCGCCCTCACTTACGCGCAGCGGCGGCGCTCCCCCCTCTATCGCTGAATCCAGTTCTCGGAGGGACTTTCATCACTCTCGGATTCGTGGCGCCAAATTGCCGGCAGCGGTACAGTAGCCCTCTCCCGTCGCGTCGAGAGCAGCGATCGAGGCTCCCGCGACGGTCGGTCGGATGGAAGGGTTGCATGGCGAAGGAAGAAGCGATCGAGGTTCAGGCGGTGGTGACGGAGGCGCTTCCGAACACGACCTTCCGGTGCAAACTCGAGAACGGACACGTGGTGCTCGCACATATCTCCGGAAAGATGCGCAAGCACTACATCCGGATCCTCCCCGGAGACACGGTCACCCTCCACGTCTCACCCTATGACCTCACCAAGGGCCGGATCGTCTACCGCGAACGGTAGTTCTTCAGGTCAATCCTCGCTCGAGGTCGATGCTTCCGTCCGGATCGCTTCGACGATCTCCGCGTTCGCGAGCGTGGTCACATCGCCGAGCTGCCGCTTCTCCGAGACATCGCGCAACAACCGCCGCATGATCTTCCCGGATCTGGTCTTCGGCAGATCCGATGTGAAGACGATGCTCGCCGGCTTCGCGATCGGCCCGATCTTCCGCGCGACATGTGCGCGGAGTTCCGCGATCAGTGCCTCGTTTCCCACGTTGTTTCCCCGAAGTGTGACGAACGCGGCGATCGCCTGACCGGTGCGCGCGTCGGTCCGACCGACCACCGCCGCCTCCGCGACCGCCTCGTGGTCGACGAGCGCACTCTCGACCTCGGTGGTCGAGATGTTGTGCCCGCTGACGAGCATCACGTCGTCGACCCGCCCGAGGAGCCAGTAGTACCCCTCCTCATCGCGCTTGCAGCCATCGCCCGCGAAGTACATCCCAGGAAACCGACTCCAGTACACGTCGCGGTAGCGCTCCGGGTCCCCGTGGATCGTCCGCAGCATCGATGGCCACGGAGACTTCACCACCAGGAATCCGCCGCCGCCGGGGGGGACCTCGACGACCGCGGTCTCGATCCCTGGATAGGGGGACGTCGCGGATCCGGGCTTCAGGGTGGTGACGCCGGGGAGGGGGGTGATCATGATCATGCCGGTCTCGGTCTGCCACCAGGTGTCGACGATCGGGCACCGGCCGCCCCCGATCTGCTCGTGGTACCACATCCACGCCTCGGGATTGATCGGCTCGCCGACCGACCCGAGGAGGCGCAAGCTCGAGAGGTCGTGACGCGCAGGGAGGTGGTCTCCCCACTTCATGAAGGTGCGGATCGCGGTCGGTGCGGTGTAGAGGATCGTCACGCCGTACCGGGCTGCGACCGCCCAGAATCGATCCTGGTCGGGGAAGTCGGGGCTCCCCTCGTACAGGACGCTGGTCGCGCCGTTCGAGAGCGGCCCGTACACGATGTAGCTGTGCCCGGTCACCCAGCCGCAGTCCGCGGTGCACCAGTAGATGTCGTGGTCGTGGCAGTCGAACACGTTCCGGAAGGTCGAGCTCACGCCGGTGAGGTAGCCCCCTTGGGTGTGCGCGATCCCCTTCGGTTTTCCAGTGCTCCCCGAGGTGTAGAGAATGTAGAGGAGATCCTCGGCGTCGAGCGGTTCCGGATCGCACTCGGCGCTCTGACCCTCGATCAGCTCGTGATACCAGTGATCGCGAGTGTCGTCCCAGGCGACGTCGTTCTCGGTGCGACGCACGACGATCACGTGCTCGACGGTCGTCTCGCCGGTGAGAGCGGCATCGACACTAGCCTTCAGCGGCACGACCGTGCCGCGACGCCAAGCGCCGTCGCAGGTGATCACCGCCTTGCCCGAGGCATCCGCGATCCGCTCGCGGAGGGCATCCGCGGAGAAGCCGCCGAAGACGACCGAGTGGGGGGCGCCGATCCGGGCGCAGGCGAGCATCGCGGTGACGATCTCCGGGACCATGCCCATGTAGATCGCGACCGTGTCCCCCTTGGCGATTCCGAGGCCCCGCAGCGCGTTTGCGAGGCGGCAGACGTCGGCGTGGAGATCGCGATAGGTGATGCGGCGGACGTCCCCGGGCTCCCCCTCCCAGTGGAACGCCACCCGATCGCCGCGCTCAGCGAGGTGACGGTCGAGGCAGCTCTCGGTGACATTCAGCTCTCCTCCGACGAACCAGCGGAAGAACGGAGCATCGGAATCGTCGAGGACCTCTTGCCACGGCTTTCGCCAGACGAGTCGCTCGGCCTCCCCGGCCCAGAACCCGAGACGATCGGCGGCGGCCCGCTCGTACAGCTCCTCGCGAGCGAGGGCCCCGTCCCGAAACTCGGGGGGAGGGGGAAAACGGCGATCCTCATGGAAGAGATTCTCGATCGCTCCGGACACGGGGCCTCCTGCCTCCAAGGTCATGGCCGGGGAGGATACGCCCGCCGGCGGAGGAGCCGCAAAGGACTTTTGCCGTCGCTGTGGCCGAAGCGGTAGAGTGGTCCTTCTCGGGAGGAGGGACCCGCTTTGCCACCGAGTCTTGTACGACCCCCGCACCGCCCCCATCCCTCGCGGCCCCGTTCCTCGTGGCCCCGTTCCTCGTGGCCCCGTGCCGCGGGGTTGCCCCGACACCTCTTGCTCGCTCTCCTCCTGCTGCTTCCCAGTTCATCGCTCATCGCCGCGGGGACGGTACTCTTCGTCCACGACGGCCAACCGCTCGGAATCTACGAGCCGGGCTCGCCGTGGACCCGTGGCGACGGATTCCTCGAGGGGACCGGCGAAGACGCGCGCCTGCTCGCCGACCATGACATCGGCGCGAAGGACTTCGAGATCCACGTCGTACTCTCGCTCGCGGCAATTCAGGCGACCGGCGCCTGCCTCGAGATCGGCAAGGGTCGCTTCGGATTCGACGGTGATGGGGAGACGCTCTTCATCGAGGGATTTCCGAACGGGAAGAAACTCGAGTCGCTGGGGCCGACGCGGAAATATCTGCGCGAGGGACGCCCGTTCGAGCTGAAGGTCCAGCGCGACGGGACGCGTCTGCGCGTTTGGATCGACGGTCGGCAGATCATCGAGACCAAGGCGAACAAAGAACCGCTCGGCGAGTTCGGAATCCGTCCTCGAAAGGCGACGGTGCGGGTCCACCGGTTCTGGGCGAAGGGGGATCTCCTCGACGTCGACCGGAGGGTCCGGATCGACCCCGCCGAATTCGCCTCGCTCGCGCGGGAGGAGCGGATCGACCACGCGATCGATGCGGGAACCGAGTACTTGCTCTCCCTCGCCCGTCAACAGAGCGAAGGGTACGTCACCCAGTACCAGGAGCACCGGGGTGGAGAGGTCGCCCTCGAGACCTATGCTCTGATCGTCGCGGGGATCCCCGTCGATGATCCGCTGATCGAAGAGAACTTCGCCTCCCTCGATCGAGATGCCTTGAAGCGGGGGCGAACCTACGATCTCGCCTGCATCCTCTTCGCGCACGACGCTGCGATCTCGCAGATCGAGTACGACCGGATCCTCACCTCCCCCTGGTCGGTCCCCGCCACGCTCGAAGGGCCTGCCCGCAACCACCGAAAGAGCATGCAGAAGGCGCTCGACGTCCTGCTCGGCGCGCAGAACGGGCTCGGTGCCTGGAGGTACGATTCGAATTCGAGCGACTTCGACCACTCCTGCACGCAGTTCGCGGCGCTCGGACTCGGGGTCGCGGCCCGGCGCGGGCTGCGGATCCCTGACGACAGCTGGCGGCGACTCGCCGAGCACCTCCTCGACCATCAGCAGGAGTCCGGCCCCGAGACCGCCCGGCGCGCGAAACTCGCGCCGGGGGGGCGCCCCGAGTTCGCATGGAGCGCAGCGGAACGAGAACGACGAGAGACCGCAGCCGGCAGATCGAGCGGCAAGCGGGGGGGAAAGGAAGGGCGGGGAGGAACCACCGTGACCCCACCCGAGATCGAACCCGACCCGTTCGTTGGGACGGAGGAGATCGTCGTCCAGGCTCGGGGGTGGGAGTACGCGAAGCGCGCGACCGATGGCGCGACCTGGAACATGACCTGCTCCGGAGTCTCGTCGCTGATGCTCGTCTACTCGCACGGGGGGGCGGCGCTCTCTTCGGAGTTGCGAAAAAAGGTCGCCCTCGCGATCCGTGACGGCATCGGTCGCATGATGGACTCCTGGGATCCGCACGCGTCCCTCTATGGCCTCTACTCGCTCGAGAAGGTCGCGGACATCGGCGGGATCGGCACCTTCGACGGGCACGACTGGTACGAAGATTCGTCTCGCTGGCTCCTCGATACGCAGAACAAAGATGGATCTTGGAAGTCGGGCGGCACCGGCGAGATCCCCCGCGTCTCGACCGCGCTCGCACTACTCGTCCTGCGCCGCGCGACCACGCTCCTGACCCGCAATCCCGCCGAGCAGATCATCTTCACCGGCTCCGGAGAGCTCTCTCGAACCCGGGAGCAGAACCGCTCGTGGGTCTACCTGCCACGCCTCGACAAGTCGGTCTCGTACCCCGGGCTCCTCCGGACGCTGCGACTGCGCCCGTCGGCCGCGCTCCTCGGGCTACTCGAGGAGCTGTGCGAGAACTACCCCGAGGAGTACTCCCCCGAGCTGATCCCGAGTCTCGTCACGGTGCGGGCTCGGCTCCTCGGGAGGGGGCCCGCGGCAGTGATCGACCGCTGTCTCGTCGGGGCGTCGGGGCAGACGCTAAAGGCCCCGGAGGCATTCCTGGCGTGGTTCGACCGGTGGAGCGAGATTCAGCACCTCGCGGCGGTCGAGGGGGAAGAATCCACCCTGCGCCTCGAGTCCCTCTACCTCACCGCGGGGGAAGACGTGCGCTTGAAGACGTCGATCCTCCACGCGCTGATCCGGGCGGGGGGAAGTGCGGCGCTCCCGGCTCTGCTCCCGGATCTCGATCACGTCGATCTGTCGGTGCGGATCTTGGTCTACCGTGCGGTGACCGCGTTCCACGTCGACCCGCCGCCGAGATTCGATCCCGTGGCGGAGGAGCAGATTCGGCGGGCGCAGGCGGAAAATGTCAGGCGCTGGGTCGAGAAGCAGGATTCGCAGGGCGGCGACTGATCCGCTCACTCAGCGCCGCGACCAGGCGCTCGCCGTCGTCGGTTCCGACCCGGAGCTTCCGGCCATCTTCCAGAGTCAGCCGGACGCAGTCGAACCCCCACAGATTCCAGATCCAGCCGCGTCCAGGGCCCCAGTGGATCCCGAACCCATCGATCAGCGTACTCCGGGCGCATTCCGCACCCGAGATCTCATCGAGCGAGATCGTCCGGCCGAGGAGGGGAATCGGACCGAACGAGATGCGCAGGCGGTCTTCCTCCATCCGCACGGTGAGGGAGTGGAGGCAGAGCGCGAGGAATGAGCAGAGGAATGCGATCCCACCGCTGATCCAGCGACCCGGAGCCTGGGTCGAAGGGGCGAGCGCGGCGATGACGCAGATCACCACGCAACCGAGGAGAATGAACCCGATCGGTCCGCGCTGGGTGTGCTCGTAGGACGAAGGCGACATCCGGCTCAGCTCCTCCGGTAGCGGGACAGCAGGTAGAGGAGGGTGAGGATCGCCTGGAGCGTCGCGGCGACGTAGGTCAGAGCCGCGGCATTCAGCACCGCCGAGACCCCACGTGCTTCGTGATCGCCGGTGACGATCCCGCCGTCGATGAGGACCCGCTTGGCGCGCCGGGACGCGTTGAACTCGACCGGCAGGGTCAGGAGCTGGAACGCGACGACCCCCGCGAACAGGACGATCCCCGCGAGCACGAGCGGTGGATACCGGAAGATCATGCCGGCGATCGCGAGAGGAATGGCGAGATTGCTCCCGACGGCCGCGAACGGGACGTACACCGAACGAAGTGCCAGCGGGGCGTACTTCTGCGCGTGTTGCATCGCGTGCCCCGCCTCGTGGGCCGCGATCGCGGCGGCGGCGACACTCCGTCCGTGGTAGTTCGCTTCCGAGAGGCGCAAGGTCCGGCTGCGCGGATCATAGTGATCGGAGAGCCACCCGCTCGAGAGCTCGATCTGGACCCCGGTCACGCCGCCTAGCTCGAGCACCCGGCGCGCGACTTCGACGCCGGTCAGCCCCTTCGAGAGCGGCTCCTTCGACCAGCGGGACATGGCGCTGCGCACCCTTGCCTGGGCCAGGAACGCCAGGATGAGCGCGGGTGCGATGTACAAGAAGTACATCGGGTCCCAGAGCATCACCATGCCGACGGGCAGTGCGAGATCGATCATGAATTCCCTTTCGCCTTGTTGCGGGGGCTGACGGGGGGCGGACACCCAGCCCCCCCTCGCTCGCGGCAGAGCCGCTCCCGATTCACCCCAACGTGGCTTCGCTAACGTGGCTTCGGGCCTGCGCTCCGGCCCGGCTTTGCCGCACCACGCGCTTCGGCTCCCGGGCGCGGGCCACCGTAGTCGGAGCAGACGGGTGGAGCCACCGTGCTAGCGCACCTTCTGCGCCGAAATGGCTGGATTCTGCGCACGAGGGAGATCGAACCCCCTTGCCGGCACCCCAGCTGGTTCGATCCGCACCAGAGACTCTTGCGCAGGACCGATATCAAGGTATCCTGATCCGCTGATCTGGCAGCCCGTAGTCACCCCGGGCACCCGCAGGTGCCGACCCGGCAGGAGTCGCCTTGACCGAGGTTCTCTCTCTCCTCAAGTTGCTCGCCGACGACAACCGTTTGCGGCTGATCGCCCTGCTCGAGGGGGAGGAGCTCTCGGTCCAGGAGCTGACGCGGATCACCGGCCTCGGTCAATCGAGGGTGAGTCACCACCTCGGAATGCTCCGGCAGGCGGGGGTGATCGAGGACCGTCGTGAGGGGAGCTTCACCTTCTGCCGCCTGCGAGCGGTCGGGAACGGCAATCCACTCTCCGCCGCGATGTGGCGAGAGGTGGGGGGCGCGTTCCGGGTCGGCGCGATCGCAGAGTCGGACCGGGGCCAATTGAAATCGCTCCGCGCTGAACGACGGGCGGCCCGGAGAGCCGCCCACGACCAGCTGGCTCGCGTATGGGGCGGGATCGGTGAAGACCTCGAGCGCGGAACGCTGCGCACCGAGGCGGTGGCCGCGCTCTCGCCTCGGACCCGGGTGGTCGCGGATCTCGGCTGTGGAGCGGGGTTCTTCACCCGTTCGCTCGCGATCCGGTTCGATCGGGTGATCGCGGTGGACCACTCGGCGGCGATGCTCGAAGCGGCCCGGGCGACCTTGCCCGAGGAAGCGCCCGTCGAATGGAGGTCCGGCGAACTGGAGTCGCTTCCCCTCGCCGACGGTGAGGTCGATGCGGTGTTCACGAACTTGGTGCTCGGGCACGTCGAGGAGCTTCTCCCGGTCGCACGGGAATGCGCACGGGTGCTACGGCCCGGAGGCGTGGTGGTGGTCAGCGACCTACGACCCCACGCAGAGGAGTGGTTGCGCGAAGAACTCGCGGCGGCGCGGCTCGGGATCGCTCCTTCGGAGGTGATCGAGGCGCTTCGCAAGGCAGGGCTGGTCGCGGTGGAAGAACTGGCGGTCGAGGACCGCTATCGAATGCGATCGACGAGCGGCCGCGTGGCCCGACTGGGACTCTTCCTGGTGCGTGGCTTCAAAGCGGCCTCATAGGAAGGAATCACCGATGCCGATGCTGGAGACCCGGAGTGGGCTCGACTTTCAGGTCCGCGACCTTCGACTCGCGGACTACGGACGCAAGGAGATCCGGCTCGCCGAGGCGGAGATGCCGGGGCTGATGGCGATGCGGGAGGAGTTCGGGGGCTCGAAACCGCTCACCGGGGCCCGGATCATGGGATCTCTCCATATGACCATCCAGACGGCGGTGCTGATCGAGACTCTGGTCGATCTCGGTGCCGAGGTGCGCTGGGCGTCCTGCAACATCTTCTCGACGCAGGACCATGCCGCGGCGGCTGCCGTGGTCGGTCGCGGCGGAACCGTCGAGAATCCGAAGGGGGTGTCGGTCTTCGCCTGGAAGGGGGAGACCCTCGCAGAGTACTGGGAGTGCACCGAGCGCGCCCTCACCTGGCCCGACGGCCCCCCGAACATGATTCTCGACGACGGTGGTGACGCGACGATGCTCGTCCACAAGGGGGTCGAGTTCGAAAAGGGGGGAGCGGTACCGGCGACGGAGGCGGGGGCGAGCGAGGAGTGGCGGGTCTTCCTCGGTCTTCTGCGCGCGAGTCTCTCGGAGCAGCCGGGGAAGTGGACCGCGATCGCGGAAGCGCTCCAGGGTGTGACCGAAGAGACCACCACCGGAGTCCACCGTCTCTACCAGATGGTCGAACGAGGCGAGTTGCTGTTCCCGGCGATGAACGTCAACGACTCGGTGACGAAGAGCAAGTTCGACAATCTCTACGGCTGCCGGCACTCGCTCGTCGACGGAATCTGCCGCGCGACCGATGTGATGCTCTCGGGCAAGCTCTGTGTCGTCTGTGGCTACGGCGACGTCGGGAAAGGGTGCACCCAGTCTCTCCTCGGCCAGGGAGCCCGGGTCGTGATCACCGAGATCGACCCGATCTGCGCCCTCCAGGCGGCGATGGAGGGGCACGAGGTGGTGCGGCTCGAGGAGGTCGTCGACCGAGCGGACATCTTCATCACCGCCACCGGGAACAAGGACATCATCACCGTCGAACACATGCGGCGGATGAAGTCCGGCGCGATCGTCGGGAACTCGGCCATTTCGACAACGAGATCGACATGGCGGGCCTCGCGGCCGAGCAGGGGATCAGCAAGGAGAACATCAAGAACCCCGAGGAACACCAGAATCAGGTCGACCTCTGGACCTTCCGCGACGGGAAATCGATCGTGGTGCTCGCTGAGGGACGTCTCCTCAACCTCGGGTGCGCGAC
>JAQBGV010000239.1:0-24468 GCA_032128395.1 Planctomycetota bacterium | reverse complement strand
GAGATCACCGTCGTCCAACCGAGTCAGAAGTATCGTCAGCCCGCTCAGGTGTTTTGGAATAGACCCGGTGGGAGCGGCGCAACGTTCACTCCCGTCGATCCCGCGACGACCGGGGACCTCGCGATCCCGATCGTGGGTCGCGGTGCCTCCTACGCGGACATCGACGGGGACGGCGACCTCGACGTGCTGCTCACCCAGGTCCACGACCGCCCCCTCTTGCTCCGGAACGACCAGCAGACCGGCCATCACTGGTTGCGCGTGCGCCCGATCGGCCGCGCTCCGAACACCGGTGCGATCGGCGCACGGATCGAGCTCGAGTTCGACGACGGGACACTGCTTCGCCGCCCGGTGATGCCGACTCGCAGCTACCTCTCGCAGGTGGAGGGAGTGGTGACGTTCGGACTCGGGGAGCGGCCGACGGTCAGGGGGTTGCGGATCCGCTGGCCGGGGGGCGACGCGCAGGAGATCCCGGTCCCCGGCGTCGATCGGATGATCGTCGTCCAAGAGGACGAGGGGGACTGAGACACCTCCGAAGGCTCGCGGGAAGCCTCACCTCAGCGCCGCCTCGAGCCCCCGACAGACCTGCTCGAGGACCTGCACCCGCCCCCAACGCTTGTCGTTGAACGAGATCAGGTGCCAGGGGGCGGTTTCCGTCGAAGTGCGCGCGACCATCTCCTCGACCGCCGCGGCGTAGGCGGGCCACTTCTCGCGGTTCCGGTAGTCGTCCTGCGTGATCTTGTACTTCTTGTACGGGGTCTGCTCCCGCGCTCGGAAGCGACGGAGCTGTTCTTCCGGGTCGATGTGGAGCCAGAACTTCATCACCGGGATCGCGTGCTCCACGAATTCGGACTCGAAGTCCTGGATCTCCTCGTACCCCCGGCGCCACTCATCTTCTCGGGCGAACCCTTCGACTCGCTCCACCAGCACCCGCCCGTACCAACTCCGGTCGTAGATCGCCATCCGGCCGGCGCGGGGAAGCGCGCGCCAGAATCGCCAGAGATAGTGATGCGCCCGTTCTTCTTCCGTGGGGGCCGCGATCCGGGTCACTCGATAGTCCCGCGCCGACAGAGGGCCGGTGATGCGACGGATCGTGCCCCCCTTCCCCGCGGCATCCCACCCCTCGAAGACGAGGACCGAGGAGCGGCCCTCCCGGCGAGCGCGGCGTGAGAGGCGAACGAGACGGGTCTGGAGCTCGGCGAGGCGTTGTTCGTACTCGTCCTGCTCGAGGTGCGCGGTCAGATCGATGGTCGCGAGCACACCGCGTTCCTCGGGTCGGGGAGGAGCGGGGTCCGCGGGCCGCACGACCGGGCTCGAGGGCGGTGCCGCGAGACGGGCATTCAGCGCAGTGAGGACCTTGCGCGCGACGGTGAGGTCGCGGTAACGCCGGTCCGTGCTCTCGATGACCTCCCACGGCGCCTCCGCGGTGCTGGTGCCTCGCAGGAAAGTGTCCGAGATCGGGATCGCCTGGTCGTAGAGATCGCTGATCCGCAGGTCTTCGGGTTCCAGACGAGCCGCGAGCTCCGGGTCTTTCTTGGCCTTCTTGATCCGCTTCTCGAGCTTCTTCTTCGGCAGATGGAGCCAGAACTTCAGGAGCAGCGCGCCATCGTCGACGAGACTGCGCTCGAAGCGTTGAATCTTGGCGATCCGCTCCGCCAGTCCCGCATCATCGATCGCATCCCGCAACCGATCGTCGATGGCACACGCCGGCCAGGCTCCGAGGAAGACCCCGATCCGACCCTTCGGCGGGAGCGCCTGGAAGTACCGCCACGCGCGGGGACGCTCCGCCTCTTCCGTGGTCGGCCCGAGGAAGACGTGGGTGTCGAGGAAGCGTGCGTCCATCCACTCGTGGAGGCGGTCGAGCACCTCATCGCAGCCGAGTCGGTCATCGCCGACGAGGAGCAGAACGACCGAGAACTCGGCATCCTTCAGGTCGAACTGCGCGTTCAGAAGGTCGACGCGCAGCGGGGGAAGCTCCTCCTGGAACCGTTTCTTCGAGATCTCGTGACCCACTTCGGCGGACTCGAACAACACTCCTCCTCCCGGGGTACCCAGGTCAGGGTTCTCGGAGACGGGTCCGAAAGCGGTACTATCCGCGACCAGCGTTCAGGGCGCTTCAGGTGATTCTTGGTACCTTTTGCGATGTCATCAACGGGCTGTCCAGAGAGGAGCACACGATGCGCACTTGGATCGTTCTGTTCATGGTGGGGTTCGTCGCGGGAGTCACAGGGTGCAACCATCCTTCGTCCTCGGGGTCCGACTCCTCGGCGTCGAGTGAACTGCAGGCTGGCTCCCCCACCCCAGCCGCTCATCGGGGTGAAGAGGGAGCAGTGAGTGTTCCGCTGGCAGAGGTGCCGGCGGCGGTGATGAGCGCCGCGCAGGGGGCGGTCTCCGGAATCGTGTTCACCCGCGCAAAGCGCGAGTTCGAGCACGGCCGCATGGTCTACGACATGGCGGGGACGATGGACGGTCAGGCGTACGAAGTCGAAGTCACGGAGTCCGGCAAGGTCCTCGAGATCGAGCTGGAAGACGGTGATGACGGCGATGATAACGACGACGATAATGACGGCGATGATGATGACGATAACGACGACGGGGATGACGACTAGGTCCCCTCCCACCATCACCGACCATTCCCGGGGAGGAGCGCTCTCTTCCAGAACGGGGCGACCCCGCTCTGCCTCGACTCCGCCGACATCAACGACGACACGCTGATCGACATCTCCGACCCGGTCTCCATGATCGCGTACCAGTTCACGAACGGCCCTCCGCCGCCGTTCCCGGGCTGCGGAACCGACCCAACCCCCGACTCCTTGGACTGTGTCGACGACCCGAATTGCCTCTGAGGAGGGCGGAATTCTGAATCGGAGAGTGGCGGGCCCGCGGCTTGCGTGCGGCGGCCCGCCACTCTCGCCGATCGCCCCCTCCCGGTTCGGGCCGGTCGAGAATTGTCCAGAAGCACGACGATTCGTTCCGGATCGGCATGCGCGACCCCCTCCTCCTCACCAGTCTCACCCTTGAAGAGCCATCTGGCTCAGGTCCCGGAGTTGCACCCTCTGTCTCTCGAGCCCCGTGTCCCTTTCGAGGAGAGAGCCGATGATCAAAACCACCGTGTCCCCCACCCACGCTCGGAACCAGCGTCGATCGCTCGCGGGATTCACTGCGCTCGAAGTGATGTTCTCGACCACCCTGATGATCTTCATCGTGGGAGGGGTCACGTCCTCTTTCTGGACGATCGAGCGCGGCTTCGACGAGCAGCTCACCGAATCCGACCTACAGCTGAAGAGCCGCACCGCGATGGACCGCCTGGTCCGCCTGACGAGCTCCGCGCTGACCACGGACACTTCCTTCGACATGATGGACAGCACGACCAGGTCGGGGACCAAGACCGAGTTCGACACATCGTACAATCTGGTGGAGACCACCACGACGGTGGACTCGACCGCGTCTCTTTGCTTCCGCGAGCTCGAGAGCGTCACGAACGGCGTAGCGGTCTACGACGACACCAAGAAGTTCTACCTCCTCGGTCCAGACGCGCTGACGCCGACCGAGGGGATCGTCTTGGGGCGCGGCCCGGACGCCAATACGGTCAGCACCTTTGCGGCGGGACCGGACGGGATTCTCGGCACCAAGGACGACGACACGAAGGTGGAATTCGTGCTGGGGACCCCCGCGGTGGAGACGATCCTCTCCGGAGACTACAAGCCGCAGGGAGGAAGCATGCTCGAGTTCACGACCGAGGCGGGAGGGGACGGGCGAATGGTGACGATCACCCTTCGAGCCAACGTGCTGCGCTCGGACGGCACCTACCTTCGCACGAACGACCTGGTCCTCGAGGAGCGCGTCGCGCTGCGTTGGTAAGCAGGGAATGGATGATGGACAACCCGATGATCACACAACCAGAGATCAGCCCGCCAGAGTCGACACCGCCAGAGTCCACACCGAAGCGCCCCCGCGAGGGGGGCTTCAGCATGCTCGAGCTCACCGTCTCCGTGTCGATCTTCGCGATCGCACTCCTGTCCACCGGACTCACCCTTTTGCACGGAGTCCGGTCGCAGGATGAGTCGACGACCTCTTCCGACTCGCTCCGCGCCGTTCGCGACGTCTACGCCGAGATCCAACAGATCACCAACCAGCCCCAGGATCTGACGAAGTTCCAAGGGGTCAGCGCGGTGTACACGCTCTACAACGGCCTGGTTCGGACGGTTCCCGAGTTGCCCGCGGGAACGATCACCTGTGTGGTGTTCGCGAACGAGGCGACGATTCCGGTCGAGCTCGGCGGGCCGCAGGACCTTAACTTCGATGGAGATGCCGCGGACAACCTGGGCGGATCTGCGATGGGGACCGACCTCCAACTGATCCCGTTCCAGCTCACCGTCAGCTACACCGACGATCGTGGCACGATCACCCACGTTTTCTACCGCAGCATCGCGCAGACCACGGATTGATCGCAACCCTGCGGTTGGAACGAAACATGGAGACACGAATGGATTCTAGGAATCCCCGCGAGAGCGGCGTGGCGCTGATCCTCTCGCTGATTTTCATGATGGCGTTGCTCGCCTTCACGGCCATCAGCGTCGACGTGGTCAAGACGCACGCCGTGGTGACGCGCAGCGAGGAGCGGCTCTTCGCAGCGAGGCAGATCGCCGAGTCGGGAGTCGCCCAGGCGATGGCCCGTCTCAAGGAGGCGGGACAGACAGCCCCAGTCTCCGGAAACACGACCGCCGCCCAGTGGATCCCGTTCGGCGACGGCGAGTTCTACTACTCATCCACTTTCGACTTGGCGACACAACTCTCTGCGATCACCGCATGGGGGCGTGTGCCGGTCGGGACGGCCGTGAGCGGAAGTACGGTCTCCCCCCTCGATGTCACCTGGGACGGGTCCGGCTACCTGGTCCAGGGACTCGAGGTGACGATCAAGAGCAGCCGCTACATCCCGAAGACGCCGATGTACTTCGGGAACGGCGGCTTCGAACGTCCCCTCAACGGATTTCTGAACTACGGCACCGACGCCTTCGACCCGACCACCTGGGGAAAGGTGACCAGCCCGGACTCCACCCAGGCCGCCTCGGTGCCGATGGTGATCAACGCCCTCGACCACCCCTACGACTACTTGGTCAACGGCGGTGCACCGAAGCCGCAGGGGATGGGCAACCACCCGTTCTCCGCGATGGTCTCGCAGAATCTCATCGGCCAGATGAACACCGAGGCGTGGTTCAACTACTCCGCCGCCGGTGGGAGCGCCCTGGCGGGAGTGATCCCCACGGTGGCAAGCTACTCGGCCATCCCCAGCGACAGTGACTACGTATTCCCCGTCGATCCCCTCGTCGCGGACGTGCAGGACTTTTCCTGGAACCTCTGGGGCAACTACGAAAACGATCCGATCTCGACCAAGCTCGCCGCCGGAAGCCTCTCCGGGACCTTCGGTGACATCGTCACCCCCGGGATCACTTTCGTGACCGGCGGTCTCACCGTCGCCGCCGGCAACAAGTTCTCCGGAGCGGGGATCCTGGTGATTCGCGATGACTTCGACCCGAACATCGACACCAACAACCAGCCGGCGATCAGGGCAAACCTCGACATCGCGGGGACCTTCGAGTGGACCGGCCTGGTGATCATCGCGGGTTGGGCCCCCGGCGTCACCGTGCGATCGGGTGGCGACGCGACGATCGTCGGCTCATTGATGGGCGAGGACAGCGTCATGTCGGGGGGTGAGTTGAGCCTCGAGAGCGCAACGATCAGCATGAACATCCAGGACGACCTCCGACTGCTCTACTCGTACGAAATGTTCGAGCCCGGCGGCATGCTCTACGACTACCTCCCTCAGCTGAGGAAAGAAGTGATCGCCGCGCGCGACCTCTACGCGAAGTAGATCTCTCTCCTGTGGACACGGCTCACCGGGCGGGCGGATACCTCGAAAGGTACCCGCCCGTTCTGCATCCTGTGGCGGCCGGTCGCCGATCAGGGAGCGGCGGGGAGCAGTTCCAGTTCTACGAGGAGGGGGCGGTGGTCGCTCGCGACCGGCTCGTCGAGGACCTCGACCGAGACCACGCGCCAACGCTCCGCGGGGCGAAGGAAGATGTAGTCGATCCGGTGCTCCGGGGAGGCGGACGGGAAGGTCGGGGCGGGGTTCCCCGCGGCTTGCGCGGCATCGAGCCACCCCTCCGCCAGCAACAGGTAGGGGCCGCCACTCGGGGTCGAGTTGAAGTCCCCCGCCAAGATCGCGGGCAGTGGATTTCCTTCGAGAGAGGTCTTCAGCTCCGCGACCTGAAGGAGGCGCGTGCCTTGGGATTCGTGGGAGAGGTGGGTTCCGATGAATCGGATCGTGCCCGCGCCATCGCCCCACGGCTCGATGAACACTTCGACCGCCGCCCGCGCCTCCTGGTCGGGTGGGGCGCCGAGGGGAATTCTGCGAACCGAGAGGAGCTTGGTCCGGGTGAGGACCGCCTCACCGTAGCTTCCCCCCTCGAACGGGATCGCCTCACCGAATACATGCTGGAAGCCGAGACCCGCGGCGATCGTCCCCGGCTGATCGATTCCGCCGGTTCGAGCGGTGCGATGGTCCACCTCCTGGAGCGCGACGAGGTCGGCTCCCGAGCGCGCGATGATCCGACGCAGTCGATCGAGATCGAGTTGGCCGTCGGTCCCCTCGCCGTGGTGGATGTTATAGCTGAGGACGCGAAGGCGGCCTCCCCCCGTTCCGCTCTCTGGGCCCCCAACTTCGGGGCCGCGCTTCGACCCTCCTGCACAGCCGGCGCCGGCGCCGGCGATCACCGAGAGGAAGAGAAGCGCTGCGAGAAGCTTCAGTACCGTGATTCGAATCATCGTCGGCTCCGGTCGCAAGAGTCCGTCCTGACACGAGCTCCAAGAACGCCCGGCGCCGACTTGGCCACCCTGGCCCCGAACAATGGCCCTGGGTAGCCAAGGAAGATGACCGCTCGATGGCCCCCTTCGCCGCACTCCCGAGGAGAGTCGCGAAAGTCCACGGGCGGGGGAAAACTTCGCGATCGCCGACGCTTCCAACTGCAAACACTACCCGATCTTGGGAGATTGTTCCGAGAGACCTTTCGTCGATTGGCAGCGTGCTTGCGATAGAGCTCCAGTCCGCGGCACGACGGTGTGCTGCGGCTGAAAATAGCCTCCAGTTGGGAAGAGGGGTTCGTTCCTCCAGGCGAACCTCTACCACTTCCTCGTTTCTCACGACCCGTTCTTCCAGTGGCTGGCCCGCCAGGACCAGCCACTTTTTTTCGCCCACACACGGCGGAGGATGGCAGGTCGTCTGCCGCCGATCGGAAATTCGCGCGATCCTCAACGACCCTCGGGGGTCGCCTCCGGTCGCACGAACTTCCGATCGGCGACATTCGACCCACCCTCCTCCGCCTCCACGTCTACTGGCCTGAGACGTTGGCTCGTCGGGCCCCTTGGCCCGGCTCGCGGGAGTGGCTTCTCACCTTGGTCGCCGTGCGATCACACTCGCCCATGGCTCTTCCGCCGGATTCGGGGGAGACTCCCTGCATGGACGATCCGTTCGCCCCACTCGATGAGTTTCGCGCCTCGGTTCGGCTGCCGCCGATTCCGGATCCCGCTCCGTCTGCGGCGCCGCCTCGGATCTGGCCAGCGGTCGTGGTCACGATGCTCGCGATTCCCTTGACTGCGATGGCGGGGGTGACCGCGGTCCTGATCCCCTACGGGGTTTCGGGGGGAGAACTCGAGATCTCGGCGATCCTGGAGTGGATTCCGGGATTCATCTCCACGCCCTTCGGACTCGCCGTCCTGCTGGTCCCGAGTCAGCTGACGTTCCTGCTTGCGGCGACCGTGCCCGCGGCGCTCTCCACCGAGCGGTTTCGCAATCGACTGCGTCTGCCCCTCGGCCGGATCGGTTTGGGTGGCGCCCTCTCCGTCTCCCTCGGAACCGCGACTCTGACGATCCCACTCGCCGTCGGGCTGGCGTTCCTCGCCCGCAGGATGGGGCTCGGGGAGGATGAACTCCTCGACTTCGAGGGTCTGCTCTCCCTGCAAGGAGCCGATGCCCTCTTCGTCATGCTGCTGCTCTCCCTCCTTCCGGCGGTCTGCGAAGAGCTGCTCTTTCGCGGCTATCTGCTCGGGAGGCTGATGCGACGTTGGCCAGCCCGGAACACGATCCTCTTCACCGCGGTCGTGTTCTCGATCGCGCACCTCCACCCTCTGCAGGCGGTGATGGTGTTCCCGCTCGGACTGTGGCTCGGATTCATCGTTTGGCGGACCGGGTCGATCTGGCCCGCGGTCGGGGCGCACGCGGTGAACAACGGCGTGGCTCTCCTCATCGCACGGGAGTCGGACGCGATCCTCGCCGCCGAACCGACCGCGCTCGGGGTCGCGATCGGGACCCTGGGAATCGCCCTCGTCGCAGGGATGCACGGGTTCGGCAGGCTCTCGAGCCTGCCGAACCCGGAACATCCCATCCGGTAGTTCCGGTTCGCGACGAACAGACGACCGTCTGTTCAGCTGGTGCGGACCGCTCAGGTCCCGCTGCGTCTCGCCCTTCAGCCGAAGGGGGGCGGGATGAAGCGCTGGCTCTTCGAGAGCATCAGCCAGCCGCTCGCCAGCATCAGGCCGACGTTCTCGGCCATCTTCAACACGACGTTGATCGGGCCGCCACCGCAGCCGCAGTCGAGCTTGATCTTGGTGAACGCGATCTCCGGGTGGGTCGCCTGGTAGTCGAGGGCGAGCCAGAAGACCGCGGCGGTGAAGACGACCAACATGCCGAGGCTCAGCACTGCCGCGCCGCGACGGGCGATCCCGAAGACGAGGAGGAGGCCGATGACGACCTCGATCCAAGGCAGGGCCACAGTGACGCCGTTGAGGATCAGCGGAGGGTCGACGGGGAGGATGTCGTAGTTCTTCAGCAGCTTGAGAAACTTGACCGGGTCGCCGACCTTGACGAGACCGTGGTGGATGAACAACCCGCCGACGACGAGACGGGCGAGCAGGGTCGGTACTCCCGTGCCGTCGAGACGGGAGATGAGGCCACGGGCGGGGGGGGCAGCGTCGGTCGGGACTCGAGCGGGGTCAGCCACGATTCGCTCCTACGACGATCGGGAGCCCAGCCGCCTGCCACTCTTCCATCCCACCCTCGAAAACGTAGACGTTCTCGTTGGCGAGCCCGTACACGCCGATCAGGTCCATCGCGAGATTGATGCTGTCTTCGCAGTCCCCGCCGTTGCAGTACACGATGACCATGAACGCCGCAGAGAGTGCGGAGCGCACCGGTTCGGTCATCAGCTCCTCCGAGTTGTAGTGGTGCAGGAAGATCGCGCCGGGGATGTGTCCCGCCAGGTAGAGGTCCAGGTCGCGCGCATCGACGAACACGGCGATCTCGGAGCCGACGAGATCCTTGCAGTCGGCGAGGGGGATCGGTTGCAGCCCGTAGGCGTCGAGGGAGCTCCGGACCGGGGGAGCGGGGTTCTCGACCGAAGGGTCGGTGATCGCCGGATCGGTCGCTCCCGTTTCGGTGCCCCCCGGAAGTGAACCCGACGTCGACGAATCGCCTTCGCTCCCGCTCGGGTTCGCGGGGGCAGGCACGGGGTCGGTTCCCTGGTCTCCACTCCCCCCGGTGGCGCCGGTCCCACCGTTCGCAGCGCTCTTCACGGCGGCGGGGAAGTATTGCTTCTGAATGTCGATGTGTTTGCGCCGAGAGGGGTCGAAGTCCGACTCCCCCCGCTTCCAGTTCCAGCCGAGACCGATCCCACTCCCGAGAGTCAGGATCACGACGACGTGGAGAACGGTACGCAGGGAGAAGAGTCGGTCGTTCGCTGCCACCGACGTTTCCTTTCGATCGGAGGAACCCCACCCGAGGAGACCCAAACCGGGCCGAGAAGGGGTTCTGAACCGGTGGGACTATAGCATCCGACAACGCGCCCGTCAGAGGCCCCGGGCCGCCAAGAACGTATCGGGGGGCACAATCACTTCGGAATTCCCGCTTGGGAGGACCTCCGGCCCTCCCGAGCAGGCGCCTTCTGCAGTGGACTTTCGGCCAATGCGACTGGCGAATCGGGAGCGGCTCCGCCGCGAGCGAGAGGGGCTCAGAGAAAGCCCCCTCCACCAACCCGAGCCAAAGGCGAGGCGTTTGTGGGTGAATCGGGAGCGGCTTTGCCGCGAGCGAGAGGGGGCTTTGCGAAAGCTCCCTCAAGACTACAGCCCCCTCAATCCACCAATCGCCAGGCGCCGCTGTCGTCCTGGGCGAACTGGTCATGACGACGGAGGTGCTGGAAAATCGCGAGATAGAGATTCTTGGTGGCTTCCTCGGGGTGACGCTCCGCGACCCGGTCGCGGATCTCCGCGGGGGTCATCGGCTCTTCTGCGCTCTCGAGGACCATGTGCACCTGCTCCTGGACCCAACCACGGGGGCGCCGGCCGGAAGGAGTCGTGCGACGACCTCCCACCGCTCCGCTCGCCGCGAGGAACTCGCGGACCTCCGGGTATTGACCGAGGAACTGACGAATCTCTCGCTCCGTGTCCTCCAACTCCCTCTTCAGTCTCTGCCGACGATTCTCGAGCTTCGTGAGCTGACGGCTGTTCTCCTTCAGCGCCACGAGTTGACGCAGCTGTTTGAGGTCCAGCTGTTCCAAGCTGTGGATCTCAACCTCCATCGGACGCATCCCTCTCCGATGGAGCTGTCCCATCGACAGCTCCTCCCCTAGGGGTCGGACAGGCGCACGATGATGCCACTCCGGTAGGTCACCGGGCCGCATCACCTCCATGGCTCCTGCCTCGAGGGGACCTCACTCCAACGGTAGACGCGCCGAAGCGCGCGGAGCCCTAGTGGGCCCGCTTCAAAGTCGGCCGACATTCCGTGCTCCTCGAACGGACAATTGAATAACAATTGGCAGGTGGGTTCGCAAGATAGTACCCTGCCGGCGTCCGTGTACCGCTAAGTACAGCCTTGAAGGTAAATGCGAGAGCACCGGTTGTCAAGTTAAACATATGCCAGATGCCTCACCCCTCCAGAGGCCGCATACGTAGCGTTCCGGAAGACTGAGGCCCCCCAGGGGAATTCATGGGTACATACAAGCGATCGGGAGTATGCTCGCTCTCAAAGCCGCCTATCCTGACTCTCCTCTCCATCATTTTTCTCCTGGCATGCTCCTGTCAGGGCATGCCGCGCCCCGGCACGACCCTCATCCGCACCGGCGACGAGGTCAGCATCTGCGGCTACCTCTTCCACACCGGGACGCGGGTGATCCTCTGGAACGACCCCGGGGGGTTCGACGCATACCGTATCCACCGTCGATTCGAGCCCGCCGAGACCGGCCCCGTCGAACAGCCGGGGCGCCTCGCTCGCTACGACAGTTTTCGGCAAGGGCTCCCCGACGACGTCTCGATTCGTCTCGCGCAGAAGGGGTGGACCCTCCAGGACCTGCGTCGCGTCGTCGACCGGGTGGTGGTGCACTTCGACGCCTGCGGGACCTCGCGGCGATGCTTCGAAGTGCTCCACGACATCCGCGGGCTCTCCTGCCACTTCCTGCTCGACGTCGACGGCACGATCTACCAGACCCTCGACCTGAAGGAGCGCGCTTGGCACGCCGCCGAGCTGAACGACCGATCGATCGGAATCGAGATCGCACAGATCGGTGCGCACGCCGACCGCGCCGTGCTCGATGAGTGGTACGTCGAAGATGGCCTGCGGCTCCGCATCAACCCTGAGAAACTCGCGGCGAGCTTTCCTCCGAATTTCATCGCCCGGCCGGCGAGCGATGCGCTCCACACCGGGACCGTGAATGGTCGCACCGTGCATCAGTACGACTTCACCGACACGCAATACCGGGCGCTCGAGAAGCTGCTGATCGCGCTGTGTCGGATACTCCCGGCGATCCCCGCGACCGTGCCGCGAGGCGCCGACGGCGAGATCGTACCCTCGGTGATCGACTACGCCGGCGGTGGCCCGGGGAGTGACGCTGGCATCATCGGACACTTCCACGGTTCGACCGCCAAGGTCGACCCGGGTCCCGCGTTCGACTGGGACCGGATCGAGCGAGCGCTGCGAGAGGTGGAGAGGTAGCGGCCCGCTCGCGCCGAAGTCAGCGGGGGGCGCGCTGCCGCACCGCTTCGAAGAGGACGACCGCGGCGGACACCGCGGCGTTCAGCGAATCCGCTTCCCCCGCCATCGGGATCTGCACACGCTCTTCGCATTCTTCGAGCCACTCCGCATCGAGACCGTATTGCTCGCTGCCGATCACGACAGCGGTCGGACCGGAGAGGTCCGCGTCGAAGTAGGGCAACGCCGCGTCGGGGGTCGCGGCGACGAGCCGGATTCCGCGGTCGCGGAGCCACGTGCGGACCGCGGAGCTCTCCCCTTCCGCGACCGGGACGGTGAACAGGGTGCCGATGCTCGCCCGGACGACGTTCGGGTTCCAGATGTCGGTGGTCTTGTCGCAGACGATCACCGCATCGACCCCCGCCGCATCCGCGGTGCGGAGCATCGTGCCGAGGTTGCCGGGCTTTTCGATCGCCTGCGCGACCAGGACGAGAGGGGCCGAGCCGAGGGGGGCCCGCTCGGCGAGGGAATCCAGGTCCCACCGGGGGGTCGGAGCGACCGCGATCAGCCCGTCGGGACGGTCTCGATAGCTCATCTTTCGGAATACCGTATCGGCGACCTCGATCACCCGGGCTCCCGACCGCTCCGTTGCGCGTTCGACCAGGGCGGGTTCGTTCTCGCCGAGGTACAGCCCACGACAGGTGAAGAGCTCCTCGATCGGGAGGCACGCCAGGACCGCGCGGAGCACCTCTCGGTACCCCTCGATCAGGAATCGTCCGTCCCGGTCGCGATCCCGGCGGTCGCGGAGGCGCACCACCCTCTTCACACGCGGGTTCTGTAGGCTGGTGATCGGACCCTCGTCGATCAAGGAGCGCCTCCGTCCGGCGTTCCCACCGCACTCCACCGCGCACTCGCGCCGCTCGGGAGCGGTCGACCGTCCAGCGCGGGGAGCACCATCTCATCGTACGCGACCGGACCGGGGAACAACTCACCGACCAGGTTCGCGAGGACGAGCGGGGTGAATCCCGGCGAGTGTCCCGTGAAGAGGAGGAACTGCGGGTTCTCGGTCATCACTTGGCGACACTTCGCGAGGAGCTCCATCACGAGTTCCTCGAGTTGCCACACTTCGCCGCGACGGCCTCGCCCGTAGCTCGGTGGGTCGAGGATCACTCCGTGGTACTGCCGTCCTCGGCGGATCTCGCGATCGACGAACAGCACCGCATCCTCGACGATCCACCGGATGGCCGCGTCACCCAGGGCCGATCTCTCCGCGTTCTCCCGCGCGATGCGCACGCTGGTCTTCGAGGCGTCGACGTGACACACCTTCGCACCGGCGGTCGCCGCCGCGAGCGTGCTCCCGCCCGTGTAACCGAAGAGGTTGAGGACCTCCGGTGCGAGGCCGGCGGTGCGGCAGCGTTCGACTTCCTGGGTGATCCAGTGCCAGTTCGACTCCTGCTCCGGGAACACCCCGACGTGCCCGAAGTCGTTCGCGCGGAGCCCCCAGGTGATCCCGGCGAAGCGCATCGTCCACGGGTCGGGGAGGGAGCGGCGGATGTGCCAGCGCCCTCGACCCGAAGCGTCGCGATCGAACCTCGCATCGGCCTCTCGGTAGGCGGCCGGATCGCGAGCGGGCCAGATCGCGGCCGTCGCGGGGCGATCGAGCAGAACCGGGCCGAACCGCTCGAGCTTGCGGCCGTTACCGGATTCGAGGAGTTGGTAGCCGTGGTCTGACATCGCGGGGGATTGTAACGCGACTGCGGATTCCATCTCAGCTGTTGTGGGTGGGTGGATCCGACCATCGCCGAAAATCCGCGATGAACCTTTTTTGACCTGCTGCTAGGCTCGCCGCTCTTCCGAGGAGGGAGCCGCGATCTTGCCCGAGGAATCCGAGGACACCTCGACCTTCGTGCGCACGGTCGACGCGATCAGCGAGCGGACCGGGCGCCTCGTCTCCTGGCTCCTCCTGCTGCTCGTGTCGATCGGGGCCCTCAACGCGATCGTTCGCTACGCCGGCCGGTTCTTCGGGGTCGACCTCTCCTCGAATGCCTACCTCGAACTGCAGTGGTACCTCTTCGGCGCGGTGTTCCTGCTCGGCGGTGGGTTCACCCTCAAGCACCGGGCACATGTCCGCGTCGATATCGTGTACGACCGCGTCTCGCCGCCCACTCGCCTCACCATCGATCGGCTCGGCGTGTGGCTCCTGCTCCTGCCGTTCTGCGCGGTCGTCCTCTGGGTCTCCTTCGCTCCCGTGTTGGAGTCGTTCGAGCGCATGGAGCAATCCCCCGATCCGGGAGGGCTGCCTCGCTACCTGGTGAAACCGCTCATCCCCATCGGATTCGCGCTGCTCCTCCTGCAGGGGATCGCCGAGGCGATTCGACGCCGCCCCACCAGCACGTCTCCGGACGAGGAGGCGCGGCTGTGAGCGATGCGATGATGCCCCTCCTGATGTTCGTCGTGGTGTTCCTCTTCGTCTTCTCCGGCTTCCCGGTCGCGTTCGTGCTCGGCGGGGTCTCCCTCGCCTTCGCCGCGCTGGGGATCGAACTCGGGTACTTCAACGCGACCTACCTCGGCGTGATCTTCGAGCGCATTTACGGGATCCTGTCGAACCAAGTGCTGCTCGCGGTCCCGACCTTCATCTTCATGGGGACGATGCTCGAGAAGTCCCGGCTCGCCGAGGAGCTCCTGAAGACGATCGGGCAACTGTTCGGGCCGCTGCGCGGGGGGCTCGCCCTCGCCGTGGTGTTCGTCGGTGCGCTCCTCGCCGCGGCGACCGGGGTGGTCGGCGCGTCGGTGGTCGCGATGGGGATGATCTCGCTCCCGGTGATGCTCCGGTACGGCTACCCGAAGGAGCTCGCCACCGGAGTCATCGCCTCGAGCGGCACGTTGGGGCAGATCATCCCCCCGAGCGTCGTCCTGGTGGTCCTCGCCGATCAGATCGAGACCTCGGTCGGAGATCTGTTCCTCGGAGCCCTGACCCCGGGGCTCTGCCTCGCCGGCATGTTCGCGCTCTACATCATCGGAGTGGCGGTGTTCCGGCCCGAGAAGGCCCCCGCGCTCCCCCCCGCCGATCGTGATCTGTCGGGGGGCGAGCTCGCCGGTCGCGTCCTCTTCGCGCTGATCCCCCCCCTCGCGCTGATCGCGATAGTGCTCGGAAGCATCTTCTGGGGGGTCGCCACTCCGACCGAGGCCGGGGCGCTCGGCGCATCCGGTGCGGTGCTCCTCGCGTGGACCACGGGAAACCTCTCGCTGCGCCGCCTGCGGGAGACGATGGAGGCGACGACGAAACTCACTTGCATGGTGATGTTCCTCCTCGTCGGCTCGACCACGTTCACGCTGATCTTCCGCGGCTTCGGGGGAGCCGAGGTGGTGGAACGACTCCTGACCGGTCTTCCCGGCGGGTACGTCGGCACGGTCATCGTCGCGAATCTCCTGATCTTCGGGCTCGGATTCTTCATCGACTTCTTCGAGATTTGCTTCATCGTGGTGCCGCTCCTCGCACCGGTGTTCATCCACAAATTCGGAGTGCACCCCGCCTGGTTCGGAGTGATGGTCGCGATGAACCTGCAGACCTCGTTCCTGACCCCCCCGTTCGGTTTCTCCCTCTTCTACCTGAAGGGGGTGTGCCCCCCCGAAGTGCGGACTGCGCATCTCTACCGAGGGGTCGTTCCGTTCATAGTGATCCAGGCGATCGCGCTCGTGGTCGTGATCGTGTTTCCGGCGGTGGTGACGTGGCCGCTCGATTGAAGCTCATCCTGCTCTTCCTCGTTCCGACCGGTCTCCCCTCTCTGAAGTAGAGCCCGAAGATTCACCTCCCGCTTCGCGGGTCCCGTCACTCCCCGAACGCGAAATCCGCGTACCGCTTCTCCGCGGTCGAGAACCAGGCATTCGAGTCCTTTCGGAAGCGATTCCACTCTTCGAAAACGCTCCGGAAAGTCGCATTTTCCCCGACGAGATCGGCGACTTTCTCGCGAGTGGCATCTCGCGCGGCGCGCAACACGTCGTCGGGAAACGGGACCAATTCGACTCCCTTGGTGAGCAGTTCCTTCAGCGCGGGAGGATTCTTGGCGTCGTACTCCGCCATCATGCCGAGCGCTGCCTCGCGAGAGGCGGCCTCGAGCGCGGACTGGTAGCTCGACGGCAGCGCATCCCACGCGAGCTGGTTCACGTAGAAAGTCAGGGCCGGTCCCGGTTCCCACCAGCCGGGGTAGTGGTAGAACTTCGCGACCTTGTGGAAGCCGAGCTTCTGGTCGTCGTACGGTCCGACCCACTCGGTCGCGTCGATCGCACCGCGCTCGAGCGCCGGGTAGATATCGCCGCCGGGGAGCACCTGCACCGTGACCCCGAGTGCGTCCATCACCTCGCCCCCCATCCCGGGGATGCGCATCTTCAGACCCTTCAGGTCGGAGAGCGAACGCACCGGTCGACGGAACCATCCCCCCATCTGCACTCCGGTGTTCCCCCCCGGGAGATTGCGGATGCCGAAGTTCGCGAAGACCTCGCGCATCTTCTCCAGCCCGCCCCCTTCGAGCAGCCAGGCCATGTGCTGCCGAGCGGTGAGGCCGAACGGGACCGCCGCGTCGAAGAGGAGGGTCGGTTCCTTTCCTTTGTAGTAGTAGCTCGCCGAGTGCCCCATCTCGAAGCTCCCCCGTCCGACCGGTTCTAGGAGCTGCAGACCGGGGACCAGCTCGCCCGCGGGGTGCACCACGATGGTGAAGTTGCCGTCGGTCAGCGACGAGACCCGCTCCGAGAGCCGCTCGGCGGCGCCGTAGATCGTGTCGAGCGAGCGGGGGAAGTCGGAGACGAGGTGCCACCGCAGCCGCTTCGTCGTGACGCCGGCGGGTGCCTTCCCCCGGTCCGCGGGAGAGCACCCCGCGACGAGGCCACCGAGTGCGAGGCCCCCCACCCACTTCGGAGCAGCTTTCACGAATTGCCGGCGTTCCACCGCTCGATCCCTTCTTCAGCCGCTGTCAGGACGAGTCCCCGAGCTCCTCCTCGCGCCGCGTCTTCCGCATCGCACGCGCCTCTCGCTCGACCTCGAGGCACTCGATCGCATCGATTTCGAGGACCGCGGGGTCGAAGCGCCCGCCGAGGATGTTCCCGGCGACGCGATACTCGGTCCCGGCGCGGTCGCGGACGAGCAGCCCCTCGTCGACGAGCGCGCGACGCAGGGTCACCCGGTCGAGCCCGCGACGCCCCCCCGCACGGTCGGGCCACACCTCGAGGACGGCATCGATCTCGCGCTCGGTATAGGCGCGCCGTCGGTCGAGATCGAGGCAGATCGCGACGAGCAATATCAGGCGGTCCTGCGCTCGGGGTGGAAGCGCCGCGTCGGGTCCGGAGAGGACCAGGTCGATCAAGCGTCGCTCGAACAGCTTCCGGGAGATCCGACTCAAACCACTCCCTCTCGAACCCGAGCGAGCCAGCATTCCGCGGCGTGCATCCCGTCGATCGCCGCGGAGAGGATCCCCCCCGCGTAGCCCGCGCCCTCTCCGAGCGGGAGGAGGCCCGCGATCGACGGCGACTCGAGGCTCACGGGGTCGCGGTTGATGCGCAGAGGACTCGAGGAGCGCGACTCCGGACCGACGACGAGACCCTGCTCGGCATCGAAGCCGGGGAACCGCTCCGCGAGTTCGGCGAGCCCCGCGCGGACCGGATCGAGGATGAAGTCGGGGAGGAACGCGCGGAAGTCGGTCGGGGTGAGCGGAAGTGGGTAGCTCGATTCGGGGAGGTCCCCCGATGTGCGCCCGGCGATGAGGTCTGCGATCCGCAGAGCCGGCGTCCCGAACGGTCCCCCGGCGGCGGCGGCGGCGGCGCGCTCGATCCCGACCTGCAGCTCGACCCCCGCGTAGGGATCGTCTCCCGGACCGAACCGCTCGGGTTCGACGGTGACGACCAGGCCCGCGTTGGCGAAGGGGCTGGTGCGACGGTGGCGCGAGGCCCCGTTCGTCGAGATCAGGCCCGGTTGTTCGGTAGCGGGGAGAATCTCGCCCCCCGGGCACATGCAGAAGCTGTACACGTCGATCCCGCCGGCATCGACCACCCAGTGGTAGTCCGCCGGCGGGAGCGCGGAGTGCCCTGCCGATCGGCCGTACTGGATGCGGTCGACCCACGCCTGCGGGTGCTCGATCCGGACTCCGATCTGGAACGGCTTCCGCTCCATCGCGACCCCCGCCTCGCGGAGCCACCGGAACGTGTCGCGCGCAGAGTGTCCGGGCGCGAGGAAGAGCGACGCGCAGGGGATGGTCTCCGGCTGTTGCCCCGAGTTCGACCGGGTCTCGACCCCGACCAGGCGATCGACCTCCCCGCCGCGCTCGACGACGATTCCCGTGGCGACCGTCTCGAAGCGAAACTCCACCCCTTCCCGGATCAGCCGCTGCCGCAGCCGCCGCTGGACCGCGGGGAGCCGGTTCGAACCGATGTGTGGCCGAGCGTCGGTGAGGATCTCACCCGGCGCGCCCCCCTCCTCGACGAGGATCCGGATCACTTCCGCCCCGCGCGGATCCACCACCCGCGTGTACAGCTTCCCGTCGGAGTAGGTCCCCGCTCCTCCCTCACCGAAGAGCAGGTTCGCCTCCGGATCGAAGCTCCCTCCGCGCAAGAATGCGCTCCAGCGGAGAGAGCGCTCCTTGACCGCGGGGCCGCGCTCGAGAACCACCGGCGGCGCACCCGCCATCGCGAGGCGCCACGCCGCGAAGAGTCCCGCAGGGCCGCTCCCGATCACGACCGGGCGCCTTTCGGGGGAGGACGGGAGTCGGGGAGGGGCGAGTCGCGATGGAGGCTCGAAGGGCGTGACGGGGGGATTTTCCCGGGCGAGGAGCCGGCGCTCCACTTCGGGGTCGAGGTCGACACGAAGGAGGTACACGAAACGCGGCGGCCTCCCCCGTCGACTGTCGAGAGACTTTCGCTCCACCGCGACCGATCGCACTCGTCCCCGCGGAATCTTGAGCTTCTGGGCGAGTCGATCGGGAAGCCGACTCTCATCATCCTCGAGGGGAACGGAGAGGTCGCGGAACAAGACCGTCACGATGGGGACCGGCCGCGACCTCGCGATCCGGTTCCGAGCCCCTTCGCGGGGCGAGCCTTGCGAGTGTCCGCCTTCTCGGCGGGAGCGAATCGCGCGGCTCCGCGCACACCCTTGCGCCCTTTCGCCACCCTCTCCGCCGCCTCCTTCTTCTCCTCGGCTGCGCGGCCGATCTCGCCGCTCCTCATCGCGCGCTTGCGCAGAGTCGATCCGGATGGCCCCGCCACCAGACGGTCCGCTTCCTCGAGGTAGCGAGAGAGTTGCAGAGGGATCGCCTTGAGGTGCCATGCATCGCCGAAGAGTTCGGTGTTCAGCTTCTCCCGACGCTGGATGCTGTGCCAGCCGTCGCGGCTGAAGTCCCGCCCGGGATTCCAGGCGAGGCAGGCGATCGGCTTCGCGACGTGGTGGACCATGCAGTTCTTGCCGTCGAGGAGCGGGCAGTCGAACGGCTGGGGCTCTTCGGTCTCCTTGAGACTCTCGAGTGCGCTGGCGAGCCGCTCGTAGACTTCCGGGAGCTTCCCCTTGAGGTGCGGTTTCTCGTGGAAGGCGCGGGCGATATCGATCGCCTCAAGATCGGTGATCCGCATCCGGTTGAACTTCCGGGTGCAGGCGAGGTGCGGTTCCGACGAACGGGGGCCGCGCTCCGAAGCGTCGATCTGGCTGATCTCCCGAAAGAGCGGTCCTCGGGAGCGGTCGAGGCTGATGAGGGCAGAGGCGAGGGCATCGTCGCGGCGGCGCCGCTTGTCGCGCTTGCGTCCGGTCGGGGTCGCCATCGGTACAGTGCCTCCTTTTCGACCCGTCAGTCTACAGTCTCAGCCTCTGGCTGTGGATCGGTCCCCGCCGGGTGTGGATCGGTCCGATCTGGATTTGGATCGATCCACCGCGGTCCCATCTTCCGACCGAGGCGTCGCATCACGAGCGATCCGGCGATCCAGGCGATCACGCTGAAGAGGATCACCCAACGCGGATCGCTCGCGTATTTCGAGATCAGACCCCCGATCGGGTGGCCGATCAGCCCGCGAAACCCGACCAGGGCGACGTGGACCGACATGTAGTGCATCGCCTCCCCCTCGCGGGCGAACGCGACCGGCCCCATGTTCCAGAGGATCAGCACGCCGGTCATCGCGGTGCCGAACACCCCCTCCGCGAGGCAGTAGGTGATCGGTCCGACCGCCAAGGCGAGCGCGATCCCGTACAGAACGAGACCTGCGAAGGCGATCGATCCGAGCCGCGCCGGTCCGATCTGGTCCATCCATCGCCCGAAGGTGGGGGCGAGCGCGATCCCCGCGAGCGCCGGGATCGCCTTCGCTCCGAGCAGGACCCCCCAGTCGAGGCCGAGCTCGTCGACGGTGATGAACGGCTTCGCGGTGCCGAGCGCCATGAACCCGATCCCGTAGAAGAAGAACCCGATCTCGTACTGGAGGAAGCGGCGATCGTGCACGAGCACCCGGAAGAGGGTCCGCGCGGAGCTGAGCCGGACGGCGGGGGGCGAGGCGATCTTCCCTTCCCGGCGCGGGACTCGGGAGAAGATGACGCACGACCACACCCCGAGGAGAGCGGCGATCGGGAGGAAGATCCGGTACGCCTCGGAGTTTTGCTGCGCCCAGAGTCCGGAGCCGATCACGGCGATCGCGCCGGCGAGCATCTGCCAGCGGGAGGCTCGCCCGAACAGACGCCCCCGATTCGCGTCGCTGTAGTTGCTCCGGAGAACTCCGTTCCACGACGAGACGATCAAGACCGCCGCGAGGGCCTGGATCGTCACCAGGACGAGCAGGAACCACGGATCGTCCCCCCACACGAGGAGGAGCAGGAGCGGCAGCCGACCGACGATGGCGGCCCTCCTTATCAATCGGCGGGGATGCGTCGAGGCGATGCGACCCGCGACGAAAATGGCGAGGCTCATCGCGACCGCGGGGGCCATCACCAGCAGGGTGATCAGGAGATGGTCCGCGCCGAGCCCCTTCCGCGCGATCTCCGCGACCGACCACATCAGCGCCGCGAACGCCCCCTCGAAGAAGGCGGCGCGCGTATGAATCCGGTGGGTCGTTCGTTCGATGGAGTCCAATGGACTTCACTCGGCTCCGAGTTCGGTACTCTACTGGGGACTGGCTCCGAACTCGGACGCCGGTCCCATCGACTCAATGGACGATGAAGGGGCTGCACGATGGCGGACTCGGTGCGATTCGACGAGCATTTCGGGGGTGAAGAAGCGGGGCTCGGAGATCCCACTCGGGCCCGAGCGGTCGTGCTCCCCGCCCCATTCGAGGCGACGGTGAGTTACGGCTCCGGCACGGCGGCGGGTCCCGCCGCGATCCTGCGGGCCTCCGCTGAACTCGAATTCACCGAGGAGGAGACCGGGGCGCCGAGCTGGGCTCCCGGGGACGTCGCCACCCTCCCCGCTCCCGATCTCCGTGGGCGGGACGGAGCTGCCGCCGTCGACATTCTCGCGGCCGCCGCCGCTCCCCCCATCGAGCGCGGCGCTTTTCTCCTGACGCTCGGCGGAGAACACACCGTCACGGCTGGACCGTTCCGCGCCGCGGCCGCGTTTCACCCCGGGGTGGGGATCGTCGGCATCGACGCTCACCTCGACCTGCGCGACCGGTTCAGCGGGACCTCCTGGTCGCACGCCTGCGTGCTCCGGCGCATCGTCGAGGCGCACGATCCCGCGGTGCTCTGGATCGGGGCGAGGAGTGTCTCGGCAGAGGAGTGGCGGTTCCTCGATGAACGTCCGTGCGATGTCCGGTGGGCCCACCAGCTCGATCGGGAGGGTGTCTGGATCGACGATGCGATCGCCCCCCTGCCGGAGGCGGTGTATCTGACGATCGACGTCGACGGACTCGATCCGTCGGTGATCCCCGGAACGGGGACCCCGGAGCCGGGGGGGCTCGACTACCGCACGGTGGTCCGCTTCATCCGCACTCTCGCCTCACGGCGGCGGATCGTCGCGGCGGACGTGGTCGAGCTCGCCCCGATCTCCGGGCAGCAAGTGAGCGAGTTCACGGCCGCGAAACTCGCGGCGAAACTCATTACAGCGGTGCTGAAATAGGGGACTGGCTCTGCGCTGCGGTGGCCAAGCCATTCACCGCACCGACCCCAGCTTCCCACGACTCCTCTGGGGCATCCGGCCACCGGCGCTCCACCCAGTGCACACTCTCGGCGATGACGCCGAAGTGTTCCCGGGCGAAGTCGACGACCACCTGCGGATCGAACCGCCGGCAGGAGTAGACGTCGAGGGAGAAGCGATTGCGGAGGGGCCAGGTGTGGATCGACAGGTGGCTGGTGGTGATCAGGCAGTAGCCGGTGATCCCGCCGTCGTCGAGCTCGCTGGCCAGCTGGGAGGGGTCGAGCGAAACCTCGGTGATCCGGGGCCCGTCGAGCAACTCCATGTCGAGACGGGGAACGAGACCGAGGAGGAAGGAACGGATCTTGTCGACGTCGCCGATCCATCCCGGGTCACGAACGATGGCATCGAACATCAGATGCCACCCCGCGAAGGTGGTCTTATCCATGTCGGACTCCCACAAACGACCGCCATTTCGCCGAAACGAACCGTCTCGAGCGGAAAAAGCGGACCGTCAAAGCGCCGGCAGTTTCGAAACTGCGGGCCAGGCCACATCCAGGCCGCGGGGATCTCCCCGCGAGTCAACAACAGGCGTGTCCACCGGACATGGCTTGTGGGCTTTTGCCGGAGAAGAACACGCTAGACCGATGTGTTTACCACGCTAGGGCCGGATCTGCCAACCCCCTCCGTCAGATTCTCGTCAGAGGAGGGTCAGTCTTCCTCCCCGGCGGACCCGAGCGACACCACGTGCTCCTCGCCGTCGATCCCGACTCGATCGCCGGTCCGCAACTTCTTGCTCCGACGGGTCTCGAGCTTGCCGTTGACGGTCACCTCTCCCCCCTGCACGCGCACCTTCGCGTGTCCCCCCGAGTCAGCCAGCCCGCGCCACTTCAGGAACTGGTCGAGGCGGATCGTCTCCTGGGGATCACGCTCCGCGGCGCCTCGTCCCATGAATTCGCGTACCACGGTCACCACACTTTCGTGAGCGGCTGGGCGGCGGCGGCCCGCGTGATCAGGGCGCCGAAGAGGACCGAGTCACTCGGATCGAGCGGTGCGGTGCTGTCGAGGTCCCAGACCGCGACCGGACCCTTCGGCCCATGGATCGGGACCACGAGACCCGCGACGGTCTGGAGCCCACTCGTCCGATCGCAGGAGAGATAGCCTGGCCACCGCTTCACATCCGCGGCGGCGACCGGGTGACCGGAGAGAAGCGCGTCGAAGCACATTCCGGACGAGCCGAAGCCGCCGCCCTGCTCCTCGATCGAGGCGCAGACCGGCGGACCGGCCGCGGAGACCAGTTCGAGACGTCGGGCGGGCGCGGTACCGCGCTGGGCGTAGATTCCGTTCCAAGCCCAGCCGAACTGCTCGTATCGCTCCAGGATCTCTCCGGGGAGATCCGCCCAGAGATCGCGCTCGTCGGCGAGGATCTCCTCGGTCGCCTCGACCAGGCCGAGGAACGCTGCGCTCCGCTGCGCCGAAGGGGGTGAGGGAAGCTGATCGTGCACGAGGCGGAGCCACCGGCCGAGATCTTCGGAATTCCGCAAGCGATCGAGGTAGCGGTGGATCCTCCTTTGGATGGCGTCCCGGGCGGTGCGGAACACTCCGAGCGCCTCTTCGCGACCCGCCGCCGCCGCGAACGGTGCGGGGTCGGGAAAGGGCCAATGGAGAGATCGCCGCGCCCCGGGAACCGTCGCGCAGCTCTCGGGCACTGGGTCGCAGACGGTGACCACCAGGTCGAATTCCTGGGTCGAGTACCGGGTGAGCGCTTCGCTCTCGAGACCCGTCGAGTCGACTCTCGATTCTGCGAGCACAGCGAACACCAGGGGGTGGACCTCGCCGGTCGGGTCGCTCCCCGCCGAGTGCACATCCCACTCGTCCCCCCACCGTGCGCGCCAGAGAGCCTCCGCGAGTTGGCTCCGGCAGGAATTGCCAGTGCACACGATCAGGACGCGGCGTTTGGGAGGCATGTCGATCTCCGATCGAGGGGGAGTCAGGGAAGTAGCGTAACGGAGGCCTCGCTCGGGAGCCAAGCACCCGTTGACCTCCCACCCCCCAAGTCGATGATCCAGGTCAGAGGGAGGACCACGATGAACTTCCGCACGGAGCGCGACAGTATGGGCGACGTCCAGGTCGAAGCGGACCGGTACTGGGGGGCGCAGACGCAACGCTCGCTCGAGAACTTCGCCATCGGATCGGAGCGCCTCCCGCGACCGATGATCCGCGCCCTGGGGATCGTCAAACAATCCGCGGCCGAGGTGAACGCGGCACTCGGCGGAATCCCGGCGGAACTCTCTCCGCCGATCCAGATCGCGGCGAAGGAGGTGATCGACGGCGTGCTCGACGACCACTTCCCGCTGGTCGTCTGGCAGACCGGCA
>JAQBGV010000238.1:0-12057 GCA_032128395.1 Planctomycetota bacterium | reverse complement strand
CTGAAGCAGATGGACGAGGATCCGTGGTTGCGCCTGATCCCAGAGACCTACTTGGTCGGCACCGTGGTGCGGGGTGAAGTGACGAAAACGACGAACTTCGGCGCCTTCGTCCAACTCGAGGAAGATCTCGAAGGTCTTCTGCACATCTCCGAGCTCTCCGACGGGAAAGTCACTTCCCCCGAAGAAGTGGTGAAGGTGGGCGAGCGGGTCGACGTGAAGGTGATCAAGATCGACCTGGAAAACCGCAAGATCGGCTTGAGTCTCAAGGACGTGACCGACGAGGAGCGCACGGCTCTCGACGAAGCGGAAGCGGCGCTCGGAGGGCCACCCGAATCTTCGGTTGCCGCAACTGCGACCCACGAGAGCGCGGCAGAGTCCGCGTCCGACGAGTCGAGCGCGAACGCTGCCGAGGCTGCGACGACGGTGGAAGCCGAATCGACGGAGGAGCCTGCGGAGAGCGCTGCGCAGCCCGTGGACCCTCCAGCTGAGGACACTCCGGCTGAGGACACTCCGGATGACGACGCGGTGACCCCGAAGGAGGACTCTTCGGCTTCCTGAAGGGACCCGCCCGGGGACCGGCCGCGAGCGCGGCCGGTCCCCGCGGCAGGGGAAGGGATCGCCGCGGATGAGCTGGATCCTGCTTCTTTCGTGTATTGCCGTCTCGATCGGGAACCCCTCGGTGGATCGGTTCGTGGCTGGATCGAGCCTTCTGTTCGAGGCCGATCCGGGTGCCGCGCCGCCGACATCCCAGGATCCTCCGGCGGAACCAACCCCTGAGGATGGCACTGCCGTCCTGCGATTCTTCGAGTCGAGATATCGCGAAGCTCGCACCGCCTTCGCGGAGGGGAACTTTCGGGCTGCCTGGCAGATCTCGGAAGCGATCCTCATCCTCGCCCCAGACGTTCCCTTCCACGACGATCTCCGGCGTCTTCGCCGCGATGCACAGGGGAGATTTCTCGCCCGCAGCGTGATCATTGTCGCGTTCGAACCCGCCGATGACCTGTCCTTCCCACTGACGGAGCTGCGCGGACACGTGACGATCGAGAACCACTCCATGGATCCGATCACCATCGGGAGCGACGAGAAAGAACCGGTCCTCGGCCTCGCCCACTTCCGATTGAACACACTGGGCGTGAACTCGCTCGGGGAGTCGGTGCAGGAGGGCACACGGGTGGTGCGCATGCCCAAGGAGTTTCGGATCGGTATTGGGGAGGTCCACCGATTCCCGATCTCGATCCCCATACCGCCGGGGGGAGAAGAGGTCCTGATCCAGCGTTGGATGCTTCGAGGGGCTCTGCGCCCGATCGCCGTAAGGTTGGGAAAGGAAGAGTTCACTCGCGGCGTGCCGTGGGTAGAGAACCATGGGGTGCTGCTTCCGGATGACCTCGCGGACGTCGCCGGCGCTCCGCTCGCCCATGTGCGTCGGGCGCTCCTGACCGGGGACCGTCGCCGGTTCGCGGCCGCGTCGACCCTCTGGTGGGCCGAGGTCGAGGAGGATGGGAAAGAGCGGACTCTCGGGGTCCGCGAACGGATGGTAGAGGAACTGCTCGCCGCGCTCGGACGCTTCGACGGAGAACTCGATCGCCACGTGATCCGCTTTCTCGAGACTCTCACGGGGGAGCTTCGGGAGAGGACGGTGCGGAGTTGGCAGATCTGGGGGCTGACGCGAGTGGAACATGCCCCTGGGGGGGACCGGTGAACAAGCGATCGATAGAAGAAGAATTGACGGAAGTGACGCGAGGTTCGGTCACGGTGGAGACCGAATCCGAGCTCCGCAAGAAGTGGGAGCGTGCCCGAGAGTCGGGAGAACCGCTGCGGGTCAAGCTCGGGGTCGATCCCACCAGCGCGAAGCTCCATCTCGGGTTCACGGTGCCGCTTCGGAAGCTCCGCCAGTTCCAGGACGTGGGGCATCTCGCGGTGTTGATCATCGGGGACTACACCGCGTGCGTCGGCGATCCGACCGGTCGCAACCAGACCCGTCCGACGCTGGATCACGCAGAAGTGCGTCGAAACGCCGAGTCGTACCTCGAGCAAGCATGGCAGGTACTCGATCGAGACCGCACCGAGGTGGTCCACAACGGCGACTGGTTCTCGAAACTAGAGTTCCTCGATGTGATCGACCTCTGCGCGCGGACTACCGTGGCTCGGCAGCTCGAGCGCGATGACTTTTCGAAACGTTTCGCGGCGGGGACCCCGATCTCCCTCCACGAGTTCATCTACCCCCTGATGCAGGCGCGCGACTCTGTCGAGGTGCGCGCGGACGTCGAGCTCGGGGGAACGGACCAGACCTTCAATTTGCTGCTCGGACGAGACCTGATGCGACAGGCAGGTCTCGAACCCCAGGTCTGCATGACACTCCCCCTTCTCGTCGGGACCGACGGGGTCCAGAAGATGTCGAAGAGCTACGGCAATGACATCGGGATCACCGAGCAGCCGAACGACATCTTCGGGAAGGTGATGTCGATCCCCGACACGGCGATGCGCGACTACTTCATCCTGGTCACTGACCTCTCCCTCGAGAAGATCGAGGGTGAGCTCGCTCTGGGTCCACGAGACGCGAAGGCTGCCCTCGCTCGCCATCTCGTCGCCATGTACCACGGCGACGCCGCGGCCCGTGCCGCCGAACAGCACTTCGACCGAGTCTTCCGCGATCGCGGTGAGCCGGAGGAGATGATCGACGTGCGGATCGCGGCGGGAGACCTCGAGGCGGGACGGATCTGGATCGTCGATCTCGTGGTGCGCGCTGGTCTCGCGACGAAGAACAACGAAGCGCGGCGGAAGATCGAAGGGGGCGGGGTGACGGTGGGGGGGGACCGAGTGGATGACCCCCGCGCCCAGGTCGAAATCACGGACGGTCAGGTGCTCCGCGTGGGGAAGCAGGGATTTCGGAAGATCCGTATCGATAGAGGTTGATAGTCTGCGGCTGAATCAATCTTGCTGCAGCACCTTTTCGAGTGCGCGCGGGTACACCACGCATTCCTCCAGGAACACTCGGGCCGCGAGGGTGTCGACCGTGTCCCCCGACTCGACGGGGACCACACCCCGATCGATGATTCCCCCGTGATCGTAGATGTTGTCGACGTAGTGCACGGTGCAGCCGGTCTCTCGATCGCCGGACTCGAGCACCGCCCGGTGCACGCGATCCCCGTAGTATCCCTTTCCCGCGTGTCTGGGGATCAGGGACGGGTGGATATTGAGGACCCGGCCGAGCCAACGGTCCGGGACCCGAAGCAGTTTCAGGAAACCCCCGAGCAGCACCAGCTCGACCCCCGACGCCTCCAGCGTGTCAAAGATCGCGGTGGAATCGGCAACGGCGCGACAGGGGAGTACGCAGTGGGGGATGTTCCGTCGCTCCGCTCTTGCCAGCCCTCCGGCGCCCTCCCGATCGGAGATCACGAGCGCCATCCGCGCAAGCTCGCGGCGTTCCTCGAGCCACTCGCAAAAATTCTCGAGGGTCCGCCCACCTCCGGAGAGAAGAAACCCGAGGGGGCAGGGGGCTGAAAATCTCGGCCGGGATTCTGGCATCGCTCCCCCCTCATCAGAACGAGGGAGCGCCGGCGGAACACTCGCCGCCCTCGCTCCCTCGACCTCGGCGCTCTAGAGATCGTTCAGACTGGAGAGAACCTTCGAGATCAGGCCGTACTCGAGCGCTTCCGTGGGGCTGAACCAGCAATCTCCGGTGGTGTCCTTCTCTACCTGGGCGGGGGTGCGATCGCATTCGGTCGCGATGAGCTCGTTGAGGCGGTGCCGCAACTTGGAGATCTCCTCTGCGGTGGTCTCGATGTCGGAGGCCTTCCCTCGAACTCCGCTCGACGGCTGGTGGATCATGATGCGGCTGTTCGGCAGTGCGAAGCGGTGCTCCTTCGGGGAGGAGAGGAGGATCACCGTACCGGCGCTCGCGTTGAGGCCATTGGTGATGCAGAGCACCGGGCTCCGGATGAACCGGATCACGTCATGGATCGCGTACCCGTCGTCCGCGGAGCCGCCCGGGGTGTTGATGAAGAGGCGGATCGGATCGTCCGACTGCGAATCGAGCCACAACAGGCTCGGGACGATGCGACGGGTGAGCTTGGGGCTCACTTCCTCGGAGATGAAGAGGGTTCGCTGCTTCTCGAGCAGGTCCTTCATCACTCGGCCGGGTCCGCCCCGATCCTTCGCTTCTTCTTCTTTCTCCCGTGCGAGGTCGAAATCTTCGATCATTCGGATTCCTTCTCCTTCTCCCCCGGCGCCTCTTCGAGGAGCCGGACCACCATCTTCGTCAACTTCGGCTCGGCTGCCGCTGCGACTTGAAGGATGTCCTCCACGGCCACCGGTTCGAGGTGGTCCGGGTCGCAGAGATCGGTCACCACGGAGATCGCGGCGATCCGGAGGCCTTCGTGGACCCCGACGATCACTTCCGGGGCAGTGGACATGCCGACCACATCTGCGCCGATCATCCGTAGAAGCCGGTATTCGGCCCGGGTTTCGAGATTTGGGCCCGAAACTGCAGCGTACACCCCCGGACGAGCGCGTATCTGCTCCTCCTCGGCGATCGAGAGGAGCCGCGAGATCCACCCGCGATCGTAGGGCGCGGACAGGTCCGGGAAGCGAGGGCCCCATCCGTCGAGATTCGGTCCGGTGAGAGGGTTTCCGGGGAGGAGGTTCACATGATCCTCGATCACCACTAGGTCCCCTTTCTCGAGTTCGAGATGGAGACCTCCGCTGGCGTTCGAGATCACTAGTTCTTCGACCCCGAGTCGAGCTGCGAGCCGAACCGGCAGAGTGACCTCCTGGAGGTCGTACCCCTCGTAGATGTGGAACCGCCCCTCGAAGGCGAGGACCTGGCGCGAGCCGATACGCCCCGCGTGCAATACTCCGCAGTGGCCGGGAGCGGTCGAACGCGGAAATCCGGGGATCTGGTCGTACGGAATTCGCACATCGCCGTCGATCTCCCGAACCAGCCCTCCGAGGCCCGTGCCGAGGATGAGCGCGGTGCGGGGAGTGCCGCCCGTGAGGTGGCGCGCCACCCAGTCGGCGGCCATCTCGACGCGGCGCCGGTAGTTGTCGATCGCCTCTTTCGGATCCGCCGAACCCATCGGGTGCCGTAACCCCCTCGATCCACTCAATTTGCTGATTCACCGAGCAGCGGAGTGACGCGGCGGATCAAGTCCGCACGGTCGACCCCCTCGATGCGGAATCGCTTCTCCCGCGATCGTTCCCCGGAATCCAGTGCGACCGTGCGCCTCGGCAGATCGAGCGCCGCAGCGAGTGCGCGCTCGATCGCATGGTTCGCGCGGCCTTTCTCGGGGGGTGCGTTCACGCGCACGATGATGGCACCGCGCCGCACTCCACCGACCTCCGTCCTTCCCGCTCCTGGGATCGCCCGGATGCGCAGGAAGAGCGATCCATCCCGCTCCTCGATGGCCTCGGGAGTATACGGGTCCTCGGGGGGTCCTTCACCCGGATTGTTCACGAACTCAGGTCCGGGACGGGGATCGATCCCCACCGGGACAATGCTCTCCGGTCGGGGTTCACTCGCTCTTCTTCGCGCGCGCGGCGAATGCCCGCAGATCGTCGATGAGCGGACGCGCGCTCGGCTCCGCCTTGCTCCAAAACAGTTCGGCGAGGTCGAGATCACCGTTCGCCGTCGCGAATAGCCCGACGAGCGGATATTCCGCATGAGGGATGGACGCGGCTCGCATCACCGCGATGCGGCACGCCGGGGTCAGCTCCCACCATTTCTTCTGGATGCCCCGAGTCGTCCCGGTTCGCTTTCCGCGGACCCAACGGCGGTCGAAGCCTTCGAGATCGATCGGGATCGGCGTCCCGACGCCGTCATCGATGATCAGATCGACCGGAGGTCGGGTGGATGGCACCTGGCGTCCCAGTTCGTCGAGGAACTCGGGGAGTCGTCGGAGGAGAGCGACGTGCCGATCGAGCGCCGCTCTCTCCTCGGTCTCGAGGAGGCTTTGCAGCTCGAAGTCCAGGATGTTCTCCACCGCGTCGAAGAGCGAGGTCCCACGCGCTCCCTCCCCGTCTTCGTCGGCCCGAGCCCACCGCTCCCATGCTTCTGCGAGTGCGATGCCGACGGGGTCGGTGGTCACTGTCGGTCTGCCGCCTTCCCGTGCTTCTCGTTCGCGTCGATCGATTTCTTCCGCCAGCGCCGCGACTTCCCCGGCGAGGAATTCGAGCCCTCGAAACTGCGCGAGCGCGAGCTGGGCGTGTGTGAATTGACCCAGGTCCAGGTCTGCGTTGATCTCGCGTCCCGCCCTCGCCCACGCGGAGCGCGCGGCGTCCTGCACCCGTCCGATCTCCTCCACGCGCGCCCGATCTGCGGGGGTGCCGGCGTACTCTTCACCGAGGCGCTGGAGTGCGAGCTGCTCGACCGCACCGCGGAAGTCCCCCGACTCTGCGAGCGTGCGGGCTTTGTACTGGAGCGGTAGGAAAAGGAGCTGTGCCTTCTGCTCACGGGATGCTGTTGTGGCGAGATCCGTGGCGATCCGATCGCGCGCTCCCTGCGCCTCCTCGGCGAGCGGGGACGACGCGTGATCTGCGAGGAAGGCGTCCCAGGCGGCGATCGCCTGTTCGGGAGCAAGTTCTCGAACCTGCGCTCGGACGGCGTCGAATGCTTCCCGTACCAGACGCGCGCGAGCGGCCGTCTCCTCATCCGCTCGTCGACTCTCCACCCAACGCCCGAGCTCGGTTCTCCGCAACTCGAGTTCCGAGGGGAGCGCGATCTCACCGTCGAGCTCGTCGAGAGCCGCGGTCACTCTCTCGAGTCGACCGAAGTCCCGATCGATTTCGGCCCTGGCCAGGACCTGTGAGAAGTGGTCGTTGCGATCCCGCTCCTGCTGGAGCGACTTCTCGAAATGGAGGTACGCGATCGTTCCGAAGATCGCGACCGTGAGGACCAGGCCGAGTCCACCCGCCACGAACGCGGCTCGTCGACGAGGGACCGTGCGTCTCGTCTCGGCTCCGTCTCGATAGCGGCGGAGGAGCGGTTCGAGGCGCTCGAGGATTGCCGTCGCCGAGGGGATGCGGACGTCCCGGTCCTTTTCCATCATCGAAGCGACCAGCTCCACCACCGGTGCCGGGAGGTCGGGGGCTCGATCGATGAGCGGGGGAGGCGCCTCTCGCAGGTGGCAGAGGATGACCTCGCGAGGAGTGGCCCCGCGGTAGGGGGTTTGGCCGCAGAGCATCTGGTAGAAGCTGATCCCGAGCGCGTAGAGATCTGACCGATGATCGATGTCGAGGCCGCGTGCCTGTTCCGGTGCGATGAAGTGGGGCGAGCCGGAGACCCCGTCCTTCTGGCTGACGCGCCCCGCTTCCTCGCCGAATCGAGCGATGCCCAGATCCCCGATCTTGATCACGCTCTCGCTGCCGACCATCAGGTTCCCCGGTTTGATGTCGCGGTGGACGAGACCCTTGAGCTCGGCGTACTGCAAGCCGAGCGCAGCGTCTCGGATGATCTCCAGCGTGCGCGGCAAGGGAATCCGGCCCTCGCGGTTCAAGAGGTCCTCTACACTCCCGTGGGGGATGTACTCCATCGAGTAGAAGTACACGGATTCCTCGACGCCGACGTCGTATACCTGGACAATGTTCGGATGGCTGAGCGCGCCCGCGGCCCGGGCCTCGCGGATGAACAGGTTGATGAAATTCTGATTCTCGACGAGGTGGGGGGCGAGGATCTTCAGTGCGACGGTGCGGTCGAGCGAGAGCTGGAGCGCGCGATAGACCGTTCCCATCCCTCCGCGCCCGATCCGGTCCTCGATCCGGTACCCGGAGAGTTCTCGTCCGATGAGAGGGTGCGGGTCATCTCCGACGAACGTCAGAAGGGTGTCCCCGACCTGGATCCGATCGTTCGCCGAGAGATCGGAGACGCCGCTCACGGGCCTTCCGTTCAACAGTACACCGTTCTTGCTCTCCAGATCACGGAGACGGAAGCGCCCATCCCGGAAGTCGATCTGGAAGTGACGCCGGCTCGCCATCTCATCGCTGATCTGCACCTGCGCGGTCGAGTCGCGACCGCAGAAGAATGCACCCTCGGTGCGGATCTCGTAGGAGCGTCCCCGCTCGGGGCCGTTTTCGATCACGATTTTCGGCACTCGGGTCCCTCCCGTGCGCGGACTGACCGGCCCTGCGAGTGGAGCCGGCCGTGGCCCGCTAACTGTACAACATGCGGCCGAGGCGCAGGAGGGTGGCCCCCTCTTCGGTCGCGACCTCGTAGTCCCCGGACATTCCCATCGAGAGCTCCCGGAACTGCTCGGAGGACTCTCCGGGGAGCTCCGCGGCGATCTCGTCTCGGAGGTCACGCAGGCTTCTGAAGACCGGACGGCTCGCCTCCGGTTCCAGGTCGGGGGCCATCGTCATCAATCCCTCGATCCGGAGGCCGGGGAAGGCGTCGATCCAGGTCGGGATCAGCTCGCGCGCCTGGTACGGCGCGAGGCCGCCCTTCGATCCCTCACCGGAGATGTTGACTTGGACCAGGCAGGGCATGGGTTCCGAGGATGTCTCCTCGATCCAGCGGTCGATGGTACGGGCCAGTCGCTCGGAGTCGACGGAATGGATGCGCCCCACTCGTGTGAGGACAAGGTCGACCTTGTTGCGTTGCATGTGTCCGATGAAGTGCCACCCGTCCCGATCCTCACCGGAATTGACTTTTCGCTCGAGCTCCTGGGCACGGTTCTCGCCGAGTGGTCCGTACCCATCGGCTCGCAGTAGTTGGCACTCCTCGGGGGTGAGGTACTTGCTGACCACGACGATTGTGGGGGGTTCGCGATCGCCGGAGAGTTCGGCGACCCGCGCTCGCACTTCCGTGTAACGGGACCGGAATCGATTCAGGTCGAAATCGACAGGGTCGGCCACATCGGTTTCCTTTCCGGTGCGAACCCTCGAGCCCTATGGCGCGAGCCTTCACGATCCGAGCCTACCGCCGAACGATGCGATCGGGAGGCGAGCGTCTTGGGGTTGAACTGCTCGTGACCTCGCCGCGGGGACGAGGGGGCTCTTCGAAAGCCTCCGAGCAGATCTAGCTGCGCTCGATCAGGACCGAATCCTGACCGACGACGGCACGGAGTTCAGCGAGGAGCTCGGGGCTCGCCTTGACCGCGAGACTCGCATCGTTGCGGACGACCCAGCGGAGTTCGTCAGGCCCTCGAAAGACGAGGGAGGTCGGAACTTCCCCCCGGTGGCGTCGAAGTACGTCCTTCAGCCGAAAGAGCAGGTCCTCGGTCGTTCCCTCGGTCGGAAGGGAGAGGCCGATGCGCCGGCCGAGGCGTCCTACGGCTTCCTCGATCGGGAAGATGCGCTCAGCGAGGACCGCAGTGCGATCTTCGCCCACCTCCGCTTTTCCGATGACGATCAGAACCTGGTCCTCGACGAGGATCGGCGCGACCTCCTGATAGGTGTTCGGGAACACCACGACCTCCAGCGAGCCGCTGCGGTCCTCGGCGATGAGGACCGCCATCGGATCTCCCTTGCGAGTTTGGCGCACGCGAACTTTGTTCACCAACACCCCGAGCGTCACTTCCTGGCCATCGAGCTCAGGTCCGAGTTCGCGGACGAGGTGACTCCGAAGTGGGCGGAGTTCGGCTTCTCTTCGCTCGAGGGGATGGCCGCTCAGATAGAATCCGAGGGATGCTTTCTCCGCTGCGAGTCGCTCGAGCTCCGACCACTCGGGAACCTCGGGGTATCGCTCTCCGGCTGGTTCCGGTTCGGTCCCTGGACCGCCGAAGAGCGAGAGCTGACCGGCGCGGCGATCCGCCTGGCTCCGGCTCCCCTCATCGATGGCGTCCTTCACCGCCGCGTGCATTTTCGCTCGCGATGGTCCGATACTGTCGAGCGCCCCGGCCGCGATCAGCTGTTCGAGGACCGTCTTGTTGACCGCGCGGAGATCGACGCGAGCGGCGAGGTCGTAGATCGAGAGGAACGGGCCCCCTCGGTCGCGCTCGGAGATGATCGCCTCGACCGCCTTCTCCCCGATTCCCTTCAGGGCGACGAGGCCGTACTGGATCCGCTCCTCCCGTACCGCGAAATTCTGTCCCGACTGATTCACGGATGGGGGGGAGACTTCGATCCCGAGTCGGCGAGCCTCCTCGAGGTACTCGACCATTTTCTCGACAGCGGTGATGTGGCAGCTCAGCACCGCGGCGAGGAACGCTGAGGTGTGGTTCGCGCGGAGCCATGCGGTGCGGTAGCTGATCAGCGCGTAGGCGGTAGAGTGCGACTTGTTGAATCCGTACTTCGCGAAGTGCTCGATCTGCTCGAAGATCTGTTCGGCGCCCCGGCGCGGGATGCCGTTGGCCTCGGCTCCGTCTCCGAACTGCTTCTTGAACCTGGCAAGAATCTCCGGCTTCTTCTTGCCCATCGCCTTTCGCAACGAGTCCGCCTCGTTCATCGAGAACCCGGCGATGTCGTGGGCGATGCGCATCACCTGCTCCTGGTACAGGATTACGCCGTTGGTCGATTTGAGGAGCGGAGCAAGCTTCTCGTGGAGGTACTCCACCTTCTCACGACCGTGCTTCCGGTCGCAGTAGGTGTTGTGCATCCCGCTCCCGAGAGGACCCGGACGGTACAGGGCGAGGACGGCGATCAAGTCCTCGAATCGGTCTGGTCGCAGGTTGCGCAGCAATTCGCGCATCCCCTGCGACTCGAGCTGGAACACGCCGCTGGCTTCTCCGTTCGCGAGCATGCGGTAGCTCGACTCGTCGTCGAGTGGAATCGCCTCGATGTCGATCGCCTCGCCGGTCTCCTCCTCGATGATCCGCAGTGCCCGGTCGATGATCGTCAGCGTACGGAGTCCAAGGAAGTCCATCTTGAGGAGACCGAGCCCCTCGAGGACCTCCATCGTGTACTGGGTGGTGATGTCATCCCCGTTGCGCTGCAGGGGGATCACTTCGGTGAGGGGACGGTCGCAGATCACCACCCCAGCGGCGTGGGTGGAGCAGTGCCGGTTCAGCCCTTCGAGCCGCTTCGCGATCTCGAAGAGATCGCGGTAGCGCGGGTCCTCCGACCACTCGGTCAGCTGCGGTTCCTGACGAATCGCCTCCTCCAGCTTGATCCCCAGCGTGTCGGGGATCTTCTTGGCGATCGAATCGACCTCCTTCAGCGAGATCCCCATGGCGCGTCCGACGTCTCGGATCACCGCTCGGGCCGCCATCGTGCCGAAGGTGACGATCTGGCAGACGTGATCGTCGCCGTACTTCTGGCGTACGTACTCGATCACCTTCTCGCGGCCTTCCATGCAGAAATCGATGTCGATGTCCGGCATCGAGACGCGGTCGGAGTTGAGGAACCGTTCGAAGATCAGGTCGTACTCGAGGGGACAGAGGTCGGTGATCCGGAGGCAGTAGGAGACCAGAGAGCCGACCGCAGAGCCGCGGCCCGGGCCGACCGACACTCCCGCCTCGCGTGCGAATCGGATGAAGTCCCACACGATGAGGAAGTACGAGGTGAAGCCCATCGTCTCGATGATGCCCATCTCGTAACGGAGGCGTTCACGCGCCTGTTCGGTCGGTTCGGAGTAGCGCCTCGCGAACCCCTCCTCGACGAGTCGGTGGAAGAGCTCTCGGTTCTCCGACTCGCGAGTCTTCGGGTCGACCGGGATCGCCTTCTCCTCGGCGGTCTCCTCCGGTCGGAAGATCGGCAGGTAGCGGGTCTGCTTCGGCAACTCGAAGGAGCACATCGCTGCGATCTCGTCGGTGTTGGTGATCGACTCGGGGAAGTCAGCGAAGAGCTCCGCCATCTCCTCGCCGCTCCGGAAGTACAGCTTGTCCGTGTCGAACGAGAGGCGATCTTCGTCGTCGAGGGTCGTACCGGTGTTGATGCAGAGGTGCACTTCCTGGGCGCGGGAGTCTTCTTGCGTCAGGTAGTGGATGTCGTTCGTCGCAACGAGTGGGAGTCCGAGTCGTCGCGCGAGATCCGGGACCTTCTCGAGCACGCGTCGCTGCTCGGGAAGACCGTGGTCCTGCAATTCGAGGAAGAACCGCCCTTCGGAGAAGAGCTCGGTGTATCGGCGTGCACAGCGCTCCGCTTTCTCATCGTCGCCGTGGAGCAGGGCGCGGTTCACTTCGCTCGACA
>JAQBGV010000237.1:0-78763 GCA_032128395.1 Planctomycetota bacterium | reverse complement strand
CATCCGCGCGACCAGATCCTCCGGCGGCTCCTCGTGGTCGCCCTCGCAGAGGATCGCGATCCGTTGCCCCGATCCCCCTTCGACGACGATGTCGATCGGCATGTCCCCCACCGGGAAGTGGAGGGTGGTGCGATATCCCGCCTGGACGAGATCATCGTGGAGCGCCTGCTCGAAGTTCGAGGCCGCGACCGCCTCCGGCGCATCCACGTCGTCGACGAGGCTCGTCGGATCCATGGCGTGAGAGATCAACTGCAGCCGCAGGTCCCCCGGCTTGAGGTCACGACCCGGGTCGAGGGAGTGCACGACCCACAACTGGTCGCGGGCGCGGCTCGCCGCCACGTTGAAGACCTTCTTCGCGTCGTCGCGCCGCCGGAGCGTCAGCGGCTTCCCTTTCGCCGAATCGACCATCGAGAGGAAGATCACGTCGCGCTCATCCCCCTGGAACTGCGAGGCGTTCCCGCAGAGGAGGCGACGACGCTGGTACTCGGCGACACTCAGTTTCGTGCGGAGGATCGAGTCGATGTGGAGCGCCTGCTCGGTGCCGACCATGCTGATAACGCCGATCGAGCTCCCTTGGTACTCGGGGAGCTTGCAGATCGCGGCGACGAGAGAGGCGATCTCGATCGCCTCACAAGGGTTGATCTTGTCCTTCGCGGTCCCTCGCGGAACGCGGTGAGCGACGATGTGAGGCAAGAGCGCGCTCGCGGAGCGCTCTCTGAGCGGTCGGATCTCTCCCCCGTAGCAGAGGAAGTTGCTGAACTGGATGATGTCGGGGACACAGCGGAAGTGCTCGAGGAGGCGAATCGTGCCCCCGAACGACTGGCGTGCGAGATCGTAGACCGACGTCTTTCCGTCGTAGAGCTGTCGGTTGGGGATCCCTTGGAGAATCTCATCGATCAGTGACTGGATCCGATCCGCGTCGTAGCCGACTGCGTAGGGGCTGACCTGCTCGTGGTCCCCCACCACCACCGCTTCCTTGCCGAGGGCGAGGGCGACGAGACCGATCACGTCGTTCTGGCTCGCCTCGTCGAGGATCACCACGTCGAACCGTGTCGTCGCGATGTCGAAGCTCTCCATCACCCGGGAGAGCGGCATGATCCACACCGGCACCGCCTGGCGGCATTGGGAGAGTACTTTCTGCGCTTCTTCACGGAGTCGCCCGACGTTCTTGCCGGTGCCGCGGCCGATCTTCTTGTGGAGGGCGAGCCAACCGTTGAGCGCCTGCTGTTGCGGCAGACCGGTGCGCTCGAGTTGGGCGGCCCAGGCGAGCTTCTCGACGTACGAGGCGGTCGCCTCTTGAAGTTGCGTCTGGATCGCACTCAGTTTCTTCTGGAGCGCGTCGAGGTCGGCGGCGTGACGCGTCGCGAGTGCCTGCTCCCAGTGCCGGTGCCGCCACGCTGCGAGGAAGTCCCCCGGCGGGGCCCCGTTCTGGTGGGGCTTCTTGCGCGCTCGGATCAAGTCCGCGAGCCCCGCAGCGCCGCGCGACAGGGACTCGAGCAACTCCGCGCGGCGCGCGACCGCCGGGGTTCGCTCGATCACCTCTCCGAGGCGCCTCCAAGCGTGAGAGTAGGAGTCGAAATCTTTCCGCTTCACCCCCTGGATGAAGAGCTTCGTCAGTGCGGCGGCGGGACCGTTCTTCGGGAACGTCCCGAGATACTCGAGCCACTCCTGACGAGCGCCGAGATTCTCCCCGAGCGAGAGGGACTGCGCGCGTGTGTCGATGAGCGGGGAGAGCTTGTCGCGGACGATCCCCCGCAGGCGTTTCAACTCGCCGAACGGAACAGGTTCAGCCGGATAATCGCGGAGGAGTCGCGTCCAATCGAAGCCCGCCGCGGAGAGCGCGGTCTCGAGCGGGGTCCAGATCTCGTCGTGCCACCTGAGCGCGATGCGAATTCGCTCGACCGCGGGGAGCGCCCGCTGCTCGGGCTTCTCGCCGAGAGAGGCCGCGTTCGGCCCGCCCAGGGGCTCCATCTGACGATTCCACCGGATGCGGAGTTCATCGCGCACCGATTGAATCTCCAGAAGATTCTGGATCGCCTGGTAGTGCACCACGCGGCGCGGTGGCCCACCGTCGACGATGACTTCTTGCGCGAAGGTCTCCCACTCGGGGCGGAATTCCGGAGTCACTCCCCCGAGCCTCTCTCCGGCCTGGAGCTGGTCGATGATCTCGGTGCAAAGACGAATTCGCGCTGCTGCGGGACCTTCTGCGAGAAACTTCGGGGCGTGGGCGACGACGAGTTCTTCGAGGGGGGTGACCCTGTCGACGCACTCTTCGATCGATCGCGCGAGGGAGAGCCACGCAGCGCGTGCCTCCTTGCCCCCTCGACCCGCCTCGAGGCAGTCGAGGACCCACGCGTCGTCGACCTCGAGGCTCGGGCCGACCGCCGCGAGAGCTGCGCGAATCTTCGCGAACCCCTCGCTCGATCCCCCCTCACCGGTCCAGTACTCGGCCCCGATCCGGACGGGTGTGGTCTCGAGACGGGCGACTTCGTCGTGGAGGGACGCGAACTGTCTCGGCTCGGGGAGCCGGGTCGGATCGGGGAGGGGAGCCCCGACGATCGCCTCGTCCTCCTTGGAGATCTCTGCGTTCAGCGCGTAGAGCTCGGCGACCTCCTCCGCGGTCAGGGGCGGCTCCGTCTCCGGGCCGACCGGACCGGGTACCCAGTCGTGTCTCCCGACTCCCTCGAGGAGCATGCGGGCGACCGCGGTCGGCTCGGCGGAATCACCGTTCACCTCGATCGGGAGATACTCGGCAGCGATCGCCTCCAGGAGCGCGCCACGCAGTTCGTCGCGCTCCTGCTGGAGTGCGTTTCGCTTTTCAGAGATCTTCTCGATCTCGTTCGCGATCTTCTTCCGGTTGGTGGTCGAGAGAACGTTGACGATCCCGGTGATCGACTCCTCGAGTTGCTTGCTCGACTCATCATCCGAGTCGAGGAGACTCACGCAGAGCGCCTGCAGCGGCTCCGCCACCTTCTCCCGGACGACGCGCAGTGCCTTCGAGGCGTGACTGGTGACCAGGATCGTCTTGTTCTGCGCGAGCAAGTGCCCGATCAGGTTCGCGATCGTATGGCTCTTCCCGGTCCCTGGCGGGCCCTGGACCAGCACGGCGCCGGTCTCCTCGAGCCGGTGGATCACCCGCTCCTGCTCGGGATTCGCATCCTTGGTCAGGAGGACGTCGACCGTGCGCTCCGACCCCTCTCCTTCCTCGCGACCGGATTCGGAGGCGACTCCGACGATCCGCATCAGCGACTCGGGGATCTCCGTGGCGGTCTCCAGAGTGTCTGCGTAGCGCCCGAGGGACTCGGCGAATCCGTGGTTGCGGTGTCCGAGCAGGATCGTCGGTTGGCGGTAGATGTAGGGTCCGGTCGCCGCGATCGAGAGGTCGGGGTGCTCGAAGAACTGTCCGTCCTCCCAGAAGCGGTGGACGAGCTCCTTGAGGAACTCGCTGGTGCGCTCGCCCTCGAGGGGATGGGGGCGCGTCTGCCCCATCGACTCCCGGATCTGCAGGAGCTCTCTTCCATCGCAGCCGAGATAGCGCAGGAGCGGGGAATAGATCTCCGGCGGATCGAGACTCTCCCGCAGGATGAACTCGGGCGCGGAGGCATCGAAGTCGAGCTGGACCCGCTTCAGAAGGACCGGGTGCCGCACTTCTTCTCCCCCACCCTTCGCGACGAGAATGCCGTCGGCGAGGTAGAGCTGGTACTTCTCCGACTCGCGGGCGAATCGTCCCGACAACTCGAAGAGATCGGTGAAGAGGCGGATGGAGGCGACGACCCCCTTTTCGATCGCCGCCCACGTCTGACGAAGCGCGAGCCATTCCTCGTAGGCGTCGACCCGTTCCTCAGAGTCCTCGAACTTCTCCGAGACGCTTCCGGTCCCCCCGGTCTGGATCTTCCGGGTGTTGTTGACCTGAGGCTCGACGCCGGCTTGTTCCCAGCCCGGCTTCAGCCAGTTCTCGAAGATCACGGACGGCCGCGGGCACTCGGTCTCCTCGGGGCGCCCGACCCGGAGCACGATCCCCTGCTCACTCTCGGATGCACCCGTCTTCCCTCGCCGGATCCCGGGGTGGTGAGCGACCTTGGCCAACTCGAGTCGCCAGCCGTAGTGGTCCCAGTGGATGAGAGGGGGTGCCTTGATCCGATGGAGCTCGAGGAGATAGCGGAAGACGCGTTGGACCTTCGTCCGCGCAGCATCGATCGGCGACCGCGAGGTGCCGCGTATCGGCGGGAGAATGATCTCGCCCATGGTCCCTCTTCCCACGTAGGAACCCGCCGCCGGGGCCACCCCGAGGCAGAATGCGGACGGGGCGGCCCGGTCGGGTCGCTGGAGTCCATTCCTACCTTCGGGGGATCACGGTCTCGGCTTGAGGGATTCCGGGCTCCGAGGAGGTGCCGTATGGAAGGCGCGGGGTGCCGCCCGACTGCAGGCGACGCCACCGGCCAGAGGATCGGGCGGTGCCCCGCAACGCAGCAGACGGTGCATCTTCGGAGCCCGGCCTTGTTCGATCAGAACCGGTACATCACCCCGAGCTGGAAGGCCGAGTACTGGAGCTCGTCGAGATCGCTCGAGGGGATGTTGTAGTCGATCTCGAAGAACACCGGGACGCTCCGCGTCAGATACCCCTCGATTCCGATCCCGAGGCGACCGAGAAATTCCGCCTCGTCGACGGTCGTCAGGGTGACGTCGGCATCGAGCAGCCCCACCCCGACGAGACCGTACGGCTGAATCCTCCCGGTGAGCGGGAAGAACTTTCCTTGCACGGTGAAGGACTGGATCGAGACATCGGCGCCACTGTCGAACTCGAACTCATCGTTCCCCTCGTACGCGACCTCGAATGCGAAACGGTCGAAGAATCGGTACCCGCCACGGATCCCGATCCCCGCGACCAGCTCGGAGTCACCGAGATCGATGGCACCGATGTCATCGAAATTCGCCACGGTGCCGATCATGGATGCTCCGACGTAGAAACCGTCGCGGGAGTAGGGAGTCTTCATCACCGCGCACCCCGAGGCGCCGAGGGCGAGGGCCAGCAAGGCGACCAGGCCGAAACCCCGGAGCGTCCTGCGTTCTCGTAAGGTCTTGTGACTCATCGGTACCCCTCCTGCGGTGTGCGGTGCCGCTCCTCTGCGATCCGATCACGATACCCGACAGGGGGTCCGCGAGCACCCGAGCTCAGATCTCGGGCCTATTGCCCGCATCCTCGATCGCTCCAGGGGGAGCCCCGGGCCCGGGATGCGGGCGATGGGTGCGAGCCCGGGCCGGGAGCGGGACGTAGCGCAGCTCGCCCCGAGCGGGGAGACTCCATCCTCGGGGAACCCGCAGCCGGTGAAGGACACTCGATGCCCGAATACCCCGACCTCACCGTCTACCTCGAATCGCTCGCCCCACGCACCGTCGGCCTGCCCCTCGAGCGCGCGCGGGTGCGCGGTGCGTTCCTGCTCCGCACCTTCGATCCGCCGCTCGAAGCGGCGGAGGGAAAGCGGGTCCTCGGGCTCGAGCGGCTCGGGAAGCGCATCGTCGTCGCCCTCGAGGATGACCTCTTCCTCGTGATCCACCTGATGATCGCCGGGCGCTTGCGCTGGTGCGCGCGGGGGAAGGAGCCGCGCGGGCGGATCGAGCTCGCGACCTTCGACTTCCCGACGGGGACGCTGCTCCTCACCGAGGCGGGGACGAAGAAGCGTGCCTCGCTCCATGTGCTCCGCGGCCGCGAGGCGCTCCGCGCCCTCGATCCCGGCGGGCTCGAAGTCTTCGAGGCGGACCTCCCCGCGTTTCGTGAGCGGCTCACCTCCGCGAACCACACCCTGAAGCGCGCGCTCACCGATCCGCGGCAATTCAGCGGCATCGGGAACGCCTACTCCGACGAGATCCTCCACCGCGCGCGGCTCTCGCCGGTGAAGCTCACCCAGCGGCTCGCCGAGCCGGAGATCGAGTCCCTCTTCGCCGCGACCCGCGCCGTGCTCGCCGAATGGACCGACCAGCTGCGCGCCGAGTGCGGGGGCGGCTTTCCCGAGAAGGTGACCGCCTTCCGCGACGGGATGGCGGTGCACGGCCGCTTCGGCGAGCAGTGCCCCGTGTGCGAGAGCGAGGTGCAGCGGATCCGCTACGCCGAGAGCGAAACGAACTACTGCGCGATGTGCCAGACCGAGGGGAAGCTGCTGGCCGACCGCGCGCTCTCGCGTCTCTTCAAGGGAGACTGGCCGAAAACTCTCTCGGAACTGGAGGAGCTCCGCCGGGAGCAGGGGGGCTGAGAGGCCACTCGGCGAGGGAGACCCCGCTCCCGAAAGTAGACCGGCCGGTCTCGCGCTCTTGCGCGGGACCGGCCAGCCCGATATCTCGATGGTCTCGAAATCGCGGGCGAACGTGCCCTACGGCTTCGGTGGCTACTTGCCGCCGCCGTGCTCGTCGTGGCCGCCCTTCTCGCCCTTCTCGCCCTTCTCGTGCTTCTCGCCTTTCGAGGGCGGGCAGGTCCAGGTGATGTCGGCGAGGGTGTACTCGCCTGCGTCGGCGATCGCCTTGCTGAGCGCGGCGCAGTTGGTCTTCGACGAGGACTTCGTCACGTTGACCTCGAGGGTCGAGGCGTCTTTCGTCGGCTTCACATCGAAGTTCTCGAAGATCTTCGCGTCGGTGATCGCGTCCTTGACGACGCTGTCATCGGCTTCCGACTTCGAGGTGACCTTTACGACGCACGCCGTCGCGAGGCCAAGCGAGTTGCGGTCGATCTTGACCTTCGTCGGCTCGAGCGCCTTCTCGATCTCGGAGAGCTTCAGCGAGCACCCCGGGGCGACGGTGACCTGGAGCGCGTGCTTCTCGAGGTCGGAGGCGACGTGGGAGACCGCCGGGACCGACTTCCCCTCGGCGTTCTTGTACTGGAGCGCCTTGAGGAGCTCTTCGACCTTCGGCGAGTTCGCCTCGTCGAGGCCGGTGGCGGTCGCGATGACGTGCGGCTTCTGGGCCGACTTCTTCATCGACTTCTCGTCCTTGCCGGTGCTGTTGCCACCCACCTGGGCGGAAGCGAGGCCGGCCGTGGCGAGCATCAGGACGATCCCCGCGAAAATGCGAGCGATGACTTTCATGCGTCTCTCCTTCTCGGGTGACTCCACGAGCCGTGCGCTCGCCGGAGTGGTGCGGGCCCCTCGCCCGCTTCTCGCTCCGGCCGTCGCGACGACTCTCGGTAGTGGAGTTCCCGCCCCGTTACGCGCAATCGTCGTGCCGGGGGTCGGGAAGGAAGCCGGAAGTCGCCATCCCCGGGGGGGATGCCTTCCACAGGACCGCTCCGACCGCTGACCCACAATCTGTGGCCTCGACCCCGAGTTGTGGGACAATCCCCGGTCCGTGGGCGAGCCCGCGATCCCGTGGAGGTGATCATGGTGAGCGCGACGGTCGTCGTGGGAGCCGCGTCCGGGCTCTCTCTCCCCCGCCTGCGGCGGACTCTCGAGGATCGCGATCTCGCCGTCCTCCTCCTCGACGGGGAGAATTCGGCGGAGGCCGCATCCACCGCACCGGCGGATGTCGCGATCCTCTCCGTCCCCGCGCTCGCGCCGGGAGAACTCCGCTCCCTCATCGCCCGCGTTCACGAGCGGAGGCCGGACGCGGCGGTCGTGTTCCTCGGCTCCGAGGACACCGCTCGCGCCGCGGTCGAGGCGATGCGCGCCGGCGCGTGCGAGTACACCGCGGAGACCGACCTCGAACGGGTCGCGACGCGGATCGTGGAGGCGGCTCGCCGCGCTCTCCTCCTCGAGCACGAGGCGGTCCGCGACGATGTCGATCGGCACGACCCCGTCCCCCCGGTGCTTGCGCCGGCGCACGACGCGTCGGCGATGATCATCGGGAAGGGCGCCGAGGCGGAGCGCCTGCGCGACCTGGTGAACAGGGTCGCCCGGAGCGCTGCCACGACCGTACTCCTCCAGGGGGAGTCCGGGACCGGCAAGGACCTCGTCGCGCGTTCCATCCACGCCGAGAGCTCGCGCCGCGCGGCCCCCTTCGTACCGATCAACTGCTCGGCGATCCCCGAGACCCTCCTCGAGTCGGAGCTCTTCGGCCACGAGGCGGGGGCCTTCACCGACGCGAAGCGCACAAAGCGCGGCCTCATCGAGATCGCTCACCGCGGCACCGTCTACCTCGACGAGGTCGCCGAGATGGGGAGCGGCCTCCAGGCGAAGTTCCTCCGTTTCCTCGAGGAGCGGTCGCTGCGCCACCTCGGCGGGACGAAGAGCATCGACATCGACGTGCTCGTCATCGCGGGGACGAACGTCGACCTTCCTGCGGCCGTCGAGTCGGGCGCGTTCCGCACCGACCTCTACTACCGCCTGAAGGTGGTGCCGATCTGGGTCGCACCGCTCCGGGACCGGAGCGAGGACATCCCGCTCCTCGCCGACCACTTCCTCAGGCTCCACGCTCGGCGTCTCCACAAGCGCTTCGATGGCTTCCACGCGGACGCGAAGCGGAAGCTCGCCGCGCATTCGTGGCCGGGGAACATCCGCGAGCTCCGAAACGCGATCGAGCGGGTGGTGCTCCTCGAGGATGGCCCGGTCGTGCTCCCCGAGATGCTGCTCCTCGGCGAGCGCTCGGGCCTCGCATCGTCGGCGCCGGTGGCGGTCACGACCTCTCCCGCCACGGCAAAGCACCCGGAGATGGAGCTGCGGTTCGACCGGATCGAGGTGGAGGCGCTGGTCAGGGCCCTCGAGATGAGCGAAGGGAACCAGAGCCTCGCGGCGCGGGTCCTCGGCGTGTCGCGCGATGCCGTGCGTCACCGGATCGAGAAGTACGGCATCGTCCTCGAGACGCATGCACGAGTGACGCGCCCCCCCGCGGACGCGCTCCCCAGGAAGTGAGACCGATGTCCCCCGCCGCTTCGCGCGCCCGCGCGCTCCTCCTCCACCCGCCGCTCGCAGACCCGACGCAGCCGTACCTGAGTCTTCCGACGCTCAAGGGACACCTGCGGGCGCGCGGTCTCGACGCGAGGGTCGTCGATCTGAATGTCGAGGCGACGCACTACCTCCTCTCCCGCAGCACCCTCGAGCGTCTCATCGACGAGATGCGACGCATGGCACACCGGGCGCGGCGCGATGAGGCTCGCGTCCTCGCGTCGGCGCGCACGGGGATCGACGACCTCATCGACTCGCTCGACACGGAGAACGACCCGCTCGCAGTGCTCCGCGACCCGGAGCGATTCTTCGACCCCGTCCGCTACACCGCGGCGACCCAGCGGGTCGAGGCGGCCTTCACCGCGCTCTCCGCCGCGAACGCCCCGTACTCCTACGGCTTCAATCGCGCAGACAGGGAGGGCGCGCCGTGGAGCCTCGCCGCTCTCGCTGAGTACGTGAGCGAGGAGCGCAGCCCCTTCCTCCGCTTCTACCGCGACCACTTCGCGGGCGCGGAAGGGACGTACGGCGACTGGGATGACGACGCGGCGTCGAGGCGCGTCTCCCTCGACGGAGTCGAGTTCATCGGCATCTCGATCATCTTCCCGAGCCAGGTCGCAGAGGCCTTCGCGCTCGCCGCGCTGTTGCGCGTGCTCGCCCCGGGGGCGTTCATCACGCTCGGCGGCCCGTGTCTGCACCAGGCAGTCGTGCACATGGACGACGACCGCCGCCGCCGCCTGCTCGATGCGGTCGACGGGATCGGTCTCTACGAGGGGGAACCGACCCTCGAAGCGCTGTTGCCGCTCTTCCCCACACTCACCGACGCGCCGCGCGAGGAGCGAGAGCGCCTCCTCGCCACGGTGCCGCACCTCCTCAGGAAGACCGCTGCGGGGGAACTCGTCGAGGGGCCGCGCGCGCTCCTCGACCTGCGCGAGGCGGCCGCCCCCGACTACGGCGACCTCGACCTCGACCGCTATCTCGCGCCGTCGCGCACCCTCCTCTACGCGCCGACCCGCGGCTGCTACTGGGGGCGCTGCTCGTTCTGCTACTACGGTCTCGCGGAGACCTCGACCGCGCGCTATCGCGAGGTGCCGCCGGACCGCGCTGCCGCCGACCTGAAGCGACTCTCCCAGCGCCACGGCGTGAAGAACTTCTACATCTCCTGCGACGTGCTCTCCCCTTCGTACGCGGCGCGCTTCGCCGAGGCGCTCCTCGGCCGCGGTCTCAAGATCCGCTGGTCGTGCGATCTGAAGCTCGACGGGAGCTACACCGCGGAGCGCTGCGAGCTCCTCCACCGCTCGGGGCTGCGCGCGGCGGCGTTCGGAATCGAGAGCGGGAGCGACCGCGTGCTCCGCGCGATGCGAAAGGGGTGCGACCGCGAGACGATGGAGCTCGTGAACCGCCGTTTCCACGACGCGGGGGTCGCGACGGAGTGGATGACCTTCACCGGACATCCGGGGGAGTCGCTCGCGGAGGCGCTCGAGACGGTGGACTGGCTCGGTCGCGAACGCGACGCCGTCGACCTCTTCATCATCGGGGAGTTCGGACTGCAGGCGGGCTCGCCGATCGCGCAAGACCCCACGGCGTTCGGCGTGACGAACATCCGCCTCGCGGAGGGGGACGACCTCGGCCTCTATCCGCTCTACGACGAGATCGAGGTGGCAATTACCCGACGCGAGCGCGAGGAACTCTCCCGCGAAGTCGAACGGGTCGCCGCGAAGTACAGGCTGCGCGCCTACCCCTGGGCGGGCGCGGTCTCGACCCACCACTCGCTGCTCCGGTTCATCCACCGGGGACAGCGAGCGTTCGCGAGGTCCGGAACCTCCGCGCGCGGCCGCGTCTCCTGAACGGAGCGCGCCTCGCTCGGCGGGAGGTGTCGGCTCCACCCCACACGACCGGGGACAGGCGCCGGCGGGAGCCGCCGGCGCGTTTTCCATCGATCGAGAGCGTGCCCGTCCCGCCCTTGCCCGGCCCGCCGCCCTCCCGACGCGGGGTCAGCGAACACCCAAGCTCAGATCTCCCGCTCCGGGCCGATCAGGTCGTCGTAGGTTTCCCGCCGCCGGATCAATCGGTGCGTCGACCCCTCGACGAGGATCTCGGCGGCCCGGGGGCGCGTGTTGTAATTGCTCGACATCGAGAACGCGTACGCGCCGGCGCCGAAGATCGCCAGGGACTCCCCCTCGACCAGCGCTGGCAATTCCCTCTCCAGGCCGAGGAAGTCCCCCGACTCGCAGATCGGACCGACCACATCGGTCTGCACGAGCGGCGCGCCGGGGCGCTCGACGATCGGTTCGATTCGGTGGTAGGAGTCGTACAGCGCGGGGCGGAGGAGGTCGTTCATCCCCGCATCGCAGATCGCGAACGCGCGCTCCCCTGCTTGTTTCGCGGTGATCACTCGGGTGAGGAGGATCCCCGCGTTGCCGACGATGAATCGTCCCGGCTCGAGAATGAGATCGAATCCTCGTTCGCAGAGGAGCGGGGCGAGCGCGTCCGCGAACTGCCGGGCGGGGAGGCCCTCCTGTTCTCGGTAGTGGATCCCGAAGCCGCCCCCCAGGTCGAGGCTCCTCACCCGGTCCGCAAGTCCCGGGATCGAGTCGATGAACTCGAGCACCGTCTCGACGCCGCGGACGTACGGCGTGACGTCAGTGATCTGTGATCCGAGGTGGACGTGGATCCCCGTCACCTCGATCCCGTCGAGTCCTTCGACATCCGAGAGCAGCGCGTGGGCGCGGGCACGATCGATCCCGAACTTGTTCTCGCGCTTGCCGGTCGTGATGTAGCGGTGGGTCCCGGGGTCGACGTCCGGGTTGAGGCGCAGCGCCACTTCTGCGCGCCGGCCGTGCTGCCGCGCGAGCCTGGCGATCCGCGGCAGTTCGCTCGGTGCCTCCACGTTGAAGAGTCGGATCTCCGTCTCGAGCGCGAGCGCGATCTCGTCCTCGGTCTTCCCCACCCCGGCGTAGACGATCTTCCCTGGATCCCCCCCCGCCTCGAGGACGCGACGGAGCTCACCGCCGGACACGACGTCGAACCCCGACCCCGATTCCTCGAGGAGTCTCAGGATCGACAAGTTCGAGCAGGCCTTGACGGAGTAGCAGATCAGCGGCGGGAGGCCGACCGCGGTAAAGGCCTCATCGACCTGTCGGAAGTGGTGCCGGATCGTCTCTGCGGAGTAGACGTAGAGCGGTGTGCCGTAGTGCTCGATGAGCTCGGCGGCGGAAACGCCATCGCAGAACAGCTCGCCGCCGCGGTATTCGAAGTGATCCATGGGGTGATTCTAGCCGGATGGTCGGGTTTCCCGCATCCAGAGCGTCGAGGGTGGACCGCCCGAGTGTTTCGGGGCGGAACTCGACCGCAGGTGACCCCTCATGGGGTCATCGAGGATCGAGTTCCACCCCGAAGTGCGGCAGACGGACCGCCATCGGCGGTCCCCCCCCATCCTACTCGCGGACCAGGTCGCCCTGATATTTGCTGAGCTGGTTCCGGAGCCGCATCACGATTCTCGAGTGCAGCTGGCAGACCCGCGATTCCGAGAGGTCGAGGGCCGAGCCGATCTCGCGCATCGTCAGGTCCTCGAAGTAGTAGAGGACCACGATCAACCGCTCCTTGCGGGAGAGATACTTCGTGATGAACTCGGTGATCTCCTTCTTGAGGACCTCGTCCTCGGGGAGAACTCCGCGCTTGTCCTCGAGGATGTCGATCTTGCGGAGCGACTTCGAGTCCCCGTCGTCGGAGGACTGCTCGGTGAGCGACACCATCGTCACCGCGCTCGCCTCGCGGAGCATCCCCTCGTACTCATCGAGGGAGAGTTCGAGATGCTCGGCCATCTCGAGATCGGTCGGAGTCCTCCCGAGCTCGACCTCGAGCGTGCGCCAGGTGGCGTCGATCCGATGAGCCTTGTTGCGAACGATCCGGGGGACCCAGTCGAGGGCACGGAGCGAGTCGAGGATCGCCCCGCGGATCCGCGTCGTGCAGTAGGTCTCGAACTTCACTCCCCGCTCGAGATCGTACCCATCGATCGCATCCATCAACCCAAAGATCCCGGCGCTGTAGAGGTCCTCCACCTCGACGTTCTGCGGAAGCTTGATCAGGATCCGCTCCGCGATGTACCGCACCAGTGCGAGGTACTGTTCGACCAGGCGATTTCGGAGCGCCTCACCCCCGTGATCCTTGTACTCGAGCCAAACGGCTTCGAGTTCGGGATCATCGATCCGCGTCTTCCTGTAAAGACGATGCTTCGTCGAATCGAACTTCTTCCCCGTCTTCTTCGTACGAACCGGCAAGTGGACCTCCCATCACCTAGGCGCTGCCGCGTCAGACCGCTTGTGTGTCTTGCTCTCGCTTGCGGCTTCCGGATCCATCAGGGGGCGGCGTGATCTCCCCCAGTCTGGAGTTCGGTCGAACCCAGGCTCGTTCCATGTTTCCTTCTTCGGTCGGAATGGCACCTCTCCCCGTCGGCTTTCGAGGAAGTGCCTCCCTGGCGATCGCCCGGGCCACCCGGCCGATTCCCCACCCCAACACCCCGAAACCGATCGCCCAGCCGAATCCGGAGCGGAGGGTCTCGTCGAGGGATTGCTCCTGTCCGAGCGCCTGTACCAGCGCCGCGACAAAGCCGAACATCGCAAAGATTGCAGCACTTCTCATCGCGGCGGCCCTCCGGTCGTCACCCGGTCGGTCCCGGACCAAAGCGTCCGCATGCGGCGGAGGAAGCCCTCCCCGCCCCCGACCTCGCGGGAGTGGCCGAAGCCGAGGGTGCGCGCTACCTCGGCGACACACACCGCGGCGTGGCAACTCGGATAGGCCAGGGAGAAGGGAAGCCGTCGCCGCACCGCGTGCGGGACCCGCGGGTCGGAGAGCACATATCCGGCCCGCTCCACCTCGAGTCCCATGAACCGGCGGGTGAGAAGCATGATCCGTTCGAGGATCTGCTCCGCCTCCCCACGGTGGTTCGCCATGTTGACGATGAGCCAGATCCGAAGACTCGGATCGGACTGCCCGAGGACCTTGATCATCGCGTACGCGTCGGCGATCGCGGTCGGTTCAGGAGTCGTGACCACGACCACCTCACCGCTGGCGAGGCAGAACTCCACGACCCGGCGGGAGATTCCTGCCCCGGTGTCGAGGACGATCAGCTCAGTGCTCCCGACCAACGTCTCGAGCGCGTCGAAGAGGATCCGCTGCTCGACGTCGGAGAGGTCCGCCATCTGGCTTACCCCCGCCGCTCCCGGGAGCACTCGCAGACCACCGGGAGCCGGGATCAGCACGTCATTCAGACCAACCTCGCCGCTGACCAAGTGGGACAGATTGTGTCTCACCTGGAGGTCGAGAAGCACGTCGACGTTCGCCAGCCCGAGATCGCAGTCGATGAGCACCACATCGCGCCCCATCGAAGCCGCGGCGAGAGAGAGCGACACCGACAGATTGCTCTTGCCGACCCCTCCCTTGCCACTGGTGACGGCGATCACGCGGGCCCGCCGTCCCGGGGACCCGTTCTCCTGCCGCACCAACTGTCGGAGCTTACTCGCCTGATCCATCACGACTCTCCCAGGAGCAGGTCTTCGAGGCGCTCCGGCGTGGCAGGGCCGATATCGTCGGGGACCTCCTGCCCGCATGTGACGTAGCTGATTGGGGTCATCGCGGTGGCGAAGAGATCGAGGAGGACTCCGTGTCGGTAGGCCTCATCGAGCTTCGTGATGAGAATCCGGCTGTAGCCGACCGAACGGAAGTTCTCCGCGGCGGCGATGATCGCTTCGGGGGCGGCGCTGAGGGCGAGACAGAGGTGCACTTCGAGATCGGCGACCCCTCCGAGCATCTCGCGGAGCTCACCGATCCGATCCGCGTCCTTCTGGCTACGGCCGGCGGTATCGACGAGGACGAGGTCGGCCTCGCGAACCCGCTCGAGCGCTTCGGGAAGTCCGCTTCCCGCCGAGACGACCTCGAGTGGCACTTGGATGATGTCCGCGTAGCGGCGCAACTGGTCGACGGCTCCGATTCTGTAGGTGTCGAGGGTGATGAACGCGACGCGCGCCTGTTCCCGGATCCGGAAGAGCGCTCCGAGCTTCGCGAGGGTCGTCGTCTTTCCGACCCCGGTCGGACCGACGAGGGCCACGACGCGCCGCCGACCCGAAGTCGAGGGACGTGGGATCGGGCGCGCCGGGGGGAGTTTCGGGCGCACGAGTTCCCGAAGCTGCAATCGGGCAAGCTCGCGGCACTCCCGCACTTCTCCCGAGAGGGTCGGGAGTTGCCGGCGCGACAGTTTCGAGAGCAACTCGGAAGAGATCGACGGAGAGAATCCCCCCTCCTCGAGCAATCGCTTCGCCGCGATGACGACGGGGTGGTTTCCGTGGGGTGCTCCCGCGCTCGTGGGCATCCCGGCGAGGGGGCCGGTGGGAATCACGGCTGGAGTTGCGGGGCGTGCCCTCGATGCCTCCACCGAAGAAGGTGGGGTCTTCGGCGGGGCAGCCCCGATCGCAGAGTTCGCTCGATGGGCACGCTCGGCCATCACGTGCCCGATCCTCTGAGAGAGGCGCTCGAGCGCGGCGAGAACTTCGGGCGGATCCGACGCTCGTCCGAAATCGCCCGGGGCTTGCGGACTCTGGCGCGTGGAGGATGTCCAGTGCGAAGGCTCGATGCGGCGTGGCGGCGGAGCGGGTGCTGGTGACTGCGCCGGTCCCGAAGCGTTGCCCTCCGCGAACTCCTCCGGCGGGCGGCGACGCCACTCCTCGTACTCGCTCCGTCCGGTGACGTACACCTCGACGCCGGTCGCACCGAGAACGCCGAGCATTCCCTTACGACGGATGACGCGGGTGTGGACGATTCGGACCGCATCGCCATAGCGAGTCCGAATGTCGCGGAGCGCCTCGCTGTAGGTGGTGGCCTCGACGCGGACGAGACCCAAGCCCTCTCCGGGGTGAGAAGCCCGGCTCTCTCTAGAGAGAGATCTCTGGCCCTCGCCGGCGGGTGATCCCTCCACGGAGGGGTAGCCGCTCTCCGGCGGGTCCACTTCGGATGGACCGGTACCGTCGGGGCCGGTCCAACCGGTTCCCCGGAACGGTCCTCGGTCGCGCCGATCGCCTCGGTCGAGGCCGTCGGTCACGCGCGTCTCTCCCTCTTCCCCGGTCCCCACCTCGCGCTCGGAGGCGGGACTCGTCCCCCACGGAGTGAACACCATCAGTCCACCCGGGCGACACCCGCGGATTCGACAGCGACTCCGCGAGCGACCTCATTGTACGAGAGAACCACGACCCCGGGCACCGCGTTTTCGAGCAGACGTCGCACCTGGAGGCGAATTGGCGGGGACGTGAGCACCACAGGGGGGTGCCCGCCGCCGACCAATCGCTCGAGCACGCGGGTGACCGATCGAGTGATCGGTTCCGCCATCTCCGGGCTCAGCCGCAGGAAACTCCCCCGCTCGCCGTGTTCGACGGCGGCGCCGATGTACTCCTCGAGCTGCGGGTCTAGGGTGATCACATGCAGTCGTCCGTCCGATTCTGTGTGCTGGCGACAGATCGTCCGCGCGAGCGCATGGCGGACGTATTCGGTCAACACCTCCGGATCCTGGGTTCGCGGCGCCCAGTCGGCGAGGGCCTCGAGAATCGCCTCGAGGTCGCGAATCGGCACTTTCTCGCGCAGGAGGGTCTGGAGGACCTTCTGCACCTGCCCGACCTTGAGGAGGTCCGGAACCACTTCCTTGACCACCGCCGGCGATTCCTCCTGGGTTCGCTCGACGAGTCGGTTGACCTCCTCCCGGGTCAGAAGCTCGGAGGCGTGTTCGCGGATAAGTTCGGTCAGATGGGTAGCGAGGACGCTGACCAGGTCGACCACGGTGTAGCCGAGCGCCTCCGCCCGCCCCTTGTGCTCTTCGCGGATCCACTGGGCCTCGATGCCGAACGCAGGCTCCCGGGTCGGGACCCCATCGATGGGCTCGAGCCCGAGTCCCGAGTCCATCGCGAGCCAATGGTCGAGGAGTACCGTCCCCTTCCCGATCGTCTCGCCCCGCAACTTGATCTGATAGTCCCCCGGTTTGAGCTGCATGTTGTCGCGGATCCGCACCGGCGGGATGACCAGGCCGAGTTCCCCCGCGAGCTGTTCTCGGATCAGGGAGACGCGGTGGAGCAGTCCTCCTCCATCCCCGGGATCCACGAAGGTGACGAGCCCGTACCCGACCTCCAGTTCGAGTGGATCGACCACCGGGAGGGCCACGCTCCGTGGATCGGGAGCGGTCGTCGACGGCGCAGCTCCTTCCTCCTCACGCTCGAGGGCGATCCGCCCCTCTTCCTGGCGCATCGACCAGGCGATGGCGCTGAGGATCAACGCACCGAGGAGGAGCACCCACCAGGGGAGTCCCACCGGCACGAGGAGGAGCAGGAAGATCGCAGTGATGACGATCGCCCGTTGATTGGAGAAGAGCTGGGATACCAGATCCGCCCCGAGGTTCGAGGGGGTGGAGCTGCGGGTGACGATCAGGCCCGCCGAGATCGAGATGACGAGCGCCGGGATCTGACTGACGAGGCCGTCCCCGATCGTCAGCAGGGTGAAGGTCTCGATCGACTCCCCGAATCCCCACCCGTTCATCGTCATGCCGATCACCAGACCGCCGACGATGTTGATCAGAGTGATGACGATCCCCGCGATCGCATCGCCACGCACGAACTTGCTCGCACCGTCCATCGCGCCGTAGAAGTCCGCCTCTTGGTTGATCCGGTCACGACGGACCTTCGCGGTCTGCTCGTCGATCATCCCCGCGTTGAGGTCGGCGTCGATCGAGAGCTGCTGCCCCGGCATCTTGTCGAGCGTGAACCGGGCGGCAACTTCGGCGATGCGCGAGGCACCCTTGGTGATCACGACGAATTGGATCACCACGAGCACCACGAAGATGATGAACCCGACCACCGGATTCGATCCGGTCACGACCCCCCCGAAGACGTGGATCACCTGCCCCGCGGCATGCGTCTTCTCGGTGCCAGCTTCGCTCAGGATCAGTCGGGTGGAGGCGATGTTGAGCGCGAGCCGGTAGAGGGTGGTGATGAGGAGGAGTGACGGGAACACGGAGAAGTCGAGGGCTTGCTTGACGTAGATCGTCGTCAGGAGGATCAGGACCGAGAAGGTGATGTTCACCGAGAGGAGCACATCCATCACCGACGTCGGCATCGGCACGATGATCGCTACCAAGATGCCGATCAGGGCGAAGACCAGGACCAGATCGCGGTTCCTACCGATCGGTCCGATCCAGGCCGCAACACGATCGTTCATCGGTCACTCCTCCCCGCCAGGGCCTGGGATCGGCCGCCGGTTCGGTAGACATAGGAGAGGACCTCGGCGACCGGTTGATAGAGGTCGGGGGGGATTTCCTCGCCGATCTCGGTCGATCGGTGGATCGAACGCGCGAGAGATGGCTCCTCGACGATGGGGACTCCGTGCGCGACTGCGAGCTCGCGGATCCGGTGGGCGAGGTGGTCCTGACCCTTGGCGACGAGCCGGGGGGCGACCATCGACTCCTCGTCGTAGCGCAGTGCGCATGCGTAGTGGGTCGGGTTGGTGACGACCACATCGGCGGTCGGGACATCCTGCATCATCCGCTGAAGTGCGAGCCGATGCTGGATCCGACGACGACGCTCTTTCACCTTCGGATCTCCCTCGAGGCGCTTCATCTCCTCCCGGACTTCTTGCTTCGTCATCCGCAGATCGACTTCGTGCTGAAAGCGCTGGAATCCGAAGTCGAGGATCGCGAGCACGAGCAGTGCGATCCCAGCGCGCAAGGCGACCCGGAGGAGCTCGGCGACCGAGTAGTCCCACGCCCCCGGGACGGTGGAGCTCAGAAGCCCCGCGAGTTGTCGGTCGTTCGGCTCGAGGAGCAGCGTGCAGTAACCGTCGTAGAGGATCCATCCGACGATGGTGAGCTTCACCAGGCCGAAGATGAGCCGGATCAGTCCCCGCCGCGAGACGATCCGCTTCGCCCCGCGCACCGGATCGAGTTTCGTGAGGTCGAGTTCGAGCGGCTTCCAGCTGACCCGGAACCCCACCTGCATCACGTTCGCGAGGAACGAAACGGCGACGAGTCCGGCCGCGAACGGTGCGAGAAGGGCGAGGATGCCGAGGAGTCCTGACTTCCCGCTGACGATCACCGAGTCGATGTCCATGCTCCCGCGGGAAATCCCCCCCCAGGTGTTGACCATCATGCCCGAGAGCCCCGTCGCGAGGGTGCCGGAGAGGAAGTACAGCATCAGGGCGCCGGCGAGCAACACGATCGCGGTGTTCAGATCTCCGCTGCGCGCGACCTGCCCCTTCTCCCTCGCCTCCTGCCGCTTCCGCGGGGTGGCCGGTTCGGTCTTTTCGCCGCTGTCGAGCTCATCCGCCACGGCGCATCACCCTCCCCACGACAGCAGGAGGCCCTCGAGCATCTCTCGAGTGACCCCCAGGTAGGCCTCGAATGCGTCCCCGATGAAGGGGAGGACCAACCAGGTGGTGAAGAGTCCGAGCATGATGCGAATGGTGAACCCGAGAATGAAGACGTTCATCTCCGGCACCGCCCGGGCGAGGATCGCCATCGCTGCAGTCGCGAGCATCAATCCGACCATCCCCGGTAGCGCGAGGACCACTCCGGAACTAAACAGATCTCCCCCCGCATCTCGAACCAGCATCGAAGGATCGAACAACCCGCTCCCAGGGGCGAGCCCCGCGGCGGCGACGACCCCGCCGGGGGGAAGCACCGCGAAGGATTGGTGGATCGTGTGGACGAGCATCTGGGGCCCACCGAGCAGCACGAACCCGACGAGGGCCAAGGTGAAGAAGAGCTGGGTGACGATCGCGCTCTGTCCTTCGCTGACGGGGTCGAACACCTCACCGATGCTGAATCCGATCTCCTGCCCGAGGATGTGTCCGGTGAGCTGGGCGGCGAAGACCATCACCGAGGCGATCCAACCGATCGTCCAACCGACCGCGATCTCGGAAGCCACCGTCAGTGCCGCCGCGAACTCGTTCTCGAGAAGACGTGACATCGCGCCGGGCTCGAGCCGTCCCCACTCGAGCGGAAACATCAGCAGTGCGAGCATGACCGCGAGCCACAGCCGGAGAGGGACCGGGAAACTCCGGTTCGAGAAGAGGGGTGCCGACAGCATCGCCCCGGTGATCCTGAAGAACACCAGGAGGAACGAGGCCATCGCCTCCGCAGTCTCGAGCGGCCACCCGATCAAGGAGCTATCCCCCCCAGACCACGCGCAGTTGGTCGAAGGTCTCCCAGGTGTACTCGACCGCCCAGTGGAGAAGGAGCGGGAGGAGTACCAGGAGCGTCAACACGACCGCGACGATCTTCGGAACGAAGGTGAGGGTCTGGTCCTGGATCTGCGTGACCGCCTGGAACACGCTGACCGCGAGACCGACCACGAGCCCGACGAGGAGCAGGGGGAGCGACAATTTGAGTGTCGCCCACAACGCGCTCTGCGAGACCTCGATCACCCAGTCGAACGGATCCATCCATCCCCTCCCTCAGAGAACTCGAGCGGGCGACTACACCGACACCTGGAAGCTGAACATCAGCTGCTCGACGATCTTCCCCCACCCGTCGACGAGCACGAAGATCAGGATCTTGAAGGGGAGCGAGACGATGACCGGTGGGAGCATCATCATCCCCATCGAGATCAGCACCGAGGCGACCACCATGTCGATCACGACGAAGGGGAGATAGATCAGGAAACCCATCTCGAACGCGCGCTTCAGCTCGCTGAGCACGAACGCGGGAACCAACGCAGAGGTGGGAACCGCATCGACGAACCCGGCCGGCAGATCGTCGGTCGACACGGCGTACTGGGTGAGCAGGTCGGGAGCCGAGATCTCCGTCATCAGCAACAGGTCGTCCTGGTCGATGTGCGGGACCATGAACTCACGAATCCGCCCGACCGAGTAGTCGAGCGCTTCCTTCCCGTCGCCCCCGTTCTCCATGTAGGGGACGATCGCGTTCGAGTAGATGTCCGTCCAGGTCGGAGCCATCACCGCGAACGTGAGGATCAGGCCGAGCCCGACGATCACCTGGTTCGGAGGAACCTCCTGGGTGCCGAGGGCACGCCGGACGAATCCGAGCACGATGATGATCCGAGTGAAACTCGTGGTCAGGAGTAGGATCGCGGGCGCGATGGTCAGGACGGTCATCAGCACGACGATGCGGAGCGACACCGACAGGTCCTCCGGTGACCCCGAGAGCGCCCGCGAGATCAGGTCATCCCCTTCTGCCGCCCGGAGCAGGGACGGAAGGAGCACCGCGATCGCGACGAGAGCGGGGCAGAGGAGGCGGCGGCGCGGCCGAGCGGCGGCGGCGCCGTTCATGCGCTCCCCCGCTCGACTTTGGTGCGATCTTGGCCCTGCCAGAGTTCGACCATCCCGCGCAGTCGATCGATCTCGCGGCGGTACGGGGCGAGGCTCGAGTCGTCGAGATCCCCCGAGACGGCGTCCTCCTCGCGGTATGCGGCCTCGCTGATGGTGATCCGATCCGCGAAGGTCTCCTCGGAGGGGGTCATCCGGATCGCCTCGCGCGGGTCGTCGACCTCGCCGAGCTGCACGATCGAGTCGGGGGTCAGCCCCAGGATCAGGATGCGCTCCCCGATTCGGGTCACGACCACCTGGTGCTTCGGGCCGAGCGCGCCCCGACCGATGACCTGCACCAGATTGCGGTTCTGAGGGTGGATGCTCCCGGGCACGATGCGACGCAGCAGGAAGACGCTCCCCACCGCCAGCGCGACGACGAGCACCAACCAGCCCAGTGTCTTCAGGTAACGCTTTCCGAACGACCCGCGTGCCTCACCGCTGGCCTGGTTCCCCCGCCAAGGACGCTCTCGTTCCCGGCGGAGATCCGCTCCCCCGTCGACGGATTCTCCACCCGACTCGATCCCGCCGACCTGATCGAGAGATCTCTCCGGCCCATCGGCACCCTGTGCCGAGGCCAGTGTGGGCCATAGCGCGAGAACCGCGAGCACGAGGACGAGCCCACTCTGCCGGAAACGTGTTCCTCCTCGTGTGAAACGAGCCGTCAGGCGTGCACGACCGAGCGCGATCACGCTTCCTCGGAAGCGAGTTCGTTCCCGGGCACGAAGCACCCCCGCCGCTCGGCGTGGCTCCGTTCCCCTCTCCATTCCCCTCTCCCCTCTCGATCACGTCCCTTGGTGCAGCTCCTCCGGATGGAAGACCTGGGTGATGCGGATGCAGAAGTTCTCGTTGAGAACGAGGACCTCGCCGCGCGCGATCACCTTGTCGTTGACATAGATGTCGAGTGGGTCCCCGGCGAGCCGCTCGAGCTCGACGACGGAACCCTGCCCGAGACGGAGGATGTCCTTGAGGTACATCCTCCCTCGGCCGAGCTCGACCTTGACTTGCAGATGCACATCGCGGAGCAGCTCGAGGTTCTGATCGATCAGCGCGGCGCCGGTCGCGGGGATCCGCCCTGTCATCGGGGAGTCTTCCCCTTCTCCCCCATCGCCGTCCGCCGCGGCGAGGACCTGGCCGTACCCCTCGAGAGCTCCGCGCAGGAGCTGCTCGACGTCATCGGGATCGATCGTCGCAGGTCCGCCCCCGATACCGAGCTCGCGACGAATCGAGTCCTCGTCCGGCGCCGCAGGAGGCCCTCCGGTCGAAGGAACCGTCGGCGTCTCGTCGGGAACCACGGCTAGCTCTGGTTTCGGGTCGTTCTCTCCGGTCATCACTGGCTCCTATCGGAGGACCGACTTCACTTTTTCGTACCCCACGGTGGTGATGTGGCTGCTCAGCCCCCCCACCGAATCGCGCTTGAGCTCGAGGAGGTACCGCAGGAGGTCATCGTCGAGAACCTCCTGGCGGTGGGACAGGTCCTCTCCGCCGCTCATCGACATGAACTTGCGCACGTGGTCGCGCAGGTCCATCACGATCAATTTCTCGGCATCGGGGTTCTCGCTGAAGATCTTCTGCACGTGAACCCACGCCTGCTTGGAGATCGCGACCTGCAGACCGACGATCGTGGTTTCGACGCTGCGGCCGGGCTGGTCGATCGAGTTCTCGAAGATGCTGACGTCCCCGATGTCGAGCACCCCCCAGTCCTTCATCTCTAGGAGGGTCGCCTCGTCGAGGCCGCTCATCGCAGCATCTCCCGTGTCGGCACTAGCGACCTGATCTTCGGGGGTCCCGCCGCCGATCTTCGTGAAGACCATGAAGAGGACGATCGCCTCGACGACGAGAATCGCCCCGAAGATCATGAACGCAGGGCGGAGCTTGCCCCGCCTCACCTTCACCGGCTTCTCTGCCTCTTCTTCGATCACCTGTTCGGCTTCGAGGTCGACCCCAGCAATCGGAATGTCGTCCGGCATCACTTTTCCTCCACCTTCGGATCCAAGCTCGCCCGGGGGCTCTTGGCCTCGAACATCTCCTCCACCGTTTCGGGGGTCAGGATGATCACCACTCGATCACGCACCCCCCGTTTCTGAGGATCGATCAACTCCGGAAGCGTCAGCGGGTCGAACGCACCCCGAGTGGCGATCTCGATCCTCCGCGCGTCCACGCCGTCTCCATCCGTCCCCAGGATCAGCAGCTCCTGGACCGCACGAGCGCGTTGAAAACCGAGGAGCACTTCGTCGGTATCGGCGTTGGTCGGAGCTGCGCTCCCCACCACTCGAATTCGGTTGTAGCCGCCGCGCAGCCGCTTGCTGAGATCACCGAGCAGCGCGCGACCCTGCTCCCCGATCTCCGACGACCCCTCGGGGAAGAGCACGTCCCCTTCGACATCGATGTGGAAGTCCTCCTTGACCCGGTGGATCGAGGCGAACTCTCCGAAGGGATTCTCGATTCGAACGTTCGTCTTCCCCATCTGCCCCTCCGCCTTGTCCGGCATCTGCTTGGAGAGCGAACTGAGAAGCTCCACCACCTCGCTGAAGTCGAGGAGGAACGCCCCGTCGCCGTCGCTCTCGAGTTCGAACTCGCTCCGGAAAGCGACGACCATGTCGAAGATCTTCTGGTCCTTGACCTCGGAGATGGAGAAGAGCAGGACGAAGAAGGTCAGGAGCAGCGACATCAGATCGCCGAAGGTGACCATCCACTCGGGGGCCCCCATCTGGACGACGATCGGCTGCTTCTTCTTCTCCCTCGCGCTCATGCGACCGCTCTCTCCGCCGGTGGCAGGAAGATCTGGAGCTTCTGCTCGACGACCTTCGGGTTGTCTCCGGACTGGATCGCGATGATTCCCTCCGACACGATCCCCATCCGCCCGAGCTCTTCCTTCGTCCGCTGTTCGAGCTTGTCGGCAAGGGGGAGTGCGATCAGGTTCGCGAGTATCGCGCCGTACAGGGTGGTCAGGAGCGCGACAGCCATCGACGGCGCGATCTTGGATGGATCGTCCATGTTGTTCAGCATCAGCACCAGACCGATGAGGGTCCCGATCATGCCGAACGCGGGGGCGTACCTCCCGACGGCGTCGAGGATCTGCTTCCCGCTGAGATGGCGACTTGCGAGGCTCTCCATCTCCGACTCCAGGGTCTCCGCGATCACATCCGGGTCGCTCCCGTCGACGGCGAGTTGGACCGCCCGCGCCAGGAAGGGATCCTCTACCTCTCCGAGCACCCCTTCGAGAGCCAGAATGCCATCTCTTCGGGCGATCTCGCCGAATCGCACGATCTCGGAGACGAGATCGGCACTCGACAATTTTTTCGCAAAGAACGCGTTCCGCACTACCTTGGGGGTGCCGAGTACGCGCTGCAGGGGCAGGCTGATCAAGGTGGCAGCGGACGCTCCCCCGATCACGATGAGTACCGAGCCGACATCGATGAAGAACCCGATGCTGCTGCCGATCGCGGCTGCGATCAGCGAGAGCCCCACGACCAGTCCGATGATCGTCGAGAGATCCATCACCGTCTCCTGCGTCTTGTTCTCAGGGGGCTGGCACCCAGCCCCCTCTGCCCGCTCGAGTCTCGCGCCGCCTGCTCAGTGGTCGAAAGGTCCACTGCAGTGGGCGCTCACTCAGGGCCGTGTCGAGGTCCCCTGAGCGACGTACTCACCGGCTCGCGCTCCCGCGGGCCGACGGTCGTCTCTCTTACTCCAGCGCGAATGCTCGAAGGCGGCGTCCGTACTCGACCACTCGCTCGACGATCTCGTCCGACGGCTCCTTCACCATGACCTTCTCGCCGTTCAGGAGGGTCACGACCGTGTCCGGCGTACACTCGACACACTTGATCTGTTCGCAGTTCAGGACGAACTCCGATCCGTTCAGCCGAGTGAGTCGAATCATCGTCACTGCTCCATGCGCATCGCGTTCATCGGTCCGAAGCCAAAGCTAGATCAGGTTGACGAGCTCCTGCAGCATCTCGTCCGACACCGAGATCGTTCGGGCATTCGCCTGGAAGGCCCGCTGTCCGATCACCAAGTCGGTGAACTGCTGCGCGAGGTCGACGTTCGACTCCTCGAGGAACCCCGCGCTGATCACGCCTCGACCGAACGTTCCCGCCATCCCGATCTGCGGCTCACCCGAATTCGGGGCGACCGTGAAGAAGTTCCCGCCTTCATCCGTCAGGCCGTTCGGGTTCGCGAAGCGCGCCGTCGCCACTTGACCGAGTGAGCGGGTCTGCCCGTTCGAGAAGATCCCCGTGATCAGTCCGTCGGTTCCGATCGCGAAGTCGTTCAGCGTGCCGCTCTCGAAGCCATCCTGGCTGCGGAGCTGCACCTCGGAGGAGGTCGTTGCGAATTGGGTCAGTCGGCTGAAGTCGAGCTCGAAGGTGAACGGCGTCTCCACTCCTCCCGCCTGGGCGGCGGTGGTGGTGAGATCGATGGTGACCGTCTCGTTCGGTTGTCCCGTCGTCAGGAACTGACCGTCCGATCCGAAGAGCACCGTCCCCGATCCGACCAAGCGGTCGCTGTCCGCGTCATCGACGCTCTCGGCGAAGTAACGCCATACGTTCGGGCCGTTCGGGGAACTCGCCTCGTAGACCAGAGTCACCTGCACCTGTCGGGGAGTGCCGAGCGAGTCGAACACCAGCGTGTTCAGCACCACCGACTCTCCTTCCGCGCGCACCACGGGAGGCTGATCGAAGAGGGAGATGCGGGCTCCGGCCGAGATGATCTCCACGCTGGAGATGTCGTTCGCCGTCCCGACGTTCCCTGCGATCTGAATCGTGCCGTCGGCTTGATCCACCGCGGTGAAGGAACTCCCCGCGTCGGGATCCTGTGCGAGGGTGGCATCGAAGTTGATCGTGATCGTGTCGCCGACCACCGCCGAGATCCACCCGGAGACGGTTGCGCCTCCGGAGAGGTATTCGATGCGTTGGTCGACCGAGAGCCCGTGATCGAATGCGAAGTCGGTGACCGCAGTGTCGGTTACGGTGAAGGACCGCACTCCTCCGGTGGTCGTCGGCGCGCCGACGGTCACGGTCGCGGCGACCCCATCGATCGTGAAAAGAGCGACATCCGCAGCGATGCCGACCCCGGCTCCCGCGTGGACAGCGTAGGTATCTCCGATCGTGGGCACGATCGAGAGCGAGTTGAATCCGTCCCCACGGAACATCAAGGTGTCGAGGGGGCCGCCGACCACCGATGCGGCGACCGAGACGACCTCAGCGATCTGCCCCGCCGCCCCCCCCGAGGTGAACCGGACGAAATCTCCGGCCTCTACCCCGCGGAAATTCGCTTGGTGGTCGATCAGGCTGGTCAAGGTCGCGGTGTCGTCCGGACCCCCGCTCACTCCGAGCGAAAGGGTTCCGTTGCTCGCTTCTCCCGTCTGCGGGTCGAGACGATTGAAGGAGAGCGTGTTCTGGGTCTGCTCCGCGCCGTTCCAGACGCCGGTGTTGATCCCGAAGCTCCGCTCGAGGAATTCGATGAAGTCGCCGAGGTTCGTCCCCCCGGTCGGCGGAGGATCGCCGACCACGAACGAGGCGGCCGGGAGGTCGCGGTCCCCCTTGAGCGCGGTGAGCTGGATCGCGACTCCGGAGGGCTGGTTCGCAAGTTCCGGGAAGACGAGGGCTGCGGTCCCGGCGGTACCGGTCGTGGTCGCGTCGTAGCGGATGAAGTCCCCGAGCGACCGTACCAGATTCTGGAGGGGGGTGTCGGTCGTCGCGCGGGCGAGTCCGAGGGGGTTCTCCGACGACACCAGGTCCGTATTGATGAACCGGTCGTCGTACAAGCGGTCGGAGAAGAGCTGGGTCCCCTGGTCCGCGATCGACCCGCTCGAATTCAGGTTGCCCGAGATGGTCGCGAGGTTGGTGGCGCGTGCGATCGTCTGCGAACCGACCGGGATCTCGATGTTCGAGAGCGCCCCACCCGGGCTCACCTGGAAGTTCTGATCGGCGACCCACCCCTGCACGACGAACCCGGTCGCGGGGTCGTGCAGCAGACTCGCGGGGTTGATGGTGAAGCTCCCGTCACGGGTGAAGACACTCCCGCCCTGCCCATCCGTGAGGATGAAGAAGCCATCCCCCTGGATCGCCAGGTCGGTGTTCACCCCGGTCGCCTCGGTCGGGCCCTGTGAGAAGTTGGCGACGCTGTTCGACACGCTGACGCCGTGCCCGATCTGAGTCGGATCGATGCCACCGAGGTTCCCCTGCGGGGCGACCCCGTGTGAGAGCATCTGACTCATCATGGTGGAGAAATCGACTCGTCCGCTCTTGAAGGCGGTGGTATCGACATTTGCGATGTTGTTCCCGATCACCTCGACGCGAAACTGCTGTGCGCGGAGGCCGGTGACTGCGGTGTTGAGGGAACGAATCAGAGCCATGCTCTCCCTCACTCCTTCTTCTCAGTCGTTGCCGTGCGCAGCCGTGCGTCCTACCCGCGGCCAGTCCTTGGCCGTGGGCGCACCCCCGAAGGGGCTATTGGTCACTCCGCGACCGGATCCTCGGTCGTCGGGCTCTCCGTCACTTCGGTCACTCTCTCGAGGGGAAGAGTCAGCTCGCCTACTCCGAGGAGAACGCCTCCCCCTTGGACGACCACTCGATCGACGGTCCCCACGACCTCGAGCCCGTTCGGGGCGACCCCGCGGACCGCACGCCCGATCAACCCACCCGCCGAAGAGATCTGCTGTCCGAGTACGATCGCCTCGAGCCCTTCGGTCAGCGCGGTCGTCGCTTGCAGGGTCTGCATCTGGGTCAGCTGCCCGAGGAACTCTCGGTTGTCGAGCGGCTCGAACGGGTCCTGGTTCGCGATCTCGGCGATCATGATCTCGAGGAAGTCCGCCTGATCGAGGATCCCCGCTCCGCTTCCAGTCGAAGTTGGCGGCGGGATGAGCCCGCTCAGTCCTTGCACACTTGGCATGGCATCTCCTTATCCTCGTAGATCGACTGCTCGGCCGAGGTGCCACAGCCGAATCTCGGCAAGATCCGGCTCAGCACCCTCTCCCGCGACGTCGACCGCTGTCCCGGAGCGGCGTCCATCCCTGTGCCCGCCGGTATCGGCCCCGTCCTGACGCAGGTCGATCTCGACCGAACCCGCGCTGAAGCCGTGTTCGCCGAGCGAATCGTGCAGCTCGGCCAGATGGCTCCGCAGCGCATCCCGCACTTCTGCTGTGTCTACGGTGAATCGGATCCCGATCCGGTCCCGCTCGACCGACAGGTCGACGTCGACTCGACCGAGGCGCGGTGGATCGAGACGGACGCGCAGCTCGTGGTCGCCACGAGCGACAGCCCGCCGAACAAGACGGTAGATCCGCCGCGCGAGGGCGGCCGGCTCGCCGTCCGCTGGGACGACTTCCGCAGCGGTGACCGTCGAGGGAGAGCTCCCCTCGACGCGCACCGCAGTCCCACCGACGGGCGGTGCGATCGTCTCCGGGGCCGACTCCGATCCGGAACTCACCGTGGGCCGCCCCGGGGGCGCTCCGACCGAAACCACCGGCGATACGGCGCGATTCTCGTCCGGACTACCGGTGCCTTCGAGAAGGTGGAAAGCCGCGCGATCCCCCGCGACCGCCTGAGCCCGCTCCGAGGCGTGGAACCATCCCTCTCCCGGAGCCTTGGTGGCTCCCGCGGGTCGCGATTCGGGCTGAACCAGTGGCGGCGTGGGCGTTTCGGTCGGTGGTGTCGCCCCGCGGGCACCGACGGCGGTCGTTTCCCCTTCGACCACCTGCGGGCCCGCGCGAGCGGCACCGCCGATCGATTCGCGCTGTACTGCTGCCTCGTCCACAGCTCCCGTGGACGGTGCTTTCGTGGCGACCGTACCGTCCGACGGAGCAGCGCCGGTCGCTGCGGACTCCGTACCGGCTGGTACGGGAGCGTCCGCCGTGCTCGTCGGTGAAGCCTCGACGACGGCGGGAGAAGTGACGACCTGGGTCGCGGCCGATCCGTCCGTCGATTTCGCGGAAGCCATGATCACGATCGCCGGCACCGGGTCGACGTCGGTCGTCTCGGACACGCCGTCGATCGGCGAGTCCTCGGCCGACTGCGTCGCCGCATCTTCCTGCCCAGCTGCCGACTCCCGGACGCTTTCAGCCTCGTCCCCGTCGCGCGAAGACTTGACGGGGCGTGCCTCCTCCCCAGAGCCGCGCTGCGGCTCCTCCCGTTCGGCGCGAACACCGCGCAGGGTCTCGGGAAAGCTGGTCTCGAATCCACCCCTGCGCCCTGGGGACGCAGAATGGGAACCGAGAATGGTGTCGATCGGACTCGGAACGGTGGTGACCTTCATCGCGGGGGTTCATCCTCGCTGTCGAGAGGGGCCGTGGACCGCTCGAGACGCGCGATGATGCGCGCAGCGAGGGCCGGGTCCCTGCGGCCGAGTTCGGTGATCACTTCCCCCGCGCGCGCGGGTGGAAGCTCTTCCATGAGTCGGGTCACCGTGTCCTCGTCGAGTCCGTTCGACGCTACGGGAGTGACGAAAATCGAGGCGAGCGCCTCGTTGTCGACGTTCTGGATCAGCTTCAGGAGGCGGGGACGAAGCGCCTCCGTGTCCCGCCGAGCTGCGACGCGTCGGCGCCACTCACCCGGGTTCTCGAGGAGCTCCGCGGCGGAGACCGCGGCCCCGAGGAGGTCCCCGAGGAGGGCCGCGAGCGACTCCGCGACCTGCATCTGCGCCGCGTCCCGTGCCTCGAGTTCGACCCCGATGGTGGCCAGACGATCGGAATCGGCGTCGACTTCGGTTCCGAGCTCCAACAGACGCCGGCGCCAGGCGAACGCATCGATCGGAGTCGCGAAGTCGCCCGCGGGGATCCCCGCCATCGCGTGGGTGACTCCGGCCTCCGCGTCCCCCTCGAGTGCGTTCCCCTGGATCTTGTCGACGATCGGATGGAGGTCGAGGACCCCCATCGCCTGCGCGATGACGACGGCGAGCACCAGGGGCGGCACGGCGAGCCCACAGAGTGCGCACCAACCGATCGTCGTCAGACGCAGGAGCTTTTTCATCCGATCGCCTCCCGACGGCCGGCGGCGCCGCTCCCGATCTCATCGAGGTCTCGCACCTCTTGGCGTCGGACTCCGAGTTCGTGATCGTCTCGACGACGCTCGCGCAGGCGTTCGACCAGCTGCCGTTCACGAACTGCGCGTGCGGTGACGCGTTGCGCCTCGATTAGGGCCGACTGTCGCCGAATCACTTCTGCGTGGACCTCCCGAGTCCGGTTCTCGAGTGAGATCAAGTAGCGCCGGTGCCGGAGGACCTCCTCCATCTCCAGACGACCCTGTCCGAGCCGACGAAGGGACTCGATCGTGCGGCCGCGATCCGAATTCAACTCTCGCTGACGCTCCTGCGCGTCCGCCACCTCGACCTGGCGGGCCCGGAGGCTGCTGAGGCAGCGCTTCTCCTCGACCCTGCGCAGTCGCAGTAGGCCTTCGAGACGGAACCGGAATCGCTTCATCCGAGACTCCCCTCCTTGGTTCGCGGCGGCGGAGCGGACGACTTCGCGTCGATGAGGAGCAACTCGCCGACCGCGGTCTCCCTCGGACAGGGTTCGTCCGAGCGCTGCCGCAATAGCTTTTCGAGTCGTGGCATTCGGTCGAGTGCCGTGTCCGTTCGGGTGTCCTGCCCGCGAACGTACGCGCCGAGTTGCACCAAGTCCTCGACCTCCTTGGCTCTCGCCAGGTGTTCCTTCGCCTCCGCGGCCGCGGCGAGGTGCAGCTCGTCGACCACCGCCGGCATCACCCGGCTGACGCTCTCGAGGATGTCGATCGCGGGGAAGTGCCCCCGGGAGGCGAGAGCGCGCGACAACCAGATGTGACCGTCGAGGATCCCGCGCACGGCGTCGGCGATCGGGTCGTGCAGGTCGTCCCCTTCGACGAGGACGGTGTAGAAACTGGTGATCGACGCGTGTTCCGCCGCGCCGGTCCGCTCGAGGAGTCGCGGGAGCAGCGAAAAGACCGATGGTGGGAATCCGCGTGTGGTCGGGGGCTCGTTCGCGGAGAGTCCGACCTCGCGTTGGGCGAGCGCGACGCGGGTCAGGGAGTCGAGCAGAAGGAGCACGTCCTGGCCACGGTCGCGGAACCACTCCGAGATCGCGGTCGCGGTCCGCGCCGCGCGCAGACGCAGGACCGGTGGATCGTCGCTCGTCGCAACCACCACGATCGAGCGAGCAAGGCCTTCCGGGCCGAGGTCGCGCTCGATGAATTCGCGCACTTCACGTCCCCGCTCGCCGACGAGCGCGACGACGCTGATCGGAGCATCGCAGCCTCGGGCGAGCATGCCGAGCAGAGTCGACTTGCCGACCCCGCTCCCCGAGAAGATCCCCATCCTCTGCCCCCGGCCGCAAGCGAGAAGGGTATCGATCGCCCGCACTCCCGTTCCGAACGGTTGATCGATCCGCCGGCGAGAGAGCGGCGGCACCGGCTCGCCATCCGCGGAGACCCGAGCTTCGGGTCGAATCGGTCCAAGCTTGTCGATCGGGTTCCCGCGACCGTCGATCACCCGTCCGAGAAGAGCCTCGGAGACCGGGACGTCGAACCGCGCTCCCTCGTAGATCACCGCGTCCCCCGGCGCGACCCCATCGAGGCGACCGTAGGGGACCAAGAGAGTCCTTCCGTCGCGGAAGCCGACCACTTCCGCCTCGAGCTCACGTCCCGATTCCTGACGACAGCGGATGCGACACGCTCCCCCGACGGGGAGGGGCAATCCTTCTGCCTCGGCGACGAGCCCGACGACGCGGCGCACCCGACCGGTCACCCGGACCGGGGCCCGGTCCCCGAGGAGATCGATCGCGCGCCGGAAGGTGCTCATCGCTGCACCCCCTCCCGGCCGCGGAGCCGCTCCTCGATCAACTCGAATTGCGTCTCGATCGTCTCGTCGATGCTTCCACACTCGGTGCGGACGCGACAGCCGCCGCGGGATCGCTCGGGGTGCTCGACGATGGTCACCGACTCCGCCGCCTCGAGGTGTCCGAACACTCGCGAGAGGAACTCCTCTGCCGCGCCCCGGTCGTCGGGATGGATCTCGACGACGAGTCCCCGGCGTGCATCGATCCGATCGATCGCAGCGTGCATCGTGTCGACCACCACGGCGGGCGGGATCTCCACCTCACGGCGAACGATCCTCCGCGCGATCTCCAGGGCGAGCTCGAGCAGATCTTGACGTGCGCTGTCACGCAGCTCCCGCTGTTCGCGCCCGAATTCCTCGATCAAGCTCTCGAGGGCTGGGACCAAGGTGGCGGTCCGCTCCTCGAGCGCGATGCGAGTCTCCTCGTGCGCGCGCCCGCGCCCCTCACGAAGCCCTTTCTCCAGTCCCTCCCCGTATCCCTTTGCGAACCCCTCGCGCTCGCCCTGCTCGAGACCCTCGCGGTAGGACTTCTCGATCGCTTCCCCCGACCGCCGAGTGGTATCCCGAACGCGATCTTCGATCTGCTGCTCCGCCGCTGCGATCACCGCAGAGATCCGAGCTCGGCTCTCCTCTGCCTGATTGCGCAGGGTCTCCTCGACCTGGTGGGCCGCTCCGCGCAGCCGTTCGATTCGTCCCCTGCTCGCGTTGACGAGCGCTTCGGTGAGGGCGGAGATGTCCTCGAGTCGGAAGCGACGATCGAGGAGAGCACCCCCCGCGCCCGGGCGGATCACGCGACCGGCAGCGTCGCCCCCGAGGCTGCGGGAAAGAGGGTGGAGCGTCTCGTTCGAGCGGGGGGAGTCAGACGACAAGGTTGCTCTCCCCCCCCCGTCCCTGGATCACCACGTCCCCCGACTCCTCGAGCCGCCGGACGATCTCGACGATCTGGGTCTGGGCCCCCTCGACGTCGGAGATGCGGACCGGACCCATGTACTGGATCTCCTCCTGGACCATCTCGGAGGCCCGCTTCGACATGTTCCTGAAGATCTTGTCCTTGAGCTCCTCGCTCGCGAGCTTCAGGGCGAGGGCGAGCGACTTGTTGTCGACCTCCTTGAGCACGCTCTGCATCCCTCGGTCGTCGACGAGGATCAGGTCCTCGAAGACGAACATCAGCTTCTTGATCTCCTCCGCGAGCTCCACGTTCTCCTCCTCGATCGTCTCGAGGATCGCGCGCTCGGTGGATCGGTCGAGAACGTTGAGGATCTCGGAGACGGTCTTCACTCCCCCGACCTCCTGGGTCTCCTCGAAGGCGAGCGAGGCGAGATGCTTGCGGAGGCCCGCTTCGACCCGCTTGACCGCTTCGGGGCTGGTGTGGCCGAGGATCGCGATGCGCCGGACGATGTCGACCTGGCGATCGGAGGGAAGACTGGTCAGGACCTCGGCGGCCTTCGTCGGGTTCATGTACGAGAGCACCAGTGCGATCGTCTGGGGGTGCTCCTCCTGGAGGAAGGTCGCCATCACCTCTGCCTCGGTATTCTCGAGGAAGTGGAATGGCATCGACTGCCGTTGCGCTTCGAGGAGCCTCACCAGGCGGGAAGCCTTCTCCGCGGGGAGAGAGTTCTTGATCAACTCGATCGCGCTGTCGTATCCCCCCTCGCGCAGCATCTGTTGCAACATCGCGGAGTCCTTGAACTCCTCGAGGACGCTGAACATCTCCTCCTTCTCGACGACGCCGAGGGCCGCGATCTCCTGCGAGACCCGCTCCATCTCGTCCTCGGGGAGCGCCTGGAAGACTTTTCCCCCTGTTTCCGGATCGAGCGCGACCAAGAGGATTGCGGCACGGCGCATCCCGGACCGCACCGGGGCCTCCGAGGTCGTCTTCGTCCCAGCCGAGTGGCGCTTCACGAGGTGCTCCCCCCCTTCTCAGGGGACCGCCCCGACGGCTCACGGAGCCACTGCTTCACCACCGAGGCGGCGACCTGAGGCTGCTCCTGTGCGTAGCGGATCACATCCTCGAGAAGATCGATCGTTCCTTGATCCCCCGCTTCGACGTTCCAAGTCTCGCGGGTCGAACGCTCCAGCTCGACCTCCTGCCGCTTTGCCGCCTGCGCGGCGATCCGCTCCTCGCGACGCGCGAGGAACTGTTCGAGCTCGGCGACCGGGTCGGGGAGATCCCCGACGTCGGTGATCCCGCTGCGGGCGGCGCGCACCAGGAACGCTCCGCCGGCGAGCGAGAGGACGACCAGGACCAAACTCCCGGCGTGTTCCCCGAGCCAGGCGAGCATCCCTCGTCCGTCGCTCCCTATCGACGCAGTCTCCGCGGCACGGGGGCGCACGCTGAAGTCGACCTGTGCCTTGACCCGGTTGGGTTCTAGGCTGGAGTGCTGCTCGAGCTTGAGCCGCCACTCCTCTTGGAAAACTTTCAGCGCGGCGTCGAGCTCTTCGCCCTTCGCGCTCCAGTCGGGGTTCTTCAAGAGGCGCTGGGTCTCCTCGAGGATTCCGACCGCGGTCGCCATGTCGATCTCGAGGGAGATCGTCACCCCCTCCAGCTCGCCGGCCGGGACATCGGTACGGACTTCCCGGCGTCCCCACGCGTTGTCGAAGTCGGTCTCGGTACGTTCGTAGCTGTCGGACGCGCTCGCGGGTCTCGCATCACCCTCTCCCAAACGCGCCACGTTCGGCTTCAGCCCCGGGGCGCCCACGCTCCCGAGGTTCTTCGAGGTCTCGGTGACTTTCCGCTTGGTCATGTTGACCTTGTTGTCCGGGTCCACCGACTCCTCGACGATGGCGCTCGGCCGCAGGTTGCGTTTGACGTCGACCACCACCGCGAAGGTTCCGATCGGGAAGCTGTTCTCGACGAGGTCGCTGATGTTCGCGCGGATCCGGGCCACGGGGTCATCGTCCCCGCCGGCCATCACGGCCTTCGCGGAGAGGTCGTAGCCGTTCCCACGATTGTCCATCACCGAGATACGCTCCAGGTTCAGACCGAGGGCCGCCGCAACGTGCTGACCCACGACGCGGGCGACCGATCCCGGGAGCCGCCCTTCGGCGTAGACGTTCTCGTCGATCTCGAGATGGATCGCGGCCCCACCCCCGAGATCACGCCGCAGCAGCGCCGTGCGCCTCCGGTCCGGCGTGAAAGTGACCCTCGCGTCGCGGATTCCGTCGCTTCGACGGAGGTCGTCTTCGAGCTGTCGCTTGTTGCCGACGCTCCAGCGGTCGCTGCGCGCGCGGTTCGAAGTGGTGACCGACTCGTCCTCATCGATGTACTTGAAGAAGTCGGGGCGGTTGCCTTGCGCATGGAGCATGCGGCTCTGGAACCGAACGTACGGGAGGTCGGACTGAGCTACGGCGACCCCGTTGGGGGTGACCTCGGCATCGATCCGTTCCTTCTCGAGCCAGCTCGCGAACTCTTGCGCCTCCGCGACATCGGCGATGCTGACCAAGGCCATCTCCTTCCCGGAGCTCCCGCCGAGGGCGAGGGTTCCGAGACCGACCAACAGGGAAGCACCGAGAACGCCGAGGCTGAGCCGTTGTGCCGGGCTCAGTTTCTCGAGCGTCTCCCGGACCGGACCGATCCATCGGTCCTGCCACTTCTTCCCGTCCATGGTCCCCTCTCATCGCGCGCGGCGTCCGTTGCCACGGCTTCAAATTCGGAGTCGGTTGATCTCCTCGTAGGCGTCCATCAGCTTGTTGCGCACCGCGAGCAACGCCCGGAACGCGAGGTCTGCCTTCTCCACCTGGTTCACGACCGCGGAGACGTTGTCGGTTCGGCCGAGCGTGAGCTCCCGAATCGCCGCATCCGCCTGCACCTGGAGCTGATTCACCTCTTGGATCGAGGTGCGCAGGATCTCCTTGAACGACGTCCCTGTGGCCCCGTCGTGTCGCATGGGGTCCATCGGGGATGCGGGCTTGGCCGGCTGGGCCGGCCCGACTCCCGGAACCTGCAGCGGTCCGTCGATCGCCATCGCGGCCTCCCTACGCCAGGATCCGGAGCGCGGAGCTGAACATGCTCTTGGTGACATCCATCGCGGTGACGTTCGCCTCGTAGGAGCGGTTCGCCATCATCATGTCGACCATCTCCTGGATGACTTGGACGTTCGGGTACGCGACTCGACCCTCGGCGTCGGCCAGAGGGTGGTTCGGATCGTGCTCCATTCGGAAGGGAGATGGATCCTCGACGACTCCGGTCACTTGCACGGCGCCGGGGTTGCCGTTCCGCGCGACCGAGAAGACCGGCTCTTTCCGGCGGTAGGGCGAGTTCTTGCCGTCTCGCTCGATCGTGTTCGCGTTCGCGATGTTCTCCGCGATCGTGTTCATCCAGACCCGGTGGGCCTCGAGACCAGACGCGGAGATGTCGAGGGTGCGGAGCATCGCTCAGACTACCCTTCCTCAGGGCGACCAGTGATGGCCGCGCGCAGTTGTCGGAAACCCTTCCGGAGGAGCGCGGAGTACGCCGAGTACTCCCCCGCGTTCTGGGCGAGGAGCGCCATCTCCCGCTCCACCGAGACGTCGTTCCCGTCGTGACGGAGCGGACCGCGGCCGAGGGACGCGAAACCGAAGGGCCGGGCCCCGGCGGCGAGGCGCTGATTCCCTTTGTCGAGTCCTCCGAAAGCACCATCGACCCGCCGAGCACCGCGTTCGTAGGCTCGGGAGAGCTCCCGGTGGAACTCCACGGCATCGATATCGCGCCGGCGGTATCCCGGCGTGTCGGCGTTGGCGACGTTCGAGAGAAGGCTCCGGTGACGCTCGGACGTGAAGTCGATCGACCGCTCGAGCCCGGCGAGCGTCCCGCCTTCGAACATGCCCGCGAAGATCTGGCTCACTGGTCCTCCTCGTTCTTCACCGAGCGACTCGACGCCCGGAGCACAGCAGGTGCCACGCTCGAGACCCGCGGCGAAGGGGCCGGCGCCCACTTCACAAGAGTGGATTTCACCTGGACTTGTGGAGCCGAGCGGGGGCGCGACTCCCAGGTTTCCCCGGGAGCCGCGCACCGGCGGAATCCGCCTCCAGAGGCGGAAGCGGTCGGCCCCTCCCGACCGCTCACGAAGGCACCCCCTCACCCCGCTCTACCTGTAGACCCCACTTCTTGATCTTGTCGCGGAGTGTCCGGACTCCGATGCCGAGGCTCTCCGCGGTCCGCCGCTGGTGCCCGCCGAACTGTTTCAGGGTGTCTTCGATGTGGAGACGTTCGACGTCCTCGAGGGCGAGTCCGCGCAGAGCTTCGACGTCCCCCTCGCTGACATGTCGTGGGGCGCCGTCCTCGCCGATCCCCTCGATGACGAGCTCGTCCCCGGTCGAGAGGAGCACCGCGCGCTCGAGGAGGTTCTCGAGCTCGCGAACATTCCCCGGCCAGTGGTAGGCGAGCAGTCGCTTGAAGGTCGCCTCGGTGAGTTTCCGTTGCGGTCGACCCGTCGCGCGCTCGAAGCGCGACTGGAACGTCTCGACCAGAGCCGGGATGTCTTCCTTGCGCTCGCGCAGGGGTGGGATCTCGATCGGCACGATGTTCAGGCGGAAGTAGAGATCCTCCCGGAAGCGTCCCTCGCGCACCTCGATCCCGAGCTCGCGGTTCGTCGTCGCAAGGACGCGAACGTCGCAGCGGATCGTCTTCTCCGAGCCGACCCGCTCGAACTCGCGCTCCTGGAGGACGCGCAACAGCTTCGCCTGGAGATTCGATTCGATCTCGGAGACTTCATCGAGGAGAAGTGTCCCTCCCTCGGCGAGCTCGAACCGCCCCGCACGGCGCCGGTCCGCTCCGGTGAAGGCGCCCTTCTCATGACCAAAGAGTTCGCTCTCGAGAAGACCCGCCGACAGCGCGGCACAATTCACGGTGATGAACGGACGCTCTGCCCGCGGACTCGAGTAGTGGATCTCTCGCGCGACCAGCTCCTTGCCGGTGCCGGTCTCGCCCCGGATCATCACGGTGGTGCCGGACTCTGCGACCGCTTCGATCCGCTTGCGAACCTTTGCCATCGCGTCGCTGTCGCCGAGGAGCGGCCGATCGCGGCGGTGGCGGCGCAGCTCTCCGCGAAGAGCCTCGTTGTCGCCGACGAGTCGGCGGTGCTCGAGCGCCTTTTCGACGAGCAGCGTCAGCTCCTGCTCGCCGAACGGTTTGAGGATGTAGTCGAACGCCCCCCGCTTCATCGCCTGAACGGCGGTCTCGACCGTGCCGTGGGCGGTGATCACCACCACCGGCAGACGAGGGTCGACCTCCCGAGCGCGGGCGAGAAACTCGAGTCCCCCTACTCCGGGCATCTTGAGGTCGGTGATCGCGACCTCGAAGGTCTCCCCGGCGAACCGGGCGAGCGCCGGCTCCGCCCCTTCGAAGGCTTCCACCTCGTGCCCCGCTCCCTCGAGCGCATCGACGAGCGAACCGCGCATGAAGCGATCGTCGTCTACCACCAGGATTCGGGCCATCACTCCCCCTTCCCGCCACCCGTGGGTAGCTCGATGCGGAAGCGAGCGCCCTCGAACCCCGCCGGTGCACCCGTTTTCCCCTCGACGACCGTGATCGCACCACCGTGCGACTCGACTCGGCTGTGGACGATCGCCAGGCCGAGACCGGTCCCACCCTCTCGGAGGGAGTGGAACGGATGGAAGATCCGCTCCTCTTCTCCGTCGGGGATCCCTGGTCCACGGTCCGAGATCTCGAGCCAAGCGCTGCGTTCTCGGTTCCCCCAGGTGAAGCAAATGTGCGGTCCGGCAGCGGAGAGAGTCCCCGTCCCCACCATCGCCCTGCGTGCGTTGTCGAGGAGATTGGCGAGGACCTGCACGAACGCGTGACGATCGACGTGCAGGCACCACTCCGAATCCCCCAGTCGAGCGATCTCCGGGAGGTCGTCGGTGACGCCGGCGAAAGCGATCTCCTCGGCGGCGTCGAGCAACGCGCCGATCGGGTGCGGGCGCAGCTCGAGGGGGGTCTCCCGGGTGAAGTTCATCAGGTCGCCCACGATCCGGTCCAGGTGCTCGACCGCGCGGGCGATTCTCTCGACTCGCTCGCGCGCCCGATCCCCGTCGAGCTCTCGCCGCAGGGTGTCGACGGTCAGCCGGATCCCTCCGAGAGGATTGCGGAACTCATGGGCGACCCCGGCCGCGACGCGGCCGAGCGCCTCGAGGCGCTTGCGACGTTCGAGTTCGCGGTTCTTCTCCGCGAGCTCGAGTCTCACCGCGGCGAGTTGCGCCCGGAGCGTGTCATGCGATGCGACGAGCCGGGAGGTCACTCCCTTGTACTCATCGAGGAGGCGGCGCAGTTCCTCCCCCTCCTCGGTGGAGGGGGGTGAGAGCGCCACGCGTCCCGAGTCCATTCGGTCGTCACCCTCTCCACTGGGCCGTGGGCGTAGCACGGCCGTTCGAACACACCATAACTTGTACTTTATAAACTGTAAAGGACACCGAGAGGAGAGCAGAAGAGAAATCTGGGGACATGAACCGAGCCCGACGGCTCTAAGTCATTCGCTAGAAATGAGTTACCGGGATGTGAGTGGTGCCGGGGTGGAACTATTCCTCGGAAGCACCGTCCAGGGAAGGAGTTACGTCAAAGGAGGGTGTGGACGACCTTCTCCGGGGAGTATTGGCGCAGATGCAGCCCGAAGTGGTCCCCGACCTTGATCGTCTTCCCCGATCCGACCTCGACGTTGTTCACACGCAGCGAGATGGGGTCGGAATTGTGCTTCGAGAAGACGATGACGCTGTCCACCGCGAGATCGAGGATCTCCGACAGGCTGAGGCTCTTCTCCGCCAGGACGGCGATCAGGGGAATCTCGACATCGAGGAGGGCATCGAGGTTCTTCCGGATCGTCCGGCTCCGAGATTCATTCAGCGTGGAATCCGGCGCGTCGGCCATCGGTCGCTCCTGGTCTGGTTCCATCATCAGAGATCGGCTCGATGCCTCACCTGCTTGAGGGGGGGAACGGGCTCCGCGGCACCCCGAGGAGACTGTCGGAAAACCTCGATTCGGACGTCGCCGGCTTGCTCACGCCCGGTCGGACGGCGGCTCAGATCGAGGTATCCCGACCGCCTCCTAGCCGGTTGGGTGTGCGACAATTGCGGGGCAGCCGATCCGGTCCGCGCCCGGTTGGAGGTGGCATGGCCGCCCTTCGCATCATCATCGTCGTCTCACTCTCCATCCTCGGCGGGTTCCTGATCGGCGTCCAAGTGGCCTCGTCCCCCACCGATGCGTCCGGGACCCCTGATTCATCCGCCGGAATCGAGTCCCCCGCCGACCTCGGGGGACGAATCCACGAGCTGAACTCGGAATTGAAGCTATCTCGCCTCGAGGAAGCGCGCCTGCGCTCGGAGCTTTCGCGGGCGCAACGCCAGACGCCGGCCGCGGATGGGGAGCAGGACTCCGAGTCCACCGACACCCCCACCCAACGCTTCTCGCCGGCGAGCGGCCCGGGGCGAGTCATCACCAAGCTCGAGGAGGCGGAGGCAGCGTACGAGCGAGCGATCGCCGCCGGAGATCTCGAGGCGTTGTGGCTGCTCGGGGCTGACCTCCTCGCGTTCGGGGAAGCGGGGTACCCCCTCTTCGAAACTCTCCTCGAGGATTTCATACGCACCGCCAAGAGTGGGGCGAACGACTTGATCGGAGCGGCTTTCAAGCAGGAAGAGCTCTGGATGGGTCGATTTTTCCGAACGCTCGCCGAGGAGCACGAGAGTTTCCTCGCCTACGGTCTCCATCTCTCCGGACGTGATGCAGAAGAATTGAGCCCGGCCCTCACAGAGTTTCGCCACGAGCTGTTCGACGATGCACTGCTCCCGATGCTGCTGGCCTTCCACGGAGGGGAGAACCCAGACCTGACCGCCGGGTGGCTCGACCAGCTCGAGATGCGGCTCGCCACCCCCGACCTCGACGGAGCGGATGAGGAGACGGTGCTCTTCGCACTGGCTCACATCCCGGGCGATCGCGCCGCGGACCTCCTCGTCCACTGGATCGAGACGCAGGAGTCCCATCGGGATGATGCACTCTCCGCTCTCCTGTTGCAGGGGAGCGCGCGGGCGCTCGCGGCGCTGCGACAGCTCCTCCCCTCGATCGAGAACGAGGAGCTGCGGGCGGCGATCGAGAATCGCCTGGGACAGTAGCGGTCACCAGCGCAGCCAGAGCTCCCGATACTCCTTCTCCCCGTCGATCAGTCCCTTTCGCCACGCTTCGACCGGCGCGAAACGGGCACGGTCCTTCGGAGTGATGCCGAGGGATTCCGCCGATTCGTGCCACTCCATCAATTTCGCGCCGTACTCGGGGGGCCACGCGTCGTACAGGAATGCATTCGGGATCTCCTCGATCGCGGCAGCGTAGATCTCGGCGGGAGTCTTGCCGTCGTACCACGGCTTCAGTGCCCGCCGAACCGCGGCGTGGTGCTCCTTGACCTTGTCATCGAACTTCAGCGCCTTGCAGAGAGCTTCGATCGCCGGCACCCCGCGCATGTCTTCCCGGACCGCGAGCAGGTGACCGAGCCAGGGCCCGCCGTCGAGGCGAAGACCGCCGGGCAGGCCCTTTTGAATCTCCTTGCTGTGCTTCTTGCCGGCCGATTCGATCTTCGAAAGGAGCGTCTTCGCGATCTGCGCGGCCTCTTTCGGCGACTTCCTCAACTTGCGCTTCGAGTTCGGCGAGAACCTGCCGAGGATCGCAGCCGCGCCCGAATAATCGACGGCGGTCTGATACTGAACGCCGTCCTTCCCCTTCGCGCGGAGCAGCTCCTCGGCGCAAGCGAGTGCGTAGGCCGCGTTGTCCGTGGCCATTCCCGCGCACCAGGTGATGCACTCTCCCGCCCGCACCTCGTTCGGCCAGTGATTGTATCCGGGGAGACGTCGGAGTCGGGCGAGGTCGAGCCCCTGCTTTCGGTAGTGATCAAGAGTGCCGGTCGAGTTCGTGAAGGGGACGACCGGGTCGGCGGTGCCGTGGAGGAATACGATCGGTAGGTCGCGAACCTTGCCGGTGGTTTTCGAGTTCGACCACGCTCCCGAAGCGTGGGCGACGATGCCGTCCACATCCTCCGGATGCAGACCCGCGTAATACGCGACGAAAAATCCCCCTTGGCTGTGCCCGTAGAGGAAGACGCGATCGACCGCGAACTTCTCTCGCATCTCGACGAGATACTCGTGGAATGCGTCCCCGTCCTTCGATTCGCCGAGAAAGAGGCGGCTCCCATCTTGGGCCGGAGAAGTGCCATCGACCGACACCACCACGTCGTCGGGGCGAAACCGGCCTGCACCGTGGTTCGCGTGACCCCACCGATAGTCGAGTCCGGTGCCGTGGAGGAGGACGGTGATTGCTCGATCCCCTTCGGGACCGAGCTGCTTCGGGATGACCCAGGTGTAGCGGAGACCGCCTCTCGAGGTCGATTCGTAGAGTTGGTGGGGCTTCGCTCCTGGACCCGGCTCTCGCTCTTCCCCCTGCGAAAAGAGAGGGGCGGCGAATCCGACGCAGAGCAGAACCGGGACGAGTACCCGTGCGATGCGTCTGGCGAGAATCCTCAGTTCGAACCTCCGACGGGGCATCGCGTCCCTCATTCCCATGTCCAACGACGACCTCAGAAGAGACCCCACCTCGGGCGAGCACCCCGACTGGGGCGTGCCGAACGGGAGATACAGGAGCGTATCGCCACGGCTCCCGCAAGGGTCCGAGCCGCCTCGAGATGTGGTGGGGATCGCCAAGTCCCCGGGTACCCATCCCCGGGTACCGACGCCGGAGCGACCGGTCCAGACTCGCGCCCGGGCGTTTCACGCGGAGGATCACCGGGCGCGGATTTGGTCCGCAGCGGGCGAACCACCGGCCGATGGGCTACTTCGCGATCGAGTTCAGCGGCGCAGAGAAGAGGTCGACATCGAGCTTCGGTCCGGGTGTTGCATGGCCGGCGCGTCGAGCCCCCTCCCCCCGCCTGGATCCGGGGGCCCGACATCGAGTCCCTGGCCCATCCTCAGCCCCTGACAAGGCTGCCACGGGTTCAGGGTCACGCTGCAAGGGCTCGGGAAGGAGTATCTCGATGGCACAACTCTCTCAGGCTGAAGTTCATCGGCGGGGCTTTCGCGTTCTCCTCTTGTTCGTCGCAGTTGGGCTCGCATTCTCACTCCCGGTCCTCGCGCAGGAAGACCCTACGGGCTCGGTACCGAGCGCGAAGAGTGCGGCTCCGGTGCTCGTCGAGGACGTGGTCCTCCCGCACTTCCATGCGACATCCGCGGAGATCACGGACGAGGGCCGTGTACGCCTCGTCTACGACTTCTCGACGAAGGATATCGACCTGCTCGCCGACTGGACCCCCGCCATGAAGGACACCAAGCGTCGCATTCGTTGGTCGCAGGGGTACGAGGGAACCTGGACCACGGTCGAGGACGGCTTGATCATCGCCGACCGGGGGACGTTCCTGCACACGGCGGAGTGGGATGGTGACGTCGAGCTCTCCGTCGATTTCCTTTCGATGTCCTCGAGCGACAGGAAGGATCTGCTCTCCACGATCTACGTCTGGGACAAGGGCAAGAAGGTCGTCGGCAGCCAGGTCGGACGACAGTGCCTGAAGCTGTCGAAGACACTCGCACCGAAGGGGCGCCCGATCCCCGCAGAACCTCTCTCGCAGCTCGCGGTCGAGGATCGAGTGACCTTCGGGATGCGGATGCGGGACGGAGTGATCAGCGCGATGCAGAGCGGCCGCGTCACTGCGTCGAGTGCCGAGGATGAGAAGTTCGTCGAGGAGCCTGGCCCAGGACAGGCGGGCCTCGCCTGGAACGGCAGGGTCAATGGGTTCGTCTTCCGGATCGTCATCGAGGGCAGGCTCTCCGCCGAATGGGTCTCGAAGCACATCCCCGGGGGGCTCGCGATGCAAGGGGAGAAGACCGAGGACTAGGAACTAGCAGCCCGTCGAAGGAGTGCTTCCGATCCGAGGGATCGGGACTTGAACGAACCGCAGAAGTGGACGATGGCGGGCCGAGGGAGCGCACTCCCTCGGCCCGTCTTCCGTTCTCCCCAGGAATCGATAAGCTGCCCCGACTGGCCGAGACCGGTGCCCTAGCACGCGGCTCACGTGGTGGGCTGAGTAGCGGGTGGCCTGAATAGCGGTGGGGCGTTCTGGAATCCAACTGGGCTGGGGTGAAGGTGAGCGGGGGGATCTTGGCCGGCGGGTTTCTCGCGGCCGGAGGCATTCCAGGCTTCGTACCCCTCGCTGAGCTCCCGCTCGCCGAGTTCCCGCTGGCGATGGTCGACCCACTGGACGCCGAGTGGACGCTCCTGATCGTCTACGCCACGGTCACGCTCGGATTGAGCTTCCTCTGCTCACTCCTCGAGGCTGCGTTGCTCTCGGTGCCGCTCGCCACGCTCACCGACCGAAGGGACACCGGTCGGGGAGTCCGCTGGCTCTACGAGCTCAAGACGCATCGAATCGACGACGCGATCAGCGCAATCCTCACCCTGAACACCATCTCGAACACGCTCGGCGCGACCCTGGCGGGCGCCCAGATGCGCAAGATCGCGGATGACTTCTGGGTCGGCGTCTTCTCCGGCGTGCTCACCTTCATGATCCTCACCTTCTCCGAGATCATCCCGAAGACCCTCGGTGCGACCTACTCGCGCTCGCTCGTCGGCTTCGTCGGCTACTGCCTGAAAGGGATGACCGCGGTGATGGCCCCGGTCCTGTTCTTCACCCGCGCCTTGACCGGGCTGCTCACGCGCGGGGAGAAGCACGGAATCTCGCGGGGAGAACTCGAGGCATTGATCGACATGGCCGCGACCACCGGGGAGCTCCGCCGACACGAGAAGGACCTGTATCGCAACATTCTCAACTTCGACAAGGTCCAGATCGGGGACGTGATGACCCCGCGTACCGTCTGCTACATGCTCCCCGCCGAAACCACGGTCGAAGAGTTTCTCGCCGACCCCGAAGGTGGCGCCTACACACGAATCCCGCTCTACGTCGGGAACCGCGATCACGTCACCGGGTATCTCTTCCAACGCGACGTGCTCCGCGCTGTCGCCGTCGATGGAAATCGCACGGCGACGCTCGGCGAATTCGCGCGGGAGGTCCGCTATCTCCCCGAGATCGGAACCTTGCGAAAGGCGCTCGACGCGTTCGTCGGGGCGCGGGAGCCGATCGCGATGGTAGCGGACGAACACGGCGGCACTTGCGGCTTGCTCACGATGGAGGACATCGTCGAGACGATCCTCGGGATCGAGATCGTGGATGAAGTCGATCAGGTCGAGGATCTGCGGGAGCGGGCGAAGCAGCTGCGGGAGCGACGACTCGGCCGAATGCGCGACCAGCGCCAACTCCGCCCGGAGGGCGAGCCCTACCCCATCGACGATGAGGGTGACGACGCCCCGGCGAGCCGGTAGTCTCCCCTCCTCTGCCTGCGGAAGACACACGGGTGGGGTGGCAGAGTGGTCGAATGCACCGGTTTTGAAAACCGGCGAAGCGCGAGCTTCCGTGGGTTCGAATCCCACCCCCACCGTCATTTCCTGGCACTCTCTGGCACCCTATGTCGCCGTGTCACGCGAGATTCTCACTTCTGAGGCTTCTGACTCGGCCAGTGCCAGAGAACGCCAGATAGTGACATGGAGAGCCTGGCATCTGGCAGAGCCAGAGGCAGAGTCACGCGAAAGCACCGGTTTTCGAGAACCCCTGAGAAACCACCTTGAAGACCTCAAGATCCTCCCAGAGGGGATCTCAACCTCCGCGAACGTCCGGCGAGACAACTAGCGCACCGGTGCGAAAGACCGGTGCATTCACGGCGAGTGAGAACGTCTCATAGCTGCGTATCGTGTGGACTTCTGCCCTCCATGGTGACGAGCCACCCGAGCAGACGGTCGAGTTCGTCCAGTACATCGTCGTAGGTGTAGATCAACACACCGAGTCTGCTTCGTACATCCTCCCAATCGTCCAAGTGGGCTGGACGCCTTCCCATGACCAGCAGGCCACGAGGACGCAGCACTCGAATCCCCAGGTTGGCCAAGTAATCCCGCACATTCGGCTCCTCAAGCAGGCGAATGTAGGTGTCGATCTGCGCTTCGGCTTCTGACACGTGCGCGGAAGCTTTCCGCCGGTTTTTCCGACCCACAACGAGACGGACGGTCGCCTTCTTGAGATCAAGTACATCGACAAGTCCATCGTGGCGCACCACGAGTTTGTCGGGACGGATACCCTGGTCACTCCGCGACATTAGTTCCTCTGGTATGCTCACCTGAGAGTGGTACTGCGCACACGAAAGAGCCCGCTCCAACATCCACGGGTGCGCATCAAGGCACTTCTCGAGGTCTTCCTCTCTCGCTCTTGGGTTGTTGACCTCTTGACGAAACGCATCGATCGCGCCTCCGACTTCCGTCGCAGTGCGGATGGAGTCATGCGTGATGATGCTGAGCGCCCAATGCGTCGCATACGCCTCTGCACGTTGGCGCGCTCTCTGCGGGGTGAAGTCATCTGGGTTTGTAGAGCCGAAGACTTCCAGCAACTGGAATGTTTCTTCCGCAATCACCCCATCCGGATATACCCTGCGGAACCCGTAATTCTCAACAAATCCGTGTGAACGGCGCTCGACAATCACCTTTCGTGGGTTCCCCCACGGGCACGTTTCGATCCCACCATCCCCTTTGATGTGGACGAACCTGGTGTCATCCGCAATCCACGTGTCCACGATAGTGGGTCCTGGGAACGTGTACTCCTTGCCGGGAGGGTGAGGGAGAAGAAGTGCAGGTTCAACCCCTGGCGGCGTTGAGACTCTTGGTTCAACCCCTGGCGGCGTTGAGACACTCTTCACCGCCCGTTTGTTGGCTGAACCCTGCCGCCTCGCCGCTGGCGCTCCCCGGGTCGAGCGGGCAGAATCTCGGCTGATCGTCATCCCTCACAGCCCCGCCAACACATGAAAGAGGTCGTGTCATGCGCACACTCGTGGCCTGTCTCGCCGTTCTCACTCTCGGGATTCCTGCCATCGCTCACGCTCAAAGCGAAGGGGCGAATGTCCGGCTGGCCCCCGAGCTTGCAAAGTTCGAGACATCGATCGGGAATTGGGAAGGCTCCGGGAGCGTGAAGATGCCGGGGATGCCCGCCCCGATGCCGTGGACCTCGAAGACCACGGTCAAACCCGTTCTGGCGAACCAGTTCATCCAGTCGGAAATGAAAGTCGAGTTCGGGCCAGAGATGCCCGCGATGGTCTTTCGCTCCTTCTACGGGTGGGATCCCGGCCTCAAGAAACTCGTCTCGTACAGCATCGGGAACACCGGCGAACTCGAGGTGAGCGACACGGTTTCGTGGATCGACGACTCGACCCTCGTCGTCCTTGCGACCACGACCGAGGCCGGCGTACCGACCGTCAACCGAAGCATCACGACGTTCGACGGCGACCAGCAGAGCTTCTTGTGGCAAGGGGCAACGGGAGCGAAAGCGTTCGAGACCATCGTCGAGGGCACGAGCAAGAAGTGCAAGCAGGGGTACGAGATCAGCGCGCAGGAGTGGTCCGCGGCATTCATGCCCGGAACGCCCGAGTCTCCGGCGATGAAGAAGCTCTCGGGGATGGCAGGGGATTACTCCATGACGGGCGAGTTCAGCATGATGCCTGGGATGGAGCCGATGAAGATCTCGGGCAGGGAGTCGATCCAGTCGATCTTCGGCGGCGCCGCGATCCAGATGCACATGCTGGGCGATCCGTCCGTCGGGCCCGAGGGGGTCTTTACCTACGAGGGACTCTCCTATCTGATCTGGGACCCCACGCTCGAGTGCTACCGGGAGTTCTATCTCAACAACATGGGAGAGACCTCGATCCAAGAGCTTCGCTTCGTCGGAGAGGCGCAGCTCGTCACGACCCAGGCCCGCGTCCAAGCCGGACAGCCAGAGGCGACCCGCGGCACCATGCATCTCGACGAGACCGGCGCGATTCGGAAGGTCTCGATGGACCGCATGAGTGCTGGACACAAGCCCGAGCGTGCGTTCCTCGGCGAGTACAAGAAGGCAACGATCGAGAACTAGCGCATCGCTCGTTCTGCTCGCACCGGAAGCCAGGAGGTGCGTCCCTGGGGATGCGCGGCGAGAGGCCCTCGCTGGAGTCTCCGGGGACGCACCGTCTCCAGAACCGGCATTGCTCTGCCGAGCGCGGTCGGTTCGAATTCCTCTCCGCCACCCGCTCGCCCCGGGAGGAGAGGAGACCCCGATTCTCCGGACCCTCGAACGCTCCAGCTTCATCGTCGTCCTCGTCGGTCTCATCGCGCTCGGGTTCTGGCTCGGATCTCAGGATTCCCGCCTCGACCGAGCGATCGACGAGGCCGGGGTACGCTTGGACCGACAAGAGCAAGTGACGACGAAATTCGGCGCGAGAATCGAAGAGAATCGCGTTGCCATCGAAATGCTCCGAGCGCGCGACGCCACCCGCGAGGAGCAGTTCTCCGCCCTCGAGCAGACCTCCCGCGAATTGGAGACTCGACTTCAGGAGGCCGAAGGAGGCCTCGAACACGTCGCCGAGCTCGAATCCGAACTCGAGCGGGTGCGCACCCGGCTCGAGTCGCTCGAGCAAGCGGGAATCGACGACGGCCGGCGGATCGCCGATCTCGGAGACCGATTACGCGAGCTCGAGGAAGGGCGCGCCGAGGAGCTGCGCCGCCTCGACCGGATCGAACGCGCTCTGAAGATCGAGGAATAAGTCGATTCCGCCTCGCGCACGCTTGTCGCCTCGCCTTCCCGCCCCTATCCTCACCGAGTCCATGCTCCGAGGAGGCCCGATGGCGGAAAAGTCCGGATACCGGAAGCTGGTGGTCGAGCAAGCGAAGATCCTCATCGAGGGAGTCTCCGCGGAATTCGACGGGGACGCCGAGGAACACGGGGGCTCCTCCGGGACCCCGAACCTGGCGAAGTGGCTCGATCGGACTCGGAGGCTCTTCACCCAGCTCGACGGGTTGTCGAAGGGGTGGAACCGAGCCCAGGTCGAAGAGATCAACCAGAGTTCCCGAAACGCAATCACCTACGGGGACCCGAAGGAGAGCGCCTACTTCGCCTTGTACAAGGACATCATCCACGAGGTGAAGAAGCTCCGGAAGCAGGGCGTTTGAGGTCGTTCGTTGACTCGCGCTCCTCCGCCCAAAGACCCGAATCGGCTGCCGTGATCTCCGAACTCTTCCTCGACGCGCTCGCCCGCCGCATCCTCGTCATCGACGGGGCGATGGGGACTGCGATCCAGGATCGATCGCTCACCTCCGAGGACTTCGGTGGGGAAGAGCTCGCCGGCTGCAACGAGAACCTCGTCCGAACGTGCCCCGATGTCATCCGCGAGATCCATCGCGAATATTTTGCGGCGGGCGCGGATTGCACCGAGACGAACACGTTCGGCGCGACCCCCCTCGTCCTCGCCGAGTACGGGCTCGCCGATGCTGCGGAAGAGTTGAACCGCCTCGCCGCGGTGATCGCCCGGGAGACCGCCGATGAGTTCTCCGCCGCGGACTGGCCGCGATGGGTCCTCGGTTCGATGGGACCGACCACCCGCACCCTGACCGTTACCGGCGGGCTCTCCTTCGCCGAGATGCGCGAGCACTATCGCGTGCAGGCGCGCGGGCTGCTCCGCGGGGGGGTCGACGTGCTCGTCCTCGAAACGGTGCAGGACACCTCGAACCTCAAGGCAGGGTACCTCGGCATTCTCGATGCGTACCAGGACACCGGCATCGAGCGGCCGATCGGGCTGTCTCAGACGATCGAACCGATGGGCACGATGCTCGCCGGCCAGGGGGTCGAGGCGTTCCACGCCGCCATCGAACACATCCGACCTCTCTTCGTCGGACTGAACTGCGCCACGGGGCCACGGTTCATGACCGACCACCTGCGCACCATGTCGGAGATCAGTCCTTTTCCCGTCTCGTGTTATCCGAACGCGGGCCTCCCCGACCATGACGGACAGTACGAGGAGACCCCCGAAATCCTCTCGAAGACGCTCCGTCACTTCGCCGAATCGGGGTGGTTGAACCTCGTCGGCGGCTGCTGCGGCACGACGCCGGCGCACATCGCGGCGATCGTGGCCACGGTCGAGGGTCTCGCTCCCCGCAAGTTCGAGCCGAAGACTCGCTCTGTCGTCAGCGGAATCGATGCGCTCGTCATCGAGAAGGGGAGCTATCCGCTGATCGTCGGGGAACGAACGAACGTCATCGGGAGTCGGCGGTTCAAGAATCTCATCAAGCGCGGGGACTACGAGCGGGGCGCGGAGATCGGCCGCGCACAGGGACGCGGGGGCGCCCACATTCTCGACGTCTGCATGGCGGACCCCGATCGTGACGAGCACGAAGACATGGTCCGCTTCCTCTCGCTCGTCACCCGCATGGTCAAGTTGCCGCTGATGATCGACTCCACCGACGCCACGGTGATCGAGGCCGCCCTCGAGCTCGCCCAGGGGAAGTCGATCATCAACTCGATCAACCTCGAGGATGGGGAGGAGCGGTTCGAGCTGGTCGTTCCGCTCGCCCGGCGCTACGGCGCAGCGCTGGTCGTCGGTTGCATCGATGAAGATCCCGAAGACGGCATGGCGATCACGCGGCAGAGGAAGCTCGCCATCGCCGAGAGGAGCTACGAGCTCCTGACCCAGAAGTACGGGATCGCACCCGGGGACATCATTTTCGATCCGCTCGTCTTCCCGGTCGGGACCGGGGACACGAAGTACACTGCGTCCGCGGCGGAGACGATCGAGGGGGTCCGCGCGATCGTCGATCGGTTGCCCCAGTGCCACACGATCCTCGGAATCTCGAACGTCTCCTTCGGCCTCCCCCCCGCGGGGCGCGAGGTGCTGAACAGCGTCTTCCTGTACCACTGCGTACAGGCCGGCCTCGCGATGGCGATCGTGAACTCCGAGAAACTCGAGCGCTACGCCGCGATCCCGAAAGAGGAACGGCGGCTCTGCGAAGACTTGATCTACCAGCGGAGCGACGACCCGATCAACGCGTTCGCCGAGCACTTCCGCGGTCGATCGACGAAGGTAGCGGAGCGCTCTCCTCTCCTCGACCTCCCCATCGACGAGCGGCTGGCGAGGAACGTTATCGATGGGACGAAGGAAGGTCTCATCGAGGGGCTCCAGATCTGCCTCGACCGCGGGGACCGACCCCTCGAAGTGATCAACGGGCCATTGATGGCCGGGATGGCGGAGGTCGGACGGCTCTTCAACGCCAACGAACTGATCGTCGCCGAGGTCCTCCAGAGCGCGGAGGCGATGAAGGCGGCGGTCGCGTTCCTCGAACCGAAGATGGAACGGCACGAGACCGCTTCTCGCGGCAAAGTGCTCCTGGCCACGGTCAAGGGAGACGTCCACGACATCGGTAAGAACCTGGTGCAGATCATCCTCTCGAACAATGGGTACAAGGTGATCAACCTGGGGATCAAGGTGCCCCCGGCCGCGCTGATCGAAGCGGCGCTCGAGCATCGCCCCGACGCGATCGGGCTCTCCGGTCTGCTCGTCAAGTCGGCACAGCAGATGGTCGTCACCGTGGAGGATCTCTCGCGCGCGGGGATCGACGTTCCGATCCTCGTCGGCGGAGCGGCGCTCTCGGAACGCTTCACCGCGAACCGCATCGCCGCAGCGACCGATGCATTGGTGGTGTACGCGAAGGACGCGATGAAAGGCCTAGCGATCGCGAACGCCCTCTTCTCGCCGGACTCTGCCCCCGCGTTCATCGAAGAAGTACGCCGTGACCAGGCCCGACTGGTGCGGGGTGGGAGCACGATGACGCAAACGGCGGTCGCGACCGCCACCCTTCCCGAGCGCTCCCCCGAGGTTCCCGTTCTCGAGAGCCTCCCCCCGGCCCCTGATCTCGATCTACACATCGAGGTCGGGATCGATCTCGAGGAGCTGTTCTCCTACATCAACCCGCAGATGCTGTACTGCCGACACCTCGGCCTGCGCGGGAACTTCCTGAAGAAGCGGGCCGGCGGCGACCCGAAGGCACTCGAACTCGAACGAGTGGTGAAGGATCTCCTCAAGGAGTGCATCCGGGAGAAGCTGCTCACGCCTCGAGGGATGTGGCGCTTCTTCCTCGTCTCCTCCACTCCCACCGAGATCACGTTCCACTCCGCGGAGAGAGGGAACGAAGTTTTCGACTTCCCGCGCCAAGGGCGATCCCCCTACCACTCGATCTGCGACTACGTCGCACCGTCGAGGAACGGGAAACCGGTCGACCGAGCTGCGATCCTGGTGACGACGTGTGGCTCGGGAGTCCGGGAGAGAGCGAATGCGTGGCTCGCGGACGGGGAGTACCTGCGTGCGCACACGCTGCAGGTTCTCGCCCTCGAGATCGCCGAGGCGTTCGCAGAGTGGATTCACGCGAAGACCCGCGCGGCGTGGGGATTCCCCGACCCCGCCGACCTCTCCCGCCTCGATCTCTTCCGCGCCCGCTATCGCGGCAAGCGCTACTCGTTCGGCTATCCCGCCTGTCCCGACCTCAGCAAGCAGACGAAGCTCTGGCGGTTGATGCACCCCGCCGACCACATCGGCGTCGAATTGACCGATGGCTACATGATGGACCCGGAGGCGAGCGTCTCGGCGCTGGTGTTCCATCATCCGGCGGCGACGTACTTCGGAGTGGGGCGCGAGGATTGACCAGCGGCTCTGTTCAGTCGGACCTCTCGTACAGATACAACTCGAGGTGCCTCGGCCGACGTGACGCGCGTTCGTCCCAGCGACCGTGCGGAGTCAGCGCAACTCCCAAGGCACCGAGACGACCATCGATCTCCTCCGTACTCGGCCCGAGTCGCTCGCGGTAGAAGACGAGCCACGCGCGGTGCTCCGCAGCGAGGTTTCGGAACGGCTCCTCCAGCCCCCCAGGACCCAATGGGAGCAGCTGTCCCCCCGCGTAGTACGCGATCTTCTCTCGATCGGTGTAGATCCGCTGTCCTGGTCCCCCGTGCTCCAGGATGTACTCAGCCGCGATTCTCTGCGCTCGCTGGTCCGCGCGGTGCGCCGCGGTGGCCTTCGGAACGAGCACGGCGGCGACCAGGGCGAGAACGAGCGCGAACGAGCTCGTGCGAAGACGGGGCGGAAGGACGCTCGCAACCGGACCGGAGAGCGCCTGCAAGCCGGCTACGGCGAAGGGGAGCGACATGAACACGAGCAGGAACACGTGGCGCCGCGATAGGTACGAGGGATCCTCCACGTGAATCAGCAATCGGATGAGCAGCGCGCAGAGTCCGGCCGCAATCGCCCCGTACAGGAAGAGCCCGGTGTCGCGGTGGCTCTTCGACCGCACTCTCACCGTGAAGCCGACCAACACGAGCACGCCGATCAACTCGGTCGCGGTCGTGAACCAGGTGGTGATGATCGCCCCCGCCGAAGCGAGGGTGAGCGGCAGGTCGACCGCACCGAGCACCACCCCTCCCCCGGGAACCGCGCCAGGCGGGAGACCGCTCTCGATCCCCAGGAACTCCGTGACGCTCTTCTTCGCGGTGAGTCGCCAACCGATCGACGCCGCGTACGGAACGATGAGGAGCGCCACCGTGGCAGCCGCGAACGCGCAGCGTGAGATGAGAACCCGCCACGGCCACGGTCGCACCATCAGCCACATTCCACCGATGGCCGGCAGGAGTAGGAGTCCCTCGGGGCGCGTCAGATAGGCGAGGCCGACCCCCACTCCGGTCACTCCGAACGGACCCCAGCGTGTCCCCGACAGTGCGATCACTCCCGAACGGAGCGCCCATCCGAAGCACGCGAGATGCAGTGCGTCGCTCATGATGTCCGCGGAAGCGCGTACGAAGTACGGCTGCACCGCCGCCAGGATCCCTACCGCCGCCGGGGAGACGCCGGGAAAGAGCCGCGCGGTGAGATCGATCGCGAGCCACACCACCAGCAATCCGGCGACGATGGAGACGAAGAAGCCCGCCCGTTCGCGGCGGCGCTGGTCGATCGAGAAGTCGGCGGTCGCGGGAAGGACCCTGTGCTGCACCGTATCGACCCCGGCGATGAGCAGCGCGGTCAGTGGATGATAGGAATCGTGAACCGCCCCGCGCCAGTCTCCGTCGCTGAAGGAGTCTGCGGCGGCGAGGAACCGGTACGAGTCCGCGCCGATCACGTCGGAGCGCCAGGCGGAGACGACGCGCAGGCCGAGCGCGAGCAGCAGGATCAGCCCGAGAGTGCGCCACGGGATCGAGTTCGGTTCTCGCACCTGTTCTTGCACCGGTTCGAGACCAGTGCGGCGATGATCGCCCTCGTTCTCGGCCAACCGCTACCGCTCCACGAGGGTGGCGGACACTTGCACGCGCTCGCCACCTCGTTCGACCTCGATCGCGATCGTGTCCCCGGGAGCGTGCGCTCGCAGCACTTCCGCGTAGGCGCGCAGGTCGGCGATCTCGCGGCCGTCGATCTTCACGAGCAAGTCGCCCCCGGCGAGCCCCGCCTTCTCGGCGGGCGAACCGGGAAGCACCGAGTCGATGCGAACCCCCGGGCCGGGGTGCGCGAAGTCGGGGACGGTCCCGAGTGAGACGCGCCGTCCTCCCCCCGCGGGCGTGGAGGCCAGACCGCCCGCGAGGGTCGAAGTGAGCGGCTCCTCGCGCTCGCTCAAGTAGAGGAGCGCCTCGCGAAGCCAAGTCGCCACTTGGATCAGCCCCGCCGCATCGATCTTGTCGGGGGTGTCGCTCGGGCGATGGTAGTCCTCGTGCGGTCCGCTCGTCAGCTGCACCGACGGGATCCCGATCTCGTGGAAGCTGACCTGGTCCGATCCGCCAGGGTCGTCGGCGACCGCGGTCGACTCGATCCCGGTGGTGAAGCCGATCCCGCGCGCGATGTGAACCCACTCGGTCGCCGTGCCCGTGCCGAGGACGAGGAGCTTCTTCCCCGCGAGTCGTCCGACCGCGTCGAGGGAGAGCATCGCGAACGCATCGCGGGCGGGACGAACCGTCTCGGTCGTGACGTAGTGGATCGACCCCTTCCTCCCCCACTCCTCGCCGTCGAAGGCGACGAAGACGATCGGTCGAGATGGGCGATGGGTCTCCGCGAGGAGGCGAGCGACCTCGATGAGGACCGCGACCCCGGAGGCGTTGTCATCTGCGCCGGGGTGGATCATCCCCTCGGATCCGGCTCGAACATCCGGCCATCCCCTCCCCAGATGATCGAGGTGCGCACCGATGATCACCGACTGCCCCGAACCAGCCGGACTCTCGCCGGGGAGCACCGCGATGACGTTACGCAGGGTGAGCGGGCCAGCCGGTCCCGGTTCGACCCACTCGTCGATGAAACTGCCGTCCCCCCCGCCGGGTCGCAGCCCCGCCTCGGCGAACGCTCGGGCGATGTACGACGCCGCACGCGACGCGCCGGCGCTGCCCGTTTGGCGACCCTCGAGCGAGGGGTCGGCCAGGAATTCGATGTGTCTCCTGAACGCCGCCGGGTCGAACACCGGCGCGAGGCGGGCGAGCGGCTCGCGCTCGGGGAGCGCCGGCGCAGGTCCGCGGAACCCGTCCGCGCGCCAGATGAGCGGCGAGCGATCGGTCGACCACTGCCCCTTCACCACGTTGACCGGCTCATCTCCCTCGAACGCGAGATAGGAGTACTTTCCGTAGTGCGGCAGCTTCCGGGCGAGGCCGGGGAGCGCACTCTCCAGATCGGCGCCGATCCAACCGATCGTCAAATCGGGGTTTGCCGGGTGTCGCTCGACGAGGACGAAGCAGTGCTGAGACGTGGGGCGCGATTCGGCCCCGAAACGGAGTGTCTCGAGTCCTACGTCCGTTCCTCGCGCACGCACCCCCTCTCGGACCGACTCCGCCCAGCGATTCTCCCGCCCGAGGATCCAGACGGGACGATCGCTCGGAAGTGCGGTGATCTCATCCTCGCCGAGGAGTTCGAACTGTCCCCCGTCGGGATCCCAAGCAGTGGAAAAATCCGCCCAGTTCGGTTCCCCCTCCCCGGATGGGAGGATCACCGCGACGCGAGCGGCGCCGAAGATGTTCCCGATCGAGGGGGGAACCTCTTCGCGATCGAGTTTGCGGAACAGGTCGACCCAAGGGTCGACGGCGACCCAGAGCGGTCGCCGCCCTCCCGGGAGCGTGACGGAGAGTCGACGCGGAGCGGGCCCCCCATCGATTCCGTGAAGAGGCACGGTGAACGTCTGCGCGGAGTCGGATCCTTCGTAGCGGACGGCGACCGGCACTTGGAGGTGGTACGCGTCCTCCTCCTGCACCTGCGCGACGGCGAGGGACCAGTCCTCCGCTCCTTCCGCCGGGGGCATCACCTGCAGGGACAATTCCGGCGCGCCGGTCCGGCTGATCCATTGGTCGAAGATGCGAGCGAGATCACGGCCCGCCGTCTCGTTGAAGACCTTCTCGATCTCACCGAACGAGATGCGCTGGTACCGGTGTCGCCGATACACACGACCGAGCGCCTGGACGAAGGCCTGGTCCCCGATGTCCCGTCGAAGCATGTGCCAAAGCATCAGCGACTTCCCGTAGCCGACCGCCTCGGTGGCACCGGAGTGGCGGGAACGGAACTCGGCGAGCGAGATCTCGTTCCCCTCGTCGACGTAGCTCTTGTACTTTGCGAGGGTGTCGCGCCGATACGCCTCTCCCTGCCCTAGCCCTTCTCTTACCAGATGGTCCGCGAGGTACGCGGTCAGCCCCTCGCACCAGTTCCCCCGGTCGAAGTCGACGTACACGGAGTTCCCCCACCAGTTGTGGAGGATCTCGTGGGGATAGGAACTGTGCAGGATGAAGGGGAGTCGGATCACCTGCGGGCCGAGCAGCGTGAAGCTCGGCATGCCGTAACCGGTCTCCCAGAAATTCTCGACGAGCGCAAACTTCGGGTACGGGTAGGGGCCGAGCAGCTTCGAGTACATCTCCACGTACTGAGCGGTGACCTCGAGATACTTCGCGGCGAGGTTCTCATCGTCCTCACGCAGGAAGACCTGCGCCTCGACCGCTCCGGCGGGGCGGGTCCACTCGAAGTACTTCCCGGCGATGAGGTGCGCTTCCTCGGTCGGGGTATCGACGCGCCAAGTGACGCCGCTCCATCCCTCGCCGCTCTCGCGCGCGGTGCGCGTCCCCTGACTCACCGCTTCCCAGCCAGAAGGGAGTCGGACCATCAGCTCGTACGTGAAGAGTCGATCTCCGAACTCCGGGATCCAGGCGGCGGCACCGCCGAGGTAGACGCCCTCGTCACAGACGATGCCGGGGGTGGAGGAGAAGCTGCGGGCGTACTCCTCCCCTTCGCGCGTCACCGGATGGGTGATCGTTCCCGAGTACCTCACTCGGAGGGGAGCCGTTCCTTGCGCAGAACGGGTGGCGAGGTAGCTGCGGCGACCGACCCGAGGGTCGGTCGCATCGCGGTGGTCGATCCCACCGCTCGGACCATCCCGATCGACCTCCTCCTCGACGATCCGCCATCCCCCCTCACCGGGACTCACTATCAGCGAATCGTTCAGGGTGAAGCGCACCCGATCACCGAGATCGTCCCCGGTGATCACGTCCGTGGCGACCAGTCGCCCCTCCCCCGGTTGGACCATCACCTGGATCCGATGGTGGATAGGAGTGGAATCGGCGGGAACGGCGTTCAGGGCGGACGATGCGACCACCGAGAGGAGAACTCCGACAAGCAGGAGGGGTGGGGAATGGATCTGCGAGGCGGAATCTTTCCCATCCGAACTTGTCCGCGCACACGCTTCTCGGTCGGTGGATGTCATGGTGGCGTCACACTCCTCCCCAGGGGCCCGCGGCATACTACCCTACTCGGCGGTAGGGCCGCAGTTCGCGCCGCTTTCCGGACTGCGTTGACTCCAGGGCAGCGGTGCCTTCTCATCGACCATCCTCGAAGGGGGGCGGGGCGAACCATCGCAACGATCCCCCCGGCGGTAGTTCGTCTCAGCGGGATCGCGTGCGACCGCCCTCCGGAACGACCGGTGGAGAGCCGAGCTGTGAGGCAGAATCAGTAGAGGAGCCCAGTGGCCGAGAATCGTGACACCCTGTTCCTGAAGATCGCCATCCAGAATGGCCGCCTCGACGCCGGGCAAGGGGACCGGATCCTCTCGTCGATCGCCCAGCGCCGCGAGATCGGGGTCGAGAAGCACGCGTGGGAGGTCGCGGTCGAGCTCGGGATCCTCCCCGCTGACAGTGCCGAGAAGATCCGCACCGCGGTCGAGCGCGCTCTCCCCCCAGAACAAGTCGCCGGATTCCGAATCGAGGCCCCGATCGGGAAGGGCGCGGTCGGAACCGTGTACCGGGCGAACCAGCTCTCGCTCGACAAGACCGTCGCGGTGAAGATCCTCCATCCGGGGCACACCGAACGGGAGCGCTTCGTCGCCGACTTCCTGCGCGAGGCGAAGTCGGTCGCAAAGCTCAATCACCCGAACATCGTCCACGCGATCGATGCAGGGGTGTCCGATGGCCGCTACTACTTCGCGATGGAGTACGTCGAGGGAGAGTCCCTCCGACAAAAGCTCGAGCGTCGAGGCAAACTCTCCTTCGGAGAGACCCACCAGATCGCAAAACAGGTCGCCGATGGACTCGCCCACGCCCATCGACACGGGCTCCTCCACCGAGACCTGAAGCCCGACAACATTTTGATCGGCAGCGACGGGCGCACCCGCATCGCGGATCTCGGTCTCGCCATCCCCATCGATGACGCCGAACTGCTCGCAGCTGAGCACAAGAAGAAGGGGACCCCCTTCTACCTCTCCCCCGAGCAGGCGCGGGGAGAGGAGGTCGATCAGCGGAGCGACCTCTACTCCCTCGGCGCGACCCTCTACCACTGTCTCGCGGGCAAGCCGGTCTTTACCGGGGGGACCGTCAAGGAGATCCTCACCAAGCAGGTCCATCAGGAGCCGGTTCCGATCGCAGAAGCGGCCGAGGGAGCCGGGCCACTCGATGCAGTGGTGATGCGACTTCTGCAGAAGGACCCCGCGAGCCGATTCGCTTCAGCCGACGAGCTGGTGACCGCGCTCGATCAAGCGATGGCGCAGAGCGCGCCCGCCGGTCGCCCTGCCCCCGGGAATGCCCCGCGAAGCCGCAAGAAGGCGGCCGAAGCGACGGGGCGTGCGACGGCGGCGCGCGAGGGTGCACCCGCTCAACGGCTGGTGAAGACCGGGCCGGCGATCACCACCTCGAACCGTGCCGCATACCGCAAGAAGAACAACACCGCCAGTTACGTCGGGATGGGCGTCGGCGGAGTGATCGCGGTGATGTTCCTGATCTCCGGCGCGTCCCGCTCCGGAGAGGCCGAGGAGGGGCCAGGAGTCGATGCGAGACAACAGACGGCGCTCGCGAAGCGGGCCGAGCTCGTCATCGAGGAACGGATCGCCGAATGGAAAGAGGAGCGTGCAGAGGACGAGCGAAAGACCCGTGAGCGGGTCGCCCAGATCGTGCGCAACTCCGAGGACGACGACCTCCGCCGGCGAGGGCTCGAGAACCTGCTCCGGAAGTTCGCGTACAGCCCCGCTGCCCCGGAGATCATCGCAGAGCTCGAAAAGGTCGATCAGCAGATGCGGAGCGCCCTCATCGCCGGACCGGCGGACCTTCTCGTCAAGGCGGAATCTCTGCGAGCGGAGGGAAAGCTCTGGGAGTCGTATCTCCTCCTCGATGACCGGCCCCGCGATGCTCGCAAGGACAAGGCGATGAACCGGACGATCGACGAATTCCTCACCGAGCTGGAGGGGGAGGTCGACGCCCGGGTGGCGAGTGACCTCGAGGCCGCGCGCGAGAAGCGCGAGAAGAGGGACTTCGACACCGCGCTCGCGATCCTCGAGAAGTTCCCCGGGTTCGCCGATCCCAAGTCGATCCAAAAGGCGGAGGAACTCGCCGCGGAGATCGAATCGGCGAAGAACGAGTACAACAAGTCGGAGGCGGACCGGCGGATCCGCGAGGAGCGGGAGCGTTACGCCACGGCGTTCGGTCGCTACAAGAGCGCAGCAACGGAGCGGGACGTCAAGCTCGCGATCAGCGCGGCTCTCGAGGTCCAGGCCGAGATGTCCACCGAGGAGATTCGTCAGCGGATCGAGACCGACCTCTCCGGGTTCGTCCTGCTCGACACCTTCGTCAAGGAGGCGCTCGCCCAGCTCGAAGCCGTGCAGGCCGAGGGGAAAGAGATCCGGATCGAGATGAAGCCGATCGGGGAATCTCCGCGAGGCCGCCGCTACGACTGCAAGATCGACCGAGTACAGAAGGAGCAGATCTTCGTCGAGGTCAACAAGGCGATCTTCCCCCTCGACGTGGTCAAGATCACCGATGAGACGATCTTCAATCTGGTCCTCGAACGCCTCGGCGAAGACAGCCCGGGCTATCTGATCCCGCTCGGCGTGCTGTTCCTCTACCGAGGGCACTTCGACGTCGCGAAGAGCCACTTCGACATGGCCAGGAGTGCCGGGACCAGTCCCGACAGCTGGTACGAGCACCTGGAGTACCTGAAGAAGCTGGTCAGCGGGAACTAGGTTGCTACCCCAGATCTTCGGGCGTGTCGATATCTCGCAGGAGACCGCGGTTCTCGCGCACCACGTGCAAGATCTGCACCCCCTCGGCACGGAGCAGCTCTCGAACCGTCGCCGGGGCATCGGGCGCGAGAAGTCGCTGCGCGCACGCGGCGCTCAGCAGGAGCGGGTGCCCCCTTCGCATCGCGATCGACGGGACGACCGCGTCGGCGGTCGGGTCGCGCTCCGCGGCTGCGATCAAGGTGGCGACGTCTTCCGGTTCGATCGCGGGGATGTCCACCGGGTGAATCAGGTAGGCACCGGTGGTCGGAGTGGCAGCGATCCCGATTCGTACGCTCGAGATCGGCCCCTCGGAGGGATCGAGGTTCACGACCACCTGCACCGCACCGGGGAGTCCGCCGACCGCATCCTCGATCTCCGGTCGGTGCGGGCCGCCGACGACGACGCGCACCCGTGTCGCCCCCCCCTCGAGAAGCACCCGGCAGATCCGAGCGACGAACGTCTCCGCCCTCCACTCGAGGAGCGCCTTCGGCGATCCCATCCGCTTCGAGGAACCCGCAGCGAGGACGAGAGCGGTCACGTCCACGTCGGGATCCCCTCCCCCGACTCGGGATCGTTCGCGCCCGCCTCGACCGGACGGTCCTCGAAGAAGGTCTCGAGCTCTCCCCGGACCACACTCCACGGCGCTTCGATCCGGCGACACTCGGGAAGGCTCGCGAGGAAGCGCTTTCCGTACGATTTCTTGAGCACACGACTGTCGGCGATCACCACGGCGCCGCGGTCGCGTCTCGTGCGGATCAACCGTCCGAATCCCTGCTTGAGACCGAGCACCGCCTGCGGCAACGCGAGATGTGCGAACGCGCTCTTGCCGCGCGCCTCGATCTCTTCCGCGCGCCCTTGTTCGAGGGGGTGGTTCGGCATGCGGAACGGGAGCCGGGCCACCACGACCAGTGAGAGTGCCGCGCCGGGGACATCGACCCCTTCCCAGAACGACTGATTGCCGAGCAGCACCGCGTTCCCAGCGCGGCGGAAGCGTTCGAGCAACTCCGATCGAGGCTCCTTCCCCTGCACGAGGAGCGGGTACCCGAACGGGCGGAGACGGGGCTCGATACGCCGGGCGACCTCGCGCAGACTCCAGTGGCTGGTGAACAGCACGAAAGTGCGGCCTCGAGCGGCGCGGATCGCGTCGACGAGCAGTTCCGAGAACGCGGCGGCGAAGGCGTTCGAGCCGGGAGGGGGAAGGTCCTCGGGGATCCCCAGGAGAACCTGCTCCCGAAAGTCGAAGGGAGAGGGAAAGCTCCGCGCTTCGAACCGATCCCCCTCGATGCGGTCCCACCCGAGACGATCGGAGAGGAAGTCCCACTTGTCGCCGACCGTCAGCGTGGCGGACGTCATCGCCACCGAGCGCAGCGGCGGGTAGAGGTCACTGGCGAGGATCTCCGCGATGTGGAGCGGAGCGGCGCGGAAGATCAGGTTCCCGAACCGACCGGCGCGGAATTCGAACCAGGGGAGGATCGGACCCTCCGCGGCGAGGATGAAGTCGATCGCGGCGATCGGGTCGTCGAGGGTGCGCATCGCCGAGCGGAGCTCCGCCATCGCGCCCTCATGACGATCGGCCGGCTCGAACTTCTCAGAGTCGAGGAGCGACGCGGTCTTGCGCACCGTCGCCTTCATCCGCTCGAGCACATCGCGGAGTCGATCGAGGGGTCCATCGACCACCTCGACCGGCACTCGACCGGGGCCATCGCCGAGCCTCGCCATCACTCCACCCGCGCCCTCCGGGTCATCCTGCGGCCGGCTCCCATCACTCACTTCCTCGATGCGTTCCGAAACCCGCATTTCGAGGGTGCTGAAGATCTCCTCGACGAGGCCACGAGTCTCGCGCAGCCGAGGAAGAAGCTCCATCTCGAGGTGCTCGAGGCTCGCGCCCCGGCGGACCGAGCGCAGCTCTTGCGCGAGCCAGGGAAGGCGTCCCCGTTCCTGGCCACCCTTCTTCTTCGGTGCGAGGAGCCGGCCGAGGCTCTGCAGAACGCCGCGACGGGAGACCTCGCGGCCGAGGTGAGTGGCGGCGATCTCCTCGAGATGGTGCGCCTCGTCGAACACCACCCGCTGGTATCCGGGGATCACCAGGTCTCCCTCGAAGTCGCCGGAACCGCGGCGCACCGCCAGGTCGGCGAAGAAGAGGTGATGGTTGACGACGACGAGGTGGGCCCCGAACGCGCGCCGCCGCGCCTCGTAGTAGAAACACTCCCGGTAGTGCGGACAGCGAGCCTTGAGGGATTGGTCCGAGGTCGAAGAGAAGTCCGCCCAGACCTCTTCCGGTGGCTCGTGAGGAAGGTCGGAGCGGGTGCCCTCCTCGCTCACCGCCAGTCGACCGAGGATCTCATCGTTCCACCCTTGGCGCTCGACGCTCTCTGCGAACAGTTCCGGAGCTGACCGGACGAGGCCGGTCTTTCGACGACAGGCGTAGTTCCCCCGACCCTTGATCAGTGCGTAGCGGAACTCCACGGGGAGCACGCGGGAGAGGGTCGGGAGGTCCTTCGTGATCAGCTGTTCTCCGAGATGGATCGTCCGCGTCGAGACCACGACCTTCCCGCGGTTGCGAGCCGCCCACAAGATCGAGGGGACCAAGTAGCCGAACGACTTGCCGATCCCGGTCCCCGCCTCGAACGCGGTGACGCGGCCCTCGTTCAGCGCCCGGGCGGTGGCGACCGCATAGTCGCGCTGCCCCTCGCGGTCCTCGAACCCGGGGATCTCTTTCGCGAGAAGGCCGCCCGGGGAGAAGATCGCCGCGATCTCGTCGAGGTCGAGCGCGGTCTCCTTCGCCTCAGGGAAGGGTTCGACGACGCGATAGATCCGCTCCGCCTCGTTGTCGACGATGAAGAAACCGAGCCGCCGCGCCCCCGCCTCGCTCGCGATCGAGAGGTCGGCGGGGGAAGGGGTCAGGTTTCCACCGGGGTGGTTGTGGACGAGCACGTGGTGGTCCCCGGCGCGGGAAAGGAACACCGGGACCGCGGAGTCGTGACCGCGGGCGACGACCTCGACCGCGGAGAGTCTGAGCTCTTCGTCGAGCCGACCGAAGAAGAAGACCTCGTTCCCCCCCGCCAGGGCGATCTCGTCCGCGATCGTCCGCCGACAGGTGGCGGTGATCGAGAACTCCGCGGGGAGAGAGGGGTCAGGCACGAGGTCCTCCAGTTGCAGAAGGGCGACGGTGGCCACCGCGAGAGGCGAAGATTCTCGGGGTCCGGAGGTGGATGGGCAAGGAAGGGCTGACCCGATTTCGAACTCGAGGAGAGCTACCCCCGACAGCCTCCTAATGTCATGAGTTTCGCTGCAGCCCGAGCCGGATGATCTTCTCGAGCAGCGACTCGTAGCCGACGCCGGCCGCCTCCGCCGCACTCGCGAACTCCTCATCGCATGAGATATCCGGGTTCGGGTTCGCCTCGAGGAAGAAGAGTCTTCCGTCTTTATCGAGGCGATAGTCGAGTCGGACATACCCATCGACGTCGAGGATCCGCGAGATCCGGCGGCTCTGTCGGAGGATCGTGCGCTGCAATCCTTCGGAGAGACCCTCCGCTCGCTCGAGCGTGACCCCCTTCCGCTGCTGGTACCGGACGTCGAACTTCGCGAGGTACTGCACATGGTCGCGGCTCGTCGGATCCGGACTGTACGCATCGGGGTAGGGTCGGCCCGGACGACCGAACATCTCCTGACACTTCCGGCGCCGGTGGAAGCCATGCGCGAAGAAGATCGCGTGACCGGTTTCGTGGCGAAGAAGCCGAAGGCATTCGCGGCGCGTTCCCCCTTCGACCGATCCCAACTCTTCGTACTCGAGACGCATCAGCCGCGGATGGGCGAGGTAGAAGGGAATCGCGATCCCGGGGATCCCGTTGGGGCAGAACCACTCATCGGAGAGCCAGAAGTGCGGCCGCAATCGAAGTCCACGACGATCGAGCTCTTCACCGAGGCGCTCGATGCACCCCTCGAGCCAAGTCCCTTCGATGGTGAGATCGAGATCGCAGAGGCGGAGGTCGAGGAGTTCTTCACGGCGGAGGACCGCCCAGGGGTGCGCGGGGCCGGGCGGACCGCCCGTCCGGCTCCCGCTCCTCCTCCCATCGCTCTGCGAACGAGCACCCATCGGCCTCTGCCCCTTCTTCCGGTCCCGCGCACTCCTCACGTCCGACGTCCGGCGATGGAGTCGAACATCGCAGGACCGGCAGGACAAGCGGGATCCACTGATCGGGCGCGACACGATGGGTGCACACAGCTGCGTCTGGGCCAGGGCTTCGATCGCCGCGACTACTCGTCCGAAACGGTGATGCGGATCCCGACCTGGTCGCCGTCGACCTGAACGTCGGTCCCATCCCCCTGCCCCGCGCGGCCGGCGGCAAAGATCCGGTAGGCGCCCGGCTCGAGCCCGGAGAAGGAATACGTGCCGTCCTCTTCGCAGGTGGTGTTCTTCCGCACGCCACGATTGCCGTCGTCGTTCCCACGAAGGATCAAGAAACGGTTCCCGGGCTGGGCCCCCGATTCGGTCCGCACCACCCCCGAGACCGTGCGCCCGCTCACGAGCACCAAGTTGATCTCGATCTCCTCCCCGCGGCGCACCCGGGGTGCGACCTGGCGCAGTTGGACGAAACTAGCGTGGTTCACCACGATCGTCGGCTCTCCGGGTGGAACGGTGTCGAGGAGGAAGGCGCCTTCGGAATCGGTTTCCACCGAGTCCCCGAGCATCGAGGTGCGGATGAAGTCCTGGAGCGCCTCTTCGTCGGTCCGCTCCGTGTCATCGCGAGGGCGAGCGAGCGCGACCTGGGCGCCCGAGACCGGCGCACCGGTTTCGGCGTGGCGCACCACTCCGCGGAGTCGCCCCGCACGTTCGAGTTCGATCCGCTGTTCGGAGAGGCTTCCGGGACGAAGATCGATTTCGAAGATGGTCGTCCCGAATCCCGCGGCCCGGACCTCGACGTCGTATGCCCCCGGATCGAGTTCTTCCCGTTCGAAGATCCCGTCGGGGGAACTGACCGACTCGAGCCCCGGTCCCCACTGCACATCTCGCTCTTGCGCGGTGACCGACAGCTCATAGGCGGAGATCGGCTCGCCGGTCGCGGTATCGACGACCTGGCCGCGGAGAGACGCGCTGGGAACGAGCGAGAGGTTCTGGCTGCTGACGCCGCTGACGTAGACCGCCTCCTCGACCGCCTTCGCGAAGCCGCGTTGCTCCGCGACCACGGTGTACCCGCCGGAGGGGAGACCGATCATCTCGTAGCTACCGTCATCTTCGGTACGGGTCGACCGGAATGCGCCGCCCATCAGGAGCTGCGCCTGGAACATCTCGCGTTCGCCGCCACTCTCCTGAAGGAGACGGACCACCGCGCCGGCGACCGGTGACCCGAAGTCGTCGGTGACCTTGCCGATCAGGCTCGAGCCGGGATCGAGTGCGAGTTGAAACTCTAGGGAGGATCCTTCGACGAGGGAGACTTGCTCGGTCGGGCTGTCGCTGAAGCCGACCATCTCCGCGCCGATCTGGAACTCGCCCGGCTCGTGCGCCTCGAATCGGAAGCGGCCCTCGGAGTCGGTGTGCACGACCTCTCCCCCCTTCGGGAGGCCGAGCATCTGCATGAACATCCGCTGCTGCATGTCGTCATCGGTGGAAGGCTTGGAGAGTCGCACGACGGCGCCCGCGACCGGATTCGCGCCGTCGGTCACGGTTCCCGCGATCGTCGAAGCGAGGCGGAGCATCACGTCGAGCGGAGAGACCTGCGGAATATCGCCGACCGAGAAGGGGGCCGACATCCCGCGGGTGTAGCCGGGGACGTCTGCGATCACCTGGTAGGATGCGCCGGAATCGGCGAAGTAGCGGTCCATCGTGAAACGGCCCTCGAGGTCGGCGACCACCACCGCGAAGAAGATCATCGACATGTCGAACTGGAACGGGCCCATGTCATCGGGGATCTCCGGGATCAGACGGACGAGCGCCCCCGGCATCGGCTCCCCGGACGGGGCGTGGACGATCCCCTCGATCGCCATGATCGGCTCGAGGGTGACCCGCAGCTCCTCCGGGATCCGATCGATGGAGATCGTCTCCTCGGCCTTGAGGAATCCCGGGGCACGCACCCGGATCTTCGCGTCGGAGCCCCGCTCGATGTCCATCCCGGGGTTACTGCCGAACATCATCGATCCGGACGCGCTCGGGATCACGCCGTCGAGCTTGAAGCGCCCGGCCACGTCGGTCTCGGTGCGTGCGGATCCCGATCGGACGAGGGCGTTCGCGATCCCCTCGCCGGTGTCCCCCCGGACCACGATCCCCGCGACCGACCGGCCACTCGCGAGAGCGAACTGCACGGGGGTGCCGTCGGGCAGAACACCTCGCAGCGTCTCCGAAGCGTACCCATCCGCACTGGCTGTCAGGTCGTACGCGGTGGCCGGGCGCAGGCCGAGCAGCTCGAAGGAACCGTCGCCCCGACTCTCGGTGCGGAGGCGACCGGTCATGACATCGCGCATGATCGCAGCTCCGTTCATCATGTTGCCGCCCCCCTGGACCGCGCGGACCTCGGCGCCGGCGAGGGGGGCCCCATCCGCACCGCGCACCAAACCGACGATGCCGCGCCCGGGGTCGATCAGGATCTCGGCGAGGTCGTGGACCTCTCCCCACTCGACGCGGACCTCCTGCTGGTGCGGATTGAGACCGGGAGTCTCGATGCTGAGTCGATAGCGTCCTGCTCCGAGGTCACGAAACGCGAAACCACCATCGGGGCCAGAGGCGAGCTCGCGCGGAGGATTTCCGAGCACTCGCTCCACCATCGCGATCATGTCCGCCGCGCCGGGAAACGGCAGGTTCACCACTTGGTCGATTCTCTCGAGACGCATCGGGATGCCGGCGAGGGGAAATCCCTGCGGGCTCACGAGCGTTCCGACGAGCGTCGCACCGTCTCCGTAGAGGACGAGCACGCCGGTGGTCCCGGTCTGCACCCGATTGACCGTGCTCTCGAGACCCTTCTCGTTGTACGCGGTGATGTTGTAGGTGCCCGGCGGGAGGGAGCCGATCTCGAACTCGCCATCGGCGCCGGAGACCACTTCGAAGGGCCCCTTGAGGAATTCGCCGTTCACGTACTGGAGCGCCCTGCGCACCAGGGGACCGATCCCCGTCGTGCTCGGAGGCGCGAACTCCGCGATCACCCGCACTCCGGAAATCCCGTCGCCCGAGTGTCGGATGACACGCCCCTCGATCGCAGCGCCACGCTCGACGTCGAGGGTGATCTTCTCGGTCCGATCATCTGCGAGCGCGACGACGTCGCCGTAGCGAAAGAGCCAGCGAGGCGCGAGCGTCAGCAGGAAGTACCCCCCGGCGGGGATCCCGCGGACCTCGAAGTGACCGTTCTCATCGGTCTCGGCGATGACCGCGGAGCGCTTGAAGGCCGCGAGCTCGCCCTTGACGTTCGCGAGCACTTCGGGGACATCGGGCATCCCGCCCCCCGCGAGGGCGGTGATCCGCTCCTCGAGTCGCTCGATCACCGACTCGACCCGCCGGGCGGAGAACAGCATCACCTGCGCGCCGGGGATCCCTGCTCCCTCACCGAGCACATCTCCCTCGAGCAGCGGTGGGGTATTCGGGTCGATCGGAGCCTCGGGGATGGCGTCCTCGGCGGGGGCCGTGGTCTCGGGTCCTTCGTCGGGAGTAAGGTCTGAGGCCGGAACGGCACCGTTCGACCGGCTGTCCTCGCCCCTTCCCCCCGAGAGCGACCCGCCCCCTGGATCGTCGAGAAGAAAGAAGATGAGGCCGGCGCAGATCAATCCGGCGATGAGGAGTCCGATTCCGAAATTGCGATTCATTCCCAACCTCCACCCAGTGAGACGAGCCCAGAAGTGGTCTCCTAGCAAGGATCGTTCGCAACGACGGGGTCCCGACGCCGTCCACGCCTCGTTCGGGCGATCGGGGAGTCCCATCCGAGCGGTACTCCGCGGTCGTCGCCACCGGTTCGCGTCTCGCCGGTGGATCGTGCCAGAGGTGGGGGTGGGAAGCCAACTTCGCTCGCGGGATCGCGGGTGAAGTTCAACTGGGCTCGGGGAGCCGGGTCTCCTTGCCGATCATGGGGATGGACGAGTCGGGCAGATGGGAGCATGCCTTGGTCTGGCACGTGGTCTTCGGGGCTTTCGGTATGGGATACACCATGTACGGAACTCGGCAGCGCCACGCCTTGGCACTTACCTGCGGGGTCGGCCTGATGGGACTTCCGTACGTCCTGTCGCCGACTTGGGTCCTGGTCACGGCCTGCAGCGGACTCTTGGCACTCCCCTACTTCTTCCGCAAGTGAGCTCCCTGACTGCCCGCTGCATCAGCACCCGGGGAACACCGAGCAGTCGAGCCCATCGGGAGTCGGATCACCCCCGCAAGATGGGAACGGCGCCGGCGGGGAGAGCCCAGAACTGAATCGATGGGCGAGGATCACGACCACGTCGGCGAGATCGAACACCCCGTCGTCGTTCCCATCGCAGGCGTCGGGACACCCCACCGGGAGCGCGGTGAAGAGTGCGAGCAGCCCCTGCACCCCATCCGAGATGTCGAGGAAGCCGTCCCCGTTGCAATCGCTGCGGAGGAAGCTGGTTCCACCCGCACCCCACGGGCGCAGATCGAGGACGAAGGGGATGTGGTCCGAGGCGAGGGAGTCATCGGGGAGCAGCCCCGCCGCCGCGCGCGCCGCCGCGGACATCTCCATAGTGTAGAGGACGTAACTCCGAGGCGTCGCCACCACCGAGTCACTCACCACGAAGTAGTCGAGATGCCCTGGCCAGAAGGAACTCGTATCACTTCGCCAGGTGTAGCCCATCCGGAGTTCCGTCATGCGAGGCAACACGCTCCGCAGATCGCTGCCGTCCCAGTCCGGGAGGAAATCCGGTCCGTGCGCGACGTTGTCATCGATGTCGCCGGTGAGGAGCGAGTCGAGGGGACCTGGAAGTCCGACCAGGTTCAGGTCCCCGCTGACGATCCATGGCGTCCCGGCCGCGAGCGTCACGGTTCCACCGGCAGTCTTCGCGTCGCGCAGGAACTCGAGGATCTCGTCGATCTCGGACTGGCGCCCCGCATCGTTTGCGCAGCAAGGGAGATGGGCGCAGATCACCAGCGCCGATGAACCGAGCAGTGTGGTCGTGTCGATGAGGGCGGCGACGTTTCCGCCGATCGACCAGCTGGCGAGGATCGGGAAGCGGCTGACGATCTTGCAGTCGTTCGTCTCTACCCCGTTCCACCCGAGGCCGGCTCCCGCGGGGACCCAGCTGGAGACGAGCGCGACCGCCTCCCCGGCGGAGTGGTTGTAGATCTCCTGGAAGCAGACGATGTCGGGGTCGATCGCCGCGAGTTGCCGCCCGAAGCGGGGTCCTTGCCCCCCGTTCCACGGAGAGTCGTTCAGCACGTTGTAGGTGACCATCCGAAGATCGCTGGCGAGGTCACGATCGAGCGCGATCGTGCTCGTCCCCACCGGTCCACCGACGTCGAGGGTGTAGGTCACTCCCCCGGCAGCGTCCGGGACCTGGTCCCCTCCGCCGGACTCATCCCGGAATACGAAGCGAACGGTCGGGCCGACGAAGAGCGGCTGCGTTCCGTTCGGCAGCGTGGTGCGCCCGATCGCGAGCTCGTGCACCGCTGCACCGACGGTCGGAGCACTGCGGAAGCGGATCGCGTCGTGGAAGATCAGGCTCGTCGGGCCACCGCCGGCAGGGTCGAAGTCGCCGTTCCGGTCTCCGAGACGCCACTCGAGCTCTGCCCCGATGCCGGCGACAGGGATTCCCGTCGCTGCGTTCATGTCTGTGTCGAGGTAGAAGGCGAGGTTGTTCTGCTCGTCGAGCTGGACCATCGTTCCGAGCTCGATCTGGATGAAGAGGAAGAGGTCGTCGTCCGCGACCCGCACCGCCTCGAAGTCGATCCCCGAACCGCTCCCGTCCCCGGTTGGATCGACGACGCTCGGCGACACGCTCGACCAGTCGGCGAGATTGCCGTCGATGGTGATCTCGAACTGGTCCGCCTCGAGTCGCGGGGTGGCGAGCAGGAGTCCGAGGAGGGCGATCCCCGGCAGGAGTGGCCCGAACCGGTTCTTCACGCGCTCTTTCCTCGCTCGCCATACAGGGAGTGCCAGAGACTCCCCATCACAACATGGCCCGAGGGGTCTGGCAACTGTCCGCTCCGAGTCAGCAGGCTCCGTACTCATCGCAGCCGAGCAGTGCCGCGGTGCCGCACGAGGGGAACGGGAAATCCGGGGCCGGGCCGAGGCTGTTGATGTAGAGCAGCAGGTAGAGCGCGTCCGCGAGATCCACCGCACCATCGTGATTCGCATCCATCGCGTCGGGACAGACCGAGGGGCCGGAGAGGAACAGATAGTTGATCGCGTAGATCGCATCGGCGATGTCGATCGCCCCGCTCGCGTTGGAATCCCCGCGCTTGAACGGGGGAGTGGACGCGATCGTCACGGTGCTCGGGACCAGGGTGGGGATGATCGTGAAGCCACCCACCACGATGACCGACGGGATCGGCGGGGTGCCGAGACAGTCGCAGAATTCGACTCCGGTGGTCGGGCTCACCGCACTGGGATCGATCGTCCACACCATGTCGAGCGCGGGATGGGTGCCGAGGCCGAGCGTGTCGATCCCGAACAAATCGAAGACCGTCCCGCAGGCGATCCCCGTGCCCCCCGGATCGGTGTAGAGCTGCACACTGAGCAGAGCCGGTCCCGCTCCGCCGTTCAACGCCGCGAGGGCGGAACCGAGGAGGACCTCCTGCGGCGTCAGTCGGTCGTCGGGGGCGAGGAACGAGAAAGAGAACCCTTGGACGGGTCCGGACGCGGCGACACTGAGCGTGAGCGGGAGGGTCACTTCGCTCCCGGGAGCCCCGGTGGCATCGCCGATCGTCACCACGTAGTCGGGGTCCTGGCCCCCCACGGCGCTGGAGAAGAGGAGGATGCCGATCAGTGCGAGTACCGCGCGAACGATCGATCTCATCGGCATCATTCCCCTCAGCTCCAACCCGATCGAGAAGTGGCTACTTCCGCTTCATCTCGAACGATTGTTCACCCTGCTTCAGCTTCAAGCTGTCGCCGACGACGATCACGGTGACGTCCTCGTTCACTCCGGCATCGTTCTTCGAGGTGAGCACGAGGGTGTTGCCGGCCTCGCTCTTGACGGAATAGGGCTTCGTCTCGGACTGCTTCTGCCCCATCATGTCCATTTCCATCTTGACCTCGGTCTTCGTGAACGTGATCTCCATTTTCATCATGGAGAGCATACTTTCCATCATTTGTTTCTCTTGGGAGGAAGCCTTCTTGTAATCGTCCGATTGCTTCATCGCGTCGCCGTCGATGGTCCACGTGCCCAGGAGCTGCTGAGAAGCGGGCGCCGAGGCGGACGCCGACTGGCATCCGGTGAGAACGTGGCCGAGGGCGAGGGCTCCGATGATGATCGAGAAGGAACAGATCGTGCGCACTGGAAGTTTCCTCTCCATTGACCCGGGTCCTTCAGGGCCGATCCGGGCATGAGTTTCCGGCGATCCGCGCTCCGTGGGCGACGCTCGCCCCCGATGAACGCTCTGGTGCGAGTGCCTGGGCCCCGACCCCCGCTGGAGCGACGGGCGCAACTGCTCGCTTCCAGAGTCTCGGTTGGGCTGCGGTCCCATCTTTGGGCCATCTTCGTAAAGGCGATCTCGCCCAGGGTCCGACAGTTCGACTCCGAGCCCGAGTCTGGGGAGAGACCGATCTCCCCGAATCGTGGCGGTGGCGAGGGGGAGGCGGCGGAGGAGGTGGCGGCAGCGGGTCGAGAGAAATTCCGACCTGACCTGGAAAGACCCGGTCGGGGGACTAGGATGGAAGGACACCTGGCCTCGCTGGCATGACTTCCGAAAGAGAGTGAGGAAGAGGGATGTTCGAACGGATGCGCCCTGACGCGTGTTGCGGCCTCGTCGTGGTTTTCATCGGATTGATGGCCCTGGCAACCCCTGCGGATGCCCAGTGGACGTTCATTCGCGGAGACAGCAACGGGGATGGCGCCATCGACATCGCTGACCCGATCGGGATTCTGGGAACCTTGTTCCAGAGCCAGCCGACTGCGTGTCTCGATGCGATGGACGCCAATGATGACGGTGCGGTGAACATCGCCGATCCCGTCAATCTACTGGATGTGCTCTTCGGGACCGCCGGCGCGGTTCCTCCCGCTCCCTTTCCCGCGTGCGGCGATGACCCCACCGCGGACACGCTCGACTGCGTGGGCCCTGTCGCCAGCTGCCCCGCACTCCCCACCGGTTGCCAGGACAACAACGACTGCCCCACCGGCGAGTACTGCGAGAAGGCGGTCGGAGATTGCAACGGGACCGGCGCCTGCGCGGTGATGCCGTTCATCTGCGCCCTCATCTTCGATCCGGTCTGCGGATGCGATGGCAACACCTACGACAACGCCTGCAACGCCGCGGCGGTGGGAATCAACGTCGAGACTGCCGGCGCGTGCGTGGTCGGCGGTTGCCAGACCAACAGCGATTGCCCCACTGGCGAGTACTGCGAGAAGGCGATCGGCGACTGCAGCGGAAGCGGCACCTGCGCGGTGATGCCCTTCATCTGCACGACGATCTTCGATCCGGTCTGCGGATGCGACGGCAATACCTACTCGAATGCCTGCAACGCCGCAGGAGCGGGAGTGAGCGTCGATCACCTCGGCCCCTGCTAGTAGCCCGTTGAACATTCATTCGTTCCGAGGAATCGATCTTTCGGCGCAACGCACTTCCGCCAAGACACTTTTTCAACGGACAGCTCAGCCAATCTACGCCGGCGCAGATGAGGGCCCATGGGGGACTCCTTGATCGAGCCACCACAGCGCAACGCAGCAGTTCTCCTGCTCGCGCTCTTTCTCGGCATTGCAGGTTGTGGCAGCAAGACCGCGCCCACGGGAAACCCTGTCGACACCAGCGGCGGAGCGACGGCGGGAACGAAGCCAGGGGATGCAACTCTCGAGACGCCCTCTCCGGGGGTCGTCATCGGCCGGGTGATCGGGATCGCTGGCCCGATGCCCAAGATTCTGATCCAACTCAAGGGAGAGCGGCTGCGGCAGGCGACCACCGACGATCAGGGGGAATTCATCTTGAGCGACGTCCCCCCCGGGAAGTACTTGCTGAGCGCGATCGACGTCCCGACCCTCAAGACAGGATTGATGGGGATCAAGTACCGGGGAGTGGAAGTGCCATCGGGAGGGGTGGTCGACGAGGAGTTCCTCTTCGGCGAGGGGTTCCGCGTCCACGGCTCGATCGACGGTCTGCCCCCCATCGCCGATCGAAGATATCTGGTGACGGTGCGTCGTCTCGGCGGCCCGCAACTGACCGGCACCCCCCTCTCCGATCAGTCCCTGCAGGTGGAGGCGGCGAAGTTCGTGGCGGGCAGTTGCTACGTTTCGCCGGGGCAGGACTACCAGATTCCCGACATCGATCCGGGCACCTACGATCTGGACGTGTCGGCGACGCCATCCCCGAGCTCAGCCCCCTCCGATCGCTGGCCCCCGCCCCTCTTCCGCACGCAGATCGAAGTGGGGGAAGCGGAGCTCGAGTACCCGATCTCCATCGGGCGGCCCTAGCAGCCCGTGGAAAAATTCATTTCGAACGGGAGACCGAGCTTGCTTCGCCCAGCACCCCCGACAGGAACTGGCCGCACGACGGCGGGCTATCCGCCGTCGTGGTGCTCCTTCAGGTGCTCCCGGTCCGCCTCCGTGAAGTAGAGCTTCGAGAATGCTTCGACCTGCCCCCGAAGCGCGGCGCAGTGGGCGAGATCCGTGGTCTGCTTCCCCTTCATCGCGCTGATCAGCATGCTGTGGAGCGTGGTGAGCTTCTCGACGTACTGGTCTTGGTCCGGCTTGATCCGCTGCGTCATGAAGTACTGGGTCACGATGTCCTGGATCTTGTCGGCGTGCGCGTCCTTGGTCGTCGTCCAACGCACGATCTGATTGAAGTTCGGCTTCTCCGCCGCGCCGAGCTCCTCGATCTGCCGCATCGCCTTCTCCACCGTGGCGATGTCCTCTCTGAGCATCACGATTCGGGCGAGATCCCCGTAGATCCCGCAGGGCACCTCGCAGTGGCAGCGGGCGGTCCCCTGGAACGCGACGGTCAGGCCGACGACGGCGACGAGAGAGAGAACGAGGATCCGGGTGACCATGAGAGTCCCTCCGATTCGGGTGGAAGCGGGCGATTTCGAGTGGCCATATCCTGCGTCTCGCCCCCTCCTGGCGCAAGACGATGCGGCGCCCTCGGTGCTCGGGGCGCTCCCGCAGAACTCCCCTCAATCTCCGACCCCGCCCCTGCCGAAGACCGTTGCAGGCTTCCACTTCGCGCCAGGGCTCCGCTCCCTCCTCTGTCGCGGCTTCATCCGGAGGGAGCGGACCGGGACTTCATCCACCCGACACGGAGAGTATCCATGGCCAGGATCGACGCGTTCTTCAGATTGATGAACTCGCAAGGTGCATCGGACCTCCACATGATGGCGGGCAACCCCCCCTGCCTGCGGATCAGAGGGGACATCGAACCCGTGAAGTATCAGGAGCTCTCTCACGACGAGTTGATGGAGATGCTCTTCGAGATCACCCCCGAGCACAAACTGAAGGTGTTCGAGGAGACCGGTGACATCGACTTTGCCTACGAGATCGAAGGGATGAGCCGGTTCCGCGCGAACTTCTTCCGGCAGGCCCACGGGGTCGGCGCGGTCTTCCGTCAGATCCCGACGAACATCATGACGGTCGACCAGCTCGGTCTCCCGAGTATCTCCAGACGGTTCGCGATGATGGAGAAGGGACTGGTCCTGGTGACCGGCCCGACCGGGAGCGGCAAGTCGACGACGCTGGCGGCGATCGTCGACCATGCAAACCGCAACCGTAGAGACCACATCATCACCATCGAGGACCCGATCGAGTTCCGACACAGTCGGCTCAACTGCCTGGTCAACCACCGGGAGGTCGGCCCCCACACCCTGACCTTCTCCGCCGCGCTCCGGGGGGCACTTCGCGAGGATCCCGACATCATCATGGTCGGCGAGCTGCGCGACCTCGAGACGATCTCGCTCGCCCTCGAGGCGGCGGCCACCGGCCACCTGGTACTCGCGACCCTCCACACCGAGAACGCCTGCAAGACGGTCGACCGGATCATCGACGTCTTCCCCAGTGATGCGCAGGAGCAGGTGCGGAGCACGCTGGCCGACTCGCTGAAGGGGGTGATCTCCCAGACCCTCTTCAAGCGAATCGACAACAACGGGCGCGCCGCGGCCCTCGAGATCATGGTCGGCACTCCGGCCGCCTCGAACCTGATTCGCGAAGGAAAGACGAATCAGCTCCCCAACGTGCTCCAGACCGGCAAGAAGCTCGGAATGCGCACGCTGGACGATTCGATCGAGGAGCTGATCACGTCCGGCAAGATCGATCCGGAGTCAGGGTTCGAGTCCGCGACGAACAAGGAGCGCTTCATCCGGCACCTCAAGAAGATCCCGGAGGAGTGGGCGGAGATGCTCGGCAAGGGCCCGAAGACGCCCGCGGAATCGACTCCCGCGCCGGCTCCCCCGCGAAAGACCAGCTATGTCTAGCCAGGACGTCGAGGCGATCGATGTCGAGGCGAGTGACTTCGTCACCCCGACGGAGCTCCGCGGGATCCTGGCATCCGCGCTCCGGGCACACTCTCAGGTCTCCGACATCAACTTCACGCCGGGGCGCCTCCCGCAGGTCGAGGTCCACGGCGAACTCCACGAGGTCGCACTCGGCGCCTGGGACTCCGTGCTGACCCCGTTCGAGACTGAAGTCCTCGCGGAGGCGATCATCGGCGAAGACGCAAAATTGAAGCAGAGCATCGCGGAGACGGGGTCGGCGGATCTCGCCCTCGAACTCCCCGACGGCACCCGCTTCCGCGCGAACGTCTTCCGCGCACGCGAGGAGTTCTCGATCGTCCTGCGGGTCCTCCCCTCGGAGGTGCCGAGCCTCGCGACCCTCGGTCTCCCCCCGATCGTGGCCGAGATTCCGCCCCTGAAGGACGGGCTCGTGCTCATCTCGGGTGCGACCGGATCGGGGAAGTCGACCACGCTCGCGGCGATCGTGCACCAGATCAACGAGACGCGCCCGGTTCACATCGTGACCCTCGAGGACCCGGTCGAATTCGTCCACACCCACCGCATGGGAACGGTGAACCAGCGGGAGAAGGGTCGAGACTTCTTCGAATTCTCCGACGGGCTCCGCGCGGCGCTCCGTCAGGCTCCGAAGGTGATCCTGGTCGGTGAGATGCGCGATCGGGAAACGATGGAGATCGCCCTCAAGGCGGCGGAGACGGGTCACCTGGTCCTGAGCACGCTCCACACGGTCCGTGCCGGCGACGTGGTCCATCGGATCAGCGGAATGTTCGATTCGGGGGAACGCGGACTCGTGAAGACCCGCATCGCGCAAGTGCTCCGATTCGTGGTCGGGCAGCGCCTGCTGCCGAGGATCGGCGGCGGGCGAATCGCCGCCATCGAAGTCCTCGGCACCAACATGAGAGTCCGTGGCCTGATCGAGCACGGCGAGTCCGAGGAGAGCACTTTCACCCACGTGATCCACGACAACCGGCCGCGCGGATGGCAGACCTTCGACAATCACATCGTCGAGCATCTCGAACATGCGCTCATCACCCCGGAGGTAGCGTGTGCCTACGCTTCGGATCGGTCGGCGGTGACTCGGGAGATCGACCGGGTCAAGGTCTTGCGCGGGCAGAGCACGACCGATATCGCCGAGCTGGAGATGGAAAAAATTCCTCAGAGCCCCCGACAGTAGAGAGGCCCCGCGATGGCACTCTTCGGCAAGTCCACGGCGGAGTCCCACCTCAAGAGACTCCAGGCCGACTCGCACATCTCGACGAAGGATCTCGCGGAGATCCTAGACTACATCCGCTTCACACCGGATTTTTCGGTCGATCAGCACCCCTGGCTCTTCAGCCATGCGCAGAAGAAGGTTCGAGAGTTCGCAGCGGCGGAGGTGAAGACCCCGGTGTCGGGGGCCCTCGTCGCGAGCATCGCCCGGAACATCGCCGGGAAGAGCGGGGAGATCCGCCGGGACATGGCCGCGACGATCGTCAAGATCGCTCCGGAGCGGATCGGACCCCTCCTCGACACGTTCCTCACATCGACGGATCTGGCGGATCGGGAGATCGGCGTCGACCTGATCTCCGGCACCCCGGATTTTACGCAACACCTCGGACACCTGAAGGCGGGGCTCCGCGATCCTGATGTGAAGATCCGCCAGCGAGTGGTGCGCATCCTCATCCGCGATACGGAGAACGCGACGATCACGCTGATCCTCCGGGAACTGCTCCACGACGATGATCCGGTCGTCAGGCACCTCGTCATCGAAGCGCTCGCGAAGAATCCGACTCCAGAGATCATCGAACCGTTCTTCCACCGGATCGCCCACGAGGGCCCGGACACGAGAGCGGTGATGTTGACCGCCCTGCAGCGGCTGATGAAGGGCTCCCAGCGTCACATCGAGCGCGAGCTGATGCCGATCCTCGCGGACGAGAACCCGGCGGTGCGAGAGATCGCCGTCAAGCTGCTCGGCGAGCTCCCCGATCAGCAGCGGGTCCTCCGGTCGTTCCTCATCCACATCGGTGGACTGGCGTCCTGGCTGCGGGAGCGCAGCATCGCCTCGATCCGGACCGTTTCCCACGACCTGGTGCCCGCGCTGATCGAATTGGTGAAGGACGAAGAACCGCACGTCCGTCTCGGTGCCTTGCAGGTGGCACGAACCGTCACCGACCGGCGCATGATCCCTCCCATCCGCGACTACTTCCTCTCCGATCGGGACTGGTGGGAGCGCAGCCTGGCGGCGGAGATCCTCGGAAACTTCGAGACCCCGGAAGTGACCGCTGCCCTGCTCCAACGCATCGAGGACCGAGACCTGCGCTACAGCGTCATCCCGGCCCTCGGTGCCCAAAAGACCCCCGAGGCGATGCAGGCGCTGATCGGTTGCCTGAAGGACCCCGCCCGTGGGATCCGTATCAGCGCGATGGAAGCCCTCCGCGAGATGAGAGCCCCCGAGGTCGTCGCTGCGATCCAGCGCACGGGCCTCGCGGACAAGGAGCTGGAGGTTCGTCTGCAGGCGGCGTCGGTCCTCCGGTCGCTGCAGATCAACGACGAGGTGTTGTTCAACCGACTCGAGTCCGGACCGAAGCAAGACGCCGTGGCCGTGGATGTTGGCCTCGAAATGGTCAACGACTCTTTGAACTAGCCCGGGCTCCGATGAGGCACCGTCTGCTGCGTTGCGGGGCCGAGGCGTCGGGTAGGCGCCCGGGTTGCCCCGGGCGCCTCCCACAGAACCGTACTTGTGCTGTTCACATACGGCTCCTCGGGGCGACGGGTTGTGACCCCCGCCGCCGGCCGGCTCACGACCTCGAGACAGACCAGCACAGCGT
>JAQBGV010000236.1:0-11153 GCA_032128395.1 Planctomycetota bacterium | reverse complement strand
CCTCCGAGCAACGAACCCGCCTCCCGTTGAATGCAAGACTTGGGAGGTTCGATGAGCGTCCTGATCCGTCTCCTGCCCACACCGGAGCGCGTATCTGCCCGCGTGCGGCGGCAGAGATGAACAGGCCATCCACTCCGCCGTCGGATCAGAGGTCGTGCGGCCGGACCGTGCTCCTGCCGTTCTTCATCCGAGGCTTCGGAGTCCCTGGGGAGCTGGGGGTCGGATCGGTGCTGTTCGGCACCGTCCCGATGATCACCGGGCGATCGGGGTCGCCCGAGAAGGAGAGCCCTCCGACGAACAGCTTCTTGCTCCGCGGACTCTGCGAGTGCAAGAACGAGAGACCGCCGACGAAGAGCTTGTGACTCGCGAGGGCGGGTGGGTCGAACGCCCAGGAGAGCCCTCCGACGAACAGCTTCTTGCTGGCGAGGCCCGGGTCCCCGGTATCCCAGGAGAGTCCGCCGACGAAGAGCTTGTTGCTCGCCGCCTCCGTCGGTCCCGAATCGAGTTGGAGGCTGGGTGGATCGATCTGGGTTCTCCCCGCCTCGTGAGCCCAGAGGCTGACGGAGGTCCGGAACTGGGAAGGCGGGATCGGCGGCTCCGCGGCGCGGCGCTGGGGCTGACCTGCGATCAATGCTGTGTCCGGGATGATGAGTCCTCCCGCCGTCTTCCCTTCCTCAGCGGCGGTGGAACCGGAGTCGGGGACGGCGAGCCACGCATCGAGAGCGGCCGCACCGGAGGCGAGACTTCGCGGGAGCAGTCCGGGGTTGCTGGTGCGATTCCCACCGAGGATCGCGCCGACCGCCTGGGCGGAGTGCCCGATCGTGCCGATGTTGACGTGCGGTTTGTCGCGAACGAACTTCTCCTTCGACCCCTCACCCGTCGGGTCGGTGCGGCTCGCCGGATCGTTCCCGACGTAAGTAGTCCCGTTCCCCTGCGCGAGTGGGTCCCCCCAGATCCCGATCGTGTCACGACTGATGAAACGACCGACCTCCGGGTCGTAGAAGCGGCTCCGATACCAGTAGAGGCCGAGTTCTGGGTCGTACAGCCGGCCGTTGAAAAGGCGAGAGATCCCGATGTTCGAACCCCCTTGCGGCGCCCCGGTGGCGCCGAAGAAGCTCGGCGACCCGTAGTCGTCGTACTCGACCCTCTCCACCGGGGAACCACTCGAATCCACTGCGACATGCACCGACCCGAGATCATCGGAGCGGAAGTAGATGTCATCGGTGAGCGGCCCCAGGTGCCGTCGCATGTGCAGCAGCTCATCGACGAGGTTTCCGTACGCGTACGTCGCGAGCGTCTGCCCGCCGCCATCGCGCTCCTCGACGACGTGCATGCCGTCGTAGTGGTACCGGGTCTCCGTCGCTCCGCCGGTCGGGTCGAGCACCGTCTTGTCCGTCCGGCGCCCGAGCACGTCGTAGGAGAACTCCACGGTGAGACCGGCGAGCGGATCCGAATACTCGACGAGCCGATTCCGGGCGTCGTAGCTGTAGGCGACCGGCGGGGCGCCGACCGTCGGGCGGGCGACTAGGTTCCCGTTCTGGTCGTAGCTCCGCTGCCCGCACGGGGTCGACGTGTACTGATTCACCTGCGCATCCGCGGGCTCCGGGAGGGTCGGATCGAGCGAGAAGATGCCTGTGTTGCCGATGGCCAGGAAGCGCGGCGGATCGATGGCCACGACGCGGCTCCAGTGGCTGGAGGGGGTCACCTTGGGACCGTCCGAGGCCCACCGGGGCGGCCTCGGGCCACTCGGCGCCTCGCGAGCAGGACCCTGATGAGTCACGCGCCCTGCCGTGGGGATTGCGGGGTACGGACTTACGTCAAGTGAGGCGGGGTATGAGGGTGCATCGAGGGCTTCGCCATCGATCCGAAGCGCTTTTCAACCATCGCCAACAGCCTGCGCACACTCCCCCACCGACGGTCGTGCGATTCCCCGCCGGATCGAGGGTGTAGTCGGTCTGCCCCAGCACGGTCCCCAGCATCGTCTCTTCTGTCCGCACGAGGCGCCCCGAGGAGTCGTAGGAGAACTGCTCTGTGATGCCGGTCCCCCCGAGGCGCAGGTCGGTACGCTCTGACTTCGAGTACTGACCGTTCCACGCGTACGCGCGGTCATCGATCACCTGTGGACCGACGGGGGAGTTGTGGAGGTGCTGCGTGCGGCTGATCCGCCGAGCGCTGTCGTAGCTGTACGTGAGATCGGTTCCCGTGCCGCAACTTCGAGTGAGGACCCGATGCGCGGGGCCGATGTACTCGTAGCTCGCGAGGAGGAATCCACCGGGCGCGTCCGCGATCGAGGTCTTCCTGCGCAGAAGGTCGTACGCACACTGGACCTGGCGCCCGTTCGGGTACGACATGGAGAGCATGTTCCCCACGCCATCCCAGCTGTTCGTCACGGAGAGGCCGTTCAGCGTCTCCGTGGTGAGGTGGTAGAGGGAATCGTAGCTCCGCGCCATGAGGGAATCGTCGTCCTCGCCGGAGCCGAGTCGAGAGAGTCCGTCGTAGCGGAGCGATTCGAACGTCGTGTCGGCGGAGACCCCGGTGCCCGGGGTGATCGTGCGCTCGGTGGGGCGCCCCAGGCTGTCGTGCGTGGTCGCGATCGTGGACCCGTTCGGATCGGTGACCGCGATCGGGTCGTCGCATGCGTCGTAGGTGGTGCTCCGGTTGGTCCCATCCGCGAAGGTGACCTCGGTGAGACGGTTCAGCGCATCGTACTGATACTGGGTGGCGTTCCCGTTCCCGTCGGTCCGGGCGACGAGGCGCGATGAACGGTCCCACGATTGCGTCGTGGTCACGATCGAGAGCACCGTACCGGTGCCGCTCCCGGTGTCGGTCATCTCGCGGTGCACGCTGAGCTCCCGATTCATGCCGTCCAGGTCGATCGTCGTCTGGTTGCCGCGCGCGTCGATGTGCGCCACACGATTGCTGCGCGAATCGTACGAGAACGCGTGGCTGTTGCCGGAGCTGTCCGAGTGACTCGTCGTCCTGCCGAGGCCGTCGTAGCTCGCGGTGGTGAGATAGGTCTCGACGGGGACGATGGAGATCGTCGGGATCTCCTGCTCGAGGATCGTGGTGATCCGGGAGTTCGCGTCGTAGCTGAACTGCCGCACGTTTCCGAGTGCGTCGGTGATCGTCGTCGGTCGCGCGGCTGAGTCGTACGCCATCGTCGTCGTCGCGCCATCGTCGGTGGTGCGGGAGAGCCACTGCGAATTCGCGTTGTAGGAGGTCGTCGTGGTCGCCGAACCGTCATCGATCGGACTTTGAGTCACCGGGTCGAAGAACGCGACGTCCTCCTGGGTCAGCCGGCCGAGAGCATCGTACTGCGGGAACAACTCCCAGAGGCGGACGTTGGCGGTACCCCCGGGCAGGTCGACCAGCTCGCCATCGCTCCGGAAGTGCGTCATGCGGTCCGCCGGATCGAAGTTCTGCGTGGTGACATTGCCCATCGGGTCGACCGACTCGACCAGCCGGTCGTAGCCGTCATAGCTGTTCGTGGTGACCTTGCCCCCGACCGGGAGTCCACGCTCGACCCGGGTGACATTTCCGTTCGCGTCATAGTCGTACTGATCGGTCGACGCTATCGCACTCCCCGCCCCGCGGATGTGTTGGAAGAGAAGGCCACGCTCGTCCCGCACTTGGGTCTCGGTGTTCGCCGGCTGGCCACCGTCGGTCGCTTCCCCGAAACGAAGGTGCACGAGCTGCCCCATCTCGTCGTTCTGGTGCTCCGTCGTCACGAAATCGCTCGGGGGGAGCCCGGCGCAATCGAGCTGCGGCGGCGAGAGGGGCACATTGAAGCTGCCGAACTCCTCGCAGGTCCGGGTGATCCGCCCCCGCGCGTCGTACTCGAACATGCTGGTCAGGTAGATGTTCCCCGGGACGATGAAGCCGTCGCCGTCGCGATTCTCCCGACAGATTCGGACGAGGGCGTCATCGGCATCGTAGAAGTGGAGCGACTCGTAGCGGACTCCGGATGCGGGATCGATGACCCGTGAGAGTTTGCGGACCACCTGGTCGAGTGCATTGTATTCGTACTGCGTGTCGGCGCCGGACGGATCGGTCACCGAGGTGAGGTTGCCGACCGCGTCGTACTCGAACTGCGTGCTGAGCCCCAGACCACCGGCGTCGACGATCCGCTCGGCGAGGTGCCCCAGTCCCACTCCCCCGGTGTGATAGAGAAACTCGTCACGGCGCCGCGCCCCGAGGGGACCGCTCTCGTGACTCGGATGGACCACCGCGGTGAGCCGGCCCGCGCTGTCGTACTCCATATCGACGGTGGCGCCGAGGATCGGTTGCTGAGTCTGCACCCGATTCGCGGCTCCGTCGTAGCTGTGGGTCGTCGTATCGGTGCAGACGTTCTGGTGCACGGTAGTGAACTCGTGCGCGCAACAGCCCCCGAATCCCGGGAGGTACTGCCACTCCTCGCTCGTCTGACTCTGGTCCCCGGCGGGGACGTGCGTACCGGGCGAACGGAGCGCCTGGCGCGGATTCCCGCGCGTCTGCGGAGACGCACCCACCGTCAGGCTCCGCTCGTAGACGACTTGCTGCACATTGCCGTTCGGGAGCGTGACTTGCGTCTGGAGGGAGTCCTCGTTCCACTCGAGACGCGTCTCGAAGGAGGGCGGGTCGGATGGGCGCAGAGGCCCGGTCGGCCGATTGGTCGTCGATGTCGTCGGCACGGTCGGGTCGGCGAACCCCGTGAACTCCTGCTGCATCACGCAACGATTCCCCGCGTCGTAGAAGTATTCCCGCACGACGCCGAGGGGATCGTTCACGATCGAGTGCCGCACCGCGTCGCCGTTCGCGGGATCGGGGGTGACCGCCTCGCTCCAGAAGTCGAAGTGCCCGGTCGCCGTGGTCCAGTCCTGCTGGACGATCTCACCGGCGAACGGCCCGGTCGTCGCATAGCTGTTCTGGACGAGGGAGCGGCCGCTGGGGAGCACGATCTCGGTGAGCCGATGCGCGTCGTCGTAGAAGTAGGTGGTCTGCTTGCCGACCGGGTAGTCGTTCAGAGTCGGAGTTCCGACGACTTCTGGAGTGATCGCCAGCTTGAGATCACCCAGGCTCCCTCCGACTTGGACCCCGTCGTAGTGGGCGAAGTGGGCGGTGCGCCCGGCGAAGTCGGCCACCGCGATCACCCTCCCCGCGGCGTCGTAGCTGACATCGATCGGACGACCGAGGGTGTCCGTGATCTGCGTGAGACGTCCGGATGCATCGTAGGCGAACTGCAGGGCGTTCCCGTGGCGATCGCTGATCTCCTGGACTTTCCCCTCCGCAGGAGAGCCATCGAGCGGCGCGAGGCGCCACTCCCCGCCGTTCCCGAAGGAGAGCACGAACGCACCCCCCGGCTCGAACTGCCCCGACGCGAAGATCCCGTCACTCTCGTACGTTCCTCCCGGCGGCGCGGTCAGCCGATCTCGACGCGCGTTGCCGCCGTACAGGATCACATCCGCGCCATCGGCCTCGATCCGGATGTTGTAGGAGTGATCCCAGTGGTTGCCCATCACGCCGTCGGTCTCGAGCCTCGATCGATAGGTGCGCACCCAGAGGAAGTCGAGTCCGACCCCCGGGATCTGTAGATCGATCCACTCCTCGTAGAACTCGCCTGAGAAGAGGTGCACCGAATCCGCCGGTTGGTGCGAGCGGTGGCCGAAGCGATCCGGTTGCGTGAGGTAGCAGCCGCACGGGGATGCAGGCGGCACGCGCGGCGGCTCGAGAAGAGAGCTGTCGTACCCCCCCGACCCGTCGGGGCAACCGGCGATCGGGCCGACGCAGTCGAGCGCATCCGCGGTGGGGTCTTCGCCGCAGGAGCCGAAGGGGCTAGGCAGTGGTCCGGTTCCGGAGAAGAGGTGGCCGAGGAGCGCGATCGGGTCGCCGATGTCCTTGGCGCCGTCATCGTTCGCGTCGCATGCATCCGCGCACGGTCCCGGGGTGCCGCCGATGAACAGCTCGCCGAGCAGCGCGATCGGGTCGCCGATGTCGAGCATGCCGTCGGCGTTGCAGTCACCACGCTGGAAGGTCCAGTCCGCGTGGGCGGGGAGGGTCGCGACGATACAGAGCGCACTGACCACGAGAAGTCCGAGCAGCTTGCGAGTGAACACGTGACCTCCTCCAGATCGGGACGGCGATGATGTACGGGGGGGGAGACCAGGGAGAGACGGCACACCCCATCACCTTGTGTAACGAGAACCGGGCGCCCATCCCCAACGTGAATCCTCAGAACTGGACGAACCCATCGATCGGCGAGAGGGATGGACCACTATTCTACGGGTCCAGGCCCCCTCCGGCACCGCTTCTCCCGGGCGGACACGATCGGTTCCAGCTGCCGAATCGCCGACTCGACCCCTGTCCGGCCGATGGCGTCGATCGCGCTCTCCACCGCAAGCCTCCCGCTCGCACAGCTCGGGATCGTCAGGCGCGATGCATCCGCTCGAAGGAGCGCAACAATTCCGCGCGGTCGTCAGCGGTTGAACCTCGACCGAGGCATCACCGGGCCGACACGAAGCTCCGGCGAAAGTCTCGTGCACGATCTACACCCATTCCGCTTGCCGTCCACCTGGAACTCGCCGATGATCGCCTTTCGAGGCCGACGGTGGTCGCATTTTTTCCCCCGTTCCCGAGCTTTTCGTCCTCTTCCCTGAGCCTCGAAGAGCGGGGGCGAGAGCGGATCACGCCTTCGTCTGGCCTGCACGATCCGGACACGGCGCTCCCGGGCGCAGGCGGTCGGATCGACGGACGGGCCATCCAGCGGGGCGCGGCAGAGAGGAGACGCGTGTCATTTCGTTCGGTGAACCCCGCAACCGGGGAGACCGTCGAGGAGTACCCGCTCACGACCCCCGCACAATTGGAGATGGCTCTGGCCCTCTCCACCCGCGCGTTCCGCGATTGGTCCAGTCTCAGCTTTCGACAGCGCGCCGAGCCGCTGCGCAGGGCCGCGCTCCTCCTCCGAGAGCGCAGCGATCGCCTCGCCCACCGCATGTCGATGGAGATGGGCAAGCCGCTCCCTCAGGGCCGGGCCGAGGCGGAGAAGTGTGCGATGGTCTGCGAGTACTACGCGGACCACGCCGAGTCCTTCCTCGCCGACGTCCCCGCGACCCTCGGCGATCGCGCGTTCGTCGCTCACCGTCCCCTCGGCGCGGTGCTCGCGATCATGCCGTGGAACTTCCCGTTCTGGCAGGTGTTCCGGTTCCTCGCCCCGACGCTGATGGCGGGGAACGTCGGCCTCTTGAAGCACGCCGAGAACGTCCCCGGCTGCGCCGAGGACCTCCTCACTGTCTTGTCCGATGCGGGGCTCCCCACCGGGGTGATGCAGAACCTGCGGCTGCCGGTAGCGGCTCTCGCCGAGCTGATCGCTCGCTCCGAGGTCCGTGCCGTCACCCTGACCGGATCGACGCGCGCCGGTCGCGCCGTCGCCTCCGCGGCCGGAACCGCCCTCAAGAAGTGCGTGCTCGAGCTCGGGGGTAGCGATCCCTACATCGTGCTCGAGGACGCCGACCTCGGACTCGCCGTCGATCGGTGCGTGACCTCCCGGCTGCTGAACTGTGGGCAGTCGTGCATCGCCGCCAAGCGATTCATCGTCGTCGAGTCGGTCCTCGGCGAGTTCACGGAGCGCGTCGTCGAGTCGATGCGATCGAAACGATTCGGAGACCCGATCGCCGATCCCGATGTCGATCTGGGTCCGATGGCACGGGAGGATCTGCGTGACGACCTCCACGACCAGGTGATGCGCAGCGTCGACCGGGGGACGAAGGTCTCGTGCGGGGGGACCATCCCCGCGGGGCCCGGATGGTTCTATCCCGCGACCGTCCTCGTAGGGGTCGAGCCCGGCTCCCCGGCCTACTCGGAGGAGACCTTCGGACCGGTGGCTTCGATCATCTCCGCGAAGGGGGAAGAGGATGCGGTCCTTATCGCCAACGACACGTGCTACGGGCTCGGTGCCGCCGTCTTCACCCGCGACATCGATCGTGGCGAACGCATCGCGCGCGACCAGCTCGAGGCCGGGTGCTGTTTCGTGAACGACTTCGTCCGTTCCGACCCACGCATTCCGTTCGGCGGGATCCGCGATTCCGGCTTCGGCCGCGAGCTCGCCCGGGAGGGGATCCACGAATTCATCAACGTCAAGTCCATTGTGGTGCAGGAGTGATCGCGCACCGGAGGGATTCCACCGTGAGCGGAAACGCAGAGATCTTCGCTCGGCGAGAGGCCGCGATCCCCCGCGGGGTCAGCAACGCCTTTCGCATCGTCATCGATCGGGCGGAGAACGCCGAGCTGTTCGACGTCGAAGGGCGCCGCTACCTCGACTTCGCCAGTGGCATCGGAGTCCTGAACGTAGGACACCGCCACCCGCGGATCGTCGAGGCGGTCCGCGCCCAGCTCGACAAGGTTTGGCACCCCTGCTTCCAGGTGACCGCATACGAGCCCTACATCGAACTCGCCGAGCGGCTGAACGCCGCCGCGCCGATGAGCTCCCCGAACAAGACGATCTTCCTGACCACCGGCGCCGAAGCGGTCGAGAACGCGGTCAAGATCGCGCGTCGACACACCGGTCGACCCGGCGTGATCACGTTCACGGGCGGGTTCCACGGCCGCACCATGCTGGGGATGGCGATGACCGGAACGGTCTCCCCGTACAAGTTGGGGTTCGGACCGCTCCCGGGCGACGTCTATCACGTCCCCTTCCCGACCGCACTGCACGGGGTCTCGGTGGACGACTCGTTGCACGCGATCGGTCAGCTGTTCAAGGCGGACATCGAGCCGGAACGAGTCGCGGCGATCGTCCTCGAACCAGTTCTCGGCGAGGGTGGTTTCTACGTCGCGCCCCCCGAATTGATGCGCCGGCTCCGCGACCTGTGCGACACCCACGGGATCCTGCTGGTCGCGGATGAGATCCAAACGGGATTCGCTCGCACCGGGAAACTGTTCGCGATGCACCACCACTCGATCGAGCCCGACCTGATGACGGTCGCAAAGAGCCTCGCCGGCGGGCTACCGCTCTCGGGGGTGATCGGTCGCGCAGAGATCATGGATGCGCCCACCGCGGGGGGGCTCGGCGGGACCTTCGGGGGGAGCGCCATCGGCTGCGCGGCGGCGATCGCGGTCCTCGACGTGATCGAGGAAGAAGGACTCTGCGCGCGCGCCGAAGCGCAGGGGAAACGGATCGACGCGAGACTGCGAGCGGCAGCCTCGGAGTTGGACGTGATCGGCGAAGTCCGGGGGGTCGGCGCGATGCGCGCGCTCGAACTCTTCGAAGATGGGACGCATCGCAAGCCCGCGCCGGCGCTCACGGTCGCCGCCCGGAAGCGTGCTCTCGAGAACGGCGTGGTGGTCCTCTCGTGCGGGCTCCACGGCAATGTCCTTCGGGTCCTCGCGCCGCTGACGATTCCCGATCACCAGCTGGACGAGGGTCTCGAACTCCTGGTTCGTTCCGTACGAGAGGTAGTGGAGACCCGATGAGTGTATTCTCGATCGCCGGCGTCCAGATGGGCGTGACCTACGGGGTGGACAACATCCCCCGCATGCAACAGAAGCTCGACACGCTGATGCACCGTTTCCCGTGGGTGGAGATGGTGTTCTTCAGCGAACTCGCCCCCTTCGGCGCCTCGCTCGCCCATGCGCAGATACTCCCGGGGCCGGTCGAGGACATTTTCCGGAGGGAGGCCGAGAAGCACAAGATCTGGCTGATCCCGGGTTCGCTCTTCGAGCGGGTGGGGAACCTGATCTACAACACCGCTTCTGTCATCGACCCCGGTGGGAACGTGGTGACCCGTTATCGCAAGTTGTTCCCGTTTCGGCCGTACGAGAAGGGGGTCACCGGCGGGGAGGAATTCTGCGTCTTCGATGTACCGCAAGTCGGACGATTCGGACTTCAGATCTGTTACGACTTCTGGTTCCCCGAAGTCTCCAGAACGCTCACGGCGATGGGCGCGGAGGTACTCCTGCGACCCGCGTTGACCGACACCATCGACCGCGATGTCGAGCTCGCGATCTCACGGGCGACCGCGGCTCAGAACCAGTGCTTCGTATTCGACTTGAACGGCGTCTGGTCCGGAGGCAACGGGCGCTCGATCGTCGTCCGCCCGACGGGGACCGTCCTGCACGAAGCGTCGAGCGTCGAGGAGCTGATCCCGGTCGACCTCGATCTCGCGACCGCCCGTCGGGTACGCGAGACCGGCATGTTCGGACTCGGCCAGGTGCTGAAGAGCTTTCGCGACCGTGAAGTCGATTTCGACGTCTACGATCGCAGCTCCGGGCGTGCGGCGTTCCTCGACACTCTCGGTCCACTGGTCGTCCCGGAGAGGAGGATCCGTCCCATCGAGCCCCAGCAGGTGCCGACGGAGGCCGGATGAGCGAGAGTCCGCCTCCACCCGCTCCAGAACTCAACGCAGCGCCCTCCCTCAGCGCGCACTTCCAGGCGTCTCGGCTGCGCCACGACACCTGGAGTCGCCTCAAGTCATCGACCCAGCAGCTCGCCGGACAGAAGGCCGACGGCCGTCTCGTGGGGGAGGTGCAGCGAGCTCTCGCGGTTCTCGAGCCGATCGAGCGGTACTGGGCCTTCCCGGGATATCGGAACTTCGCGCAACTCGAGCGACTCCTGGTCCAGGCGGATCACAGCGGGCTCGCGCAGACGGTCCAGCGTATCGCTCGCGCTCTCGCCGGCCACACCTATCGCCGTCGGCACGTCCCCCTCCTCGAGGGGGAGGAGTGGGACGAGGAGGAGGAGGAACGCGACTCTCTCGAAGAGCAGTTCGGGGTGCGGCACGACCGGTCCGTCGCCTACTTCGAGGTGATCGTCGTCGATCAGATCTCGGAGCAGGCGGAGGAGGCGCTCCGGCTCGGACTGCGTTCGATGCGTCGCGCCGAAGATCCGTTCCACTACGACATCGTCGTGGTCCCGAGCTTCGAGGACGCGGTCATCGCGGTCTTGCTGAACTACAACGTGCAGAGCTGCGTGCTGCGGTACCGATTCCCGATCCGTTCGAACACGCGCACCCCAGCGCTCCGACGCTATCTGGACCATGTCGATACGGTGTTCTTCGAACGCGCGGAGAGTCATCCCAGCGACGCCCTCGCGGATGCGATCCATCACCTGCGACCGGAGCTCGACCTCTTCAAGGTCACCGACGAAACCGTGGGCAGCGTCGCCGCCTCGCGCTCACGCTGCT
>JAQBGV010000235.1:0-5643 GCA_032128395.1 Planctomycetota bacterium | reverse complement strand
ATCCGGATCGGCATCGTCGGCGGCACCGGCTACACCGGTGTCGAGCTGCTGCGCCTGCTCGCTCAGCATCCGCACTGTGAGCTTGCCGCGATCACCTCGCGCAAGGAAGCCGGAACGGAAGTGGCAGAGATGTTCCCCAGCCTGCGCGGGCGGGTGGCGCTCAAGTTTTCCGATCCCGACAAAGCCGGGCTCAAGACCTGCGACCTGGTGTTCTTCGCCACGCCCAACGGCGTTGCGATGGGTGAGGCACGCGCGCTGGTGGACGGCGGGGTCCGGATCATCGACATCTCGGCGGACTTCCGCATCCGGGATATCGCGGTCTGGGAGCAGTGGTACGGTGTGAAGCATACCTGCCCGGACCTGGTCGCGGAGGCGGTGTATGGGCTGCCGGAAGTGAACCTCTCCGGCACCGACGGACGTCATTACGGAGTGCGCCTGATCGAACAGCAGGGGTGGCGTTACGCTCCCGGTGGAGTGGCGCGCGGAACACTTCTCGGCGAGAAGATCCAACTGATCGACCAGAATCTCGACGGCGACTTCTGCGACGTCGGCGAGGACGCGATCATCATCGGTCGCGGGAAGATCGCCTCCGCGCTCTCCGAAGTGATCGCGATCGGCGGAGAGCTGCGGGAGCTCACGATCGCACCCGACGGGTCGCGGATCGAGCACCGCCGCTTCGACGGTGCGACCGGGACCCTGAGCCTCGGACCCTGCGATACCAAGGCGAAGGTCCTCTCCGCCGTCGTGCGCTCGGTCGACGGCCGGTTCTGCTTCGACGTGGCGAGCGTGCAGGCCGGGCTCGAGGTTCCGACCGGCGACTACCGTCTGCTGCGCGGACTGATCGGCCTCGGCGAGAACCGAGTCGCGATGGTCGCCGGACGCTCCGAGGTATTCTCGGTCCCCGCGGGTGGCACTCGCGAGGTCTCCTGGGGTGGCCCGGTGAAGGCGGAGTTCGCCTATCAGCACTCCGGCGGTCAGGTGAATCTGTCTCCGGACGCGGTCTGGTACTACGGGGCGGCGGGCGAAGAGTACGTCGGCTGGAATCCCCTCGGGAAGTCCCCCGAATTCACGATCCGCAACCGGATGTCGGGGCGTGAAATCGCCCAGGCGTACTTCCCGGGCACCTGCTGAGGTCGCGGCATGATTCCGGTCGCCGTGAGCGTACCGGCAAACGTCGAGATCGAAGTCAGCATGAACACCGAGAAGTGGGCCTTCGGCAAGATCGCGGGGACGGCGCGCAAGTAAGTCGCGCGGATCCCGCAACGAGAGCGGCGGACCGGCGCGTGCGTCGGTCCGCCGCTGTCGTTACCCGACCCCGACCTCCGCCCCGAACGAGTATCCGTTCCCGAACTCGACCCGCAGCGAGCGAAGCAGGAGCGAACCGATGTTCCGATGCGCCGCCCTCTCCTCGTTCCTTCTCGCCTGCGCGCTCCTGCTCTTCGCACTCCCCACCCTCGCCCAAGACCCCGAGGACTCGAACCCCCCCGAGGGCACGGACCCCACCGCCGACGAACCGCCTGCCGAGCCGGGCACGCCGTCCCGCATGGCGGTGCGCGTCATCGCAGGACGTCTCGTCGCGCGGGTCGAACTCTCCACTCGCTTTCGCCGCATCCCGGCGAACCTGTGGATCGACTTCGACCGCCCGGTCGGACTCGAGCTCCACAACCGCGCCGCCTTCCCCCTCGGGGTCGACCGCGACGGCGGGCAACCGATCACCGTGCACCTTCTCGGGAAGAACCTCGTGCTCTCCGAGCGCGAGCACGGCGACGAGGAGCTGATGGAGGCGTTCACCAAGCTGTACTCCAGGGACCTCGGCGAAGTCGCGCTGATCGGGACCATCGGTTCCCGCGTGCTCGAGCAATACCACCTGGTCATCGATGTCCGAGACGGATTCATCACTCTGACCTCGCCCGCCGAACAGACCGGCGCCGCTCCTCCCGAAGAGGGGGGGAGCATCGTCGCCGCGGCGACGCTGACGAACGACCTCGTCTGGTTCCCGGTCCGCCTCGAAGGGGGCGAACTCCGAGCGATGGCGATCGGGACGAGCCGCTACGACACGATCATCGACAGTGAACTGTGCCGAGAGCGGGAACGCCCCGCCGGGGACATCGGCCCGGTGGTCATCAAGACGATCGACTTGCACCAGTTCGTCGCGATGCGCCCCGAACCGCTGGTCCAGGTGCACTCCGACGGTGCCCTCGGGGTCGCGGGGCTCAACCTCCTCGAGCACTTCCGGGTCGAGATCGACCGTGTGAATCGGTTCATCCGGTTCGCCGAGACCGCACCGGCCGAATTCCCCGCGGCGGACCTCACCTTCTTCCGCGCTCGCCTCGAGGAAGCGCCCGAGCCGCTCATCGCGTTCCTCGAGGAGCACGGCGAGACACGCCTCAGCCGCGAGGCGGCGACGCTCCTCCTCGACCTCCAGATCGAGCTCGGAGCAGACGCCGACGGGTGTCGAATCGCCCTCGAGTGGCTGGACAAGACCCGCATCGAGGATCTGCGCACCACGGAAGCGCTCGCGACGATGAAAGCGCTGATCGAGTCGCGGCGGGTCGACTTGGCGATCGAGGCGGGTCGGATCGGGGTCGAGAGCGGTCGGAAGGATCGCTATCCCGAGGCGGTGCACAAATTGCACACGAAACTCGGCGAACTGCTCCTCGATGAAGGAGACCCGGATGCGGCGTGGGAGCACCTCCTCTCCGCGGCGTTCGGACTCCCCGACGAGGGGGAGGTCAACCTCCTCCTCGGTCGCCTGTACGAGAAGAAGGAGCGGTGGCGGCGTGCGCAGTCCCGTTACATCCAGGCGGTGATCAAACCGGAGACCGGCCCCCAGGCGATCGCGGGGCTTGAGCGGGTGCAGGAACGGATGGCGGGAGAGTCCCTCTCCGTCGACCTCGTCGACCGCATGGTCCGGGGCAAGGTGCACAACTTCAGCGCCGCCACGAAGTACGAACCCGACGCCGAGGCCGAGGCCGAGACGAATCGCTGCGTGCTCGTCGAGCTCTTCACCAACCCGCACTTCGGGAGGAAGCAGGGAGAGGCGTGGGAGAGTTTCGCGATCGGCGGCTCGATGGCGATCGAGGGGATCCTCAGTCACTACCCACGAGAGCGCGCGGTCGTGCTCGTCCACCACGTCGACATCCCGGAGCCCTGTGCGCTGATGACCGAGCTCGGGATGACCGCGTTCGGGGCGTACGGACTCCAGGGGCCGACCGCGACGGTGCTGAACGGCAGCCAGTTCGGCCCCGGGGCGGAGCGGTGGCGGAACGCCGAAGGGGTGTACGAATCGAACCGCGAACTCGTCCTCTCCGAGCTGCGCAACCGATCCGAGTACTCCATCGCGATCGAAGCGACCGCCACTCCGGACGGCACTGTCCAGGGTACGGTCCGCGTCGAGGGTTCCGATGAGAAGCTCCGCCGCGTCCAGGTGATCCTCGCCGAGCGCGGTGTCCTCTACCCGGGGAAGGCGCTGATCGTCGTCCACCGCATGGTCGCCCGAGGGTCGCTCCTCGGATCGCTCGACGGAGTGCGCCTCGAACCCGAGGACGGAACGCACACGATCGCGTTCTCCCGCACCCTGAAGGAGATGACCGACGAGAACGTGGCGTTCCTCGATCAGTACGAGGCGAACGGGGGCAACCCCGCGAGCCGCCTCTCTGTGGCGATCGACCCGAGACAGGTGAGTATCGTCGCCTTCATCCGCGACGTGACCACGCAAGAGGTGCTCCAGGCGGCCCAGCTCGACCTGGGGGACACCGAGCCGGAAGGAGCGTTGCGATGAGCGGTCTCCCGCAGCGTTCGCAAGACTCCCCGGACTCTCTCGCGGCCCAGCTCGGCACCATCGCGCGGCGGGCGATCGCGACCCTGCGCGAGGAACGGGTCGTCTATTCGGCGGCCGGCTCCCTCGATGCCGCGGCGTTCTTCGCCGGGATCCCAGCGCTACTCGAAATCGGCACTCGGCTCGTCCTCGGCAGCGCGCTGTTCGGCCCCGGCTGGCTGATCGCGGCGACGATCCTCGCTCCGGTCCTCTGGATCACCGCCCGGGCGGCCCCCTTCGTCATCGAGACGATCGACGAAGCGACCGCGCTCGCCGAAGTCGATCGCGCCCTCCATCTCGGCGACCGTCTGATCGCGGCGCGCGAGTTCATCGGACTCGAAGGGCGTTCCGCATTCATGGAGGCGGCGATCGAGGATGCCCGCGAGCACACCGCGTACGCCCTCGAGCGTGGACTGCCACGCTCCCCCCTGCCGAGGCTCGGCCGCACGCCGCTCCTGCGCGCCATCGGAGCGATCCTGTTCGTCTTCGCCGCGCTCCAGATAGACCTGCCCCTCGGCGGCCCCGCCGGCGGCAGCGAGCACCTCGCGAACTCGGGTGGACCTCGGCTCGCCGAGCACGCCCCCGAGCGAGCCGAGATTCCCGAGCGGCCACCGGTCGACGTCCCCACGCCGCCGGAACGCCCCGCGCGTCCCGACGACCCGCGCAGTTCGGGGAGCGAGCCGGGTGGAGAGCGCTCCGGGGAACTCTCCGAAGAGGTGAAGAAGACCCTCGGCCGCACCACGGCCGGAAAATCTTCTGCGGCCGCTGCCGCGAGTGGAACGAGCCAATCGAAGGGGACCCCGTCGAACCAGAGCCAGGTGAGCGAAGCACAGACCGAGCGTTCGAAACGAGCCCCGAAGAAACCGAAGGAAGCCAAGCCCGGCGAAGAACCGTCAGCGACCCCTCGCAAGTCGGAAGAGATGTCGGGAGCGACGGCGGGACGCGGCGCGGCGAGCGGATCGAGCAAGAGTCCGTCCGCCTCGCGCTGGTCGAGCAAGGACCAGGTCGTCTCGGACGATGAAGAGGACCTCGAGGAGGACGAAGAGGTCGACGACGAGTTCGACAACTCGGACGCGCGCGGCGGGATGCAACCACAGCTCCGCGATCGCAAGCCTCCGGTGAACCGGGACCTCGCGATCGGGTTCGGCAACGGGAAGAACCCCGACGCGAACGGCCGCGGCGGCGCCTCGGAGCAGAAGAAGTCGAGGGGGGTCGCTTCCTTGGTGCTCGGGGTGCCGATCCCCGACCACGTGAAGGGGCGTCCGAACCCCGGCAAGACGAAGATCACGCAGGAGCGGGTCGAGCCACAGGAGGAGGAGGCCCCCGCGGTCGCCGCCACCGGGCGCGCCCCACGGCAGGATGCGATCGGCAGGGTTGCCCGACCCGACCTGCTGCCGTGGATGCGAGACCTCATCCAGGACTACTACCGAACGATCCGGGCCAGAGGAGCGAACACCGAATGAGCGAGGCGAGCGAAGCCCGCAAGGCCGCGGAGGAGTTCCGCGCCTGCCACTCTCGGATCAAGTCCGAAGTCCAGAAGATGATGGTCGGCCAGGAGAACGTGATCGACGCGGTGCTCACCGCGCTGCTCGCCGGCGGCCACGTGATCCTCGAAGGAGTCCCCGGACTGGGGAAGACAATGCTGGTCCGGACCCTCGGCGAAGCGGTCGACATCGAGTTCTCGAGGATCCAGTTCACCCCCGACATGATGCCTGCGGACATCCAGGGCACTTCGGTGCTGGTCGACACCGAGGGCGGGGGCCACGAGCTGCGCTTCCAGGAGGGACCGCTCGTCGCGAACCTCGTGCTCGCCGACGAGATCAACC
>JAQBGV010000234.1:0-37146 GCA_032128395.1 Planctomycetota bacterium | reverse complement strand
GAGGCCGGCGGGAGGGGGCTCCCAAGTTCAGTCGGAGAAAGAACTTGGGGGGGTAGAGCTCAGCGATGGGGGAATTCCCGTTCGAAGTGAACAGCCGAGTCACCGCCACAGGTGGGGGTTGGCTCCACCCAGAGGTGCCAGTCCCATCTTCTTTCGACGCGCCTCGTCATAGGGCAGCAATCCGGGCCCCAGCGAGCGGGTCGCCTACTGCGAGCCACCCCCCGGCGAGTAAGGTGGCCGCTCCTCCGGCGGTCGCAATGCGTGCGGCTTCCCGAGTACCTCACTCCAGATCACCGCACTCTGCAGGTTGGACTGTCCGATGGCGAACGCGGAACGCCGGGTCGTGGGTGCGCCGCCGGCACGAGGAGGGACCCACGAGGGATCGTTCGGAAGCAGCGCTGGACGAGCTCTTCGTAGTGCGGGGGCGGTTGCCAGGGGGGGGGCATCCACCGGCGGGGCGGATCCCCGACGTGGGACGCGGAGCATCGCACTCCGCGGGGTCGGGAGAGGGATGAGCATCGGGCCACGAGGTCCCTCCGGCGAATGGATCGGTGGAGGGCCTAGCGAGATCGAAGCGCCAGCCTCGGGGAGACGGTCGGGGGGGTGCGAACGGGTGTCCATCTCGAACTCGTCGACCGACATCCATTCCTGCGGGTCGACCCAATCGGGGAGGGTATTCTCGTTTTCCTCATCGCCCTCGCCGCGAACCGATCGAGTCGGGCCCTCCGGGCCGCGGCCGGCGCCGCGCACCTTCGGGCGGTTCTTCTCCCCAGCCTTCTCGTTGATCTTCCGCGCCACCCACTGCAGGAGCGGGAGGACGATGAAGAAAATGACCCAGAACCAGACCTTGTAATCCCTATCCATTCCGCGGCTCCTCCGAGGGTGGCGGCTGTCCGATCTGTTCGCGCATCGAGGTGTCCGCCTGAATGTTTCGGAGACGGTAGTAATCCATCACTCCGAGATGGCCACGCTTGAACGCCTCCGCGATCGCCAGCGGCACCTCGGCTTCGGCGAGGACCAGCTTCGCGCGGTTCTCAGCGATCAGGGCGATATTCTCCTGCTCGAGCGCGACTGCGAGGGCGCGACGTTTCTCGGCGAGGGCCTGGGCGACACGTTTGTCCGCTTCCGCCTGTTCCGCCTGGAGCTTTGCACCGATGTTCTCGCCAACGTCGACGTCCGCGATGTCGATGGAGAGGATCTCGAACGCGGTTCCGGCGTCGAGACCCTTCCCGAGCACGGTCTTCGAGATCATGTCCGGATTCGCGAGCACGTTCTTGTGGCTCGCCGACGAGCCGATGGTGGTGACGATCCCCTCGCCGACCCGCGCGATGATCGTCTCCTCGGTCGCCCCTCCGACGAGGCGCGGCAGATTGGTGCGCACGGTCACCCGGGCCTTGGCGCGGAGTTGGATTCCGTCCCCGGCGACCGCGTCGACCGTCGTTCGACCGGATTCTCGGCTCGGGCAGTCGATCACCTTCGGTTGCACACTGGTGCGGACCGCGTCGTAGACGTCGCGTCCCGCGAGGTCGATCGCGGCGGCCTGGTCGAAGGTCAGGGGGATCTCCGCCTTCGAGGCGGCGACCAGCGACTGGACGACTCGTCGGACGTTCCCCTTCGCCATGTAGTGCGCTTCGAGTTTGTTGAGGTGGACGTCGGTCAATCCCGCCTTCTCCGCCATGATCAATGAATCGATGATCATCGAGGGAGAGACTTTCCGGAGCCACATCCCGACGAACGTTTGGATCGGTACTCGCGAGCCGGAAGAGAGCGCTCGGATGTAGAGACGACCGAAGGTCATGAAGAAGACGAATCCGAACAGCACCAGGAAGGCGAGGAAGATCAGACCGACGACCTTCAACGGTCCTGGGATTTCGGCGAGGAAGGGTACGAAGGAGAGGAGTGCCAGGCTCACGAGGTTGCCTTTCAAGATCACCCGGAGGTCCACCTACGACGAACGGCGGACCACGATCCGGTTACCGGAGACCTCCACCACGGTGACCTCCATGTTCGCGTCGATGAACGAGCCCGAGACGACGACGTCGAAACGCTCCCCTTCGATCCGCGCGATCCCCGAGGGACGCAACGGGCTGATCGTCACCCCGATGTGCCCGATGAGAGACTTTGCGCGCTCCACGTCGGAGCCGGTCGCAACGGTGGACCCCAGGTTCGTCATCAGGCGCATCCGCTTCATCCAGAACCGGATGACGAAGAACAGATATACCACGGTGAGCCCGATCGCGGCCGAACCGACTCCCCGGTATCCCCGATCGAAAAGCGAATGCAGCGAGTACACCAGGCAGATCACGGCGGCGATGCCGAGAACCCCGCCGGAGGGGATGAACAGTTCGAGGAAGATCAGAACGAGACCCGCGACGTAGAAGGTGATCTCGAGGAGCCACGGGTCCACGTCAGTTCCCCGGTTCCGGCGCGACCGACCGGACCACGATTCGGTTCCCCTCGACCCCGGCGATCTCCACCGATGTCCCGGCGGCGAGGAACTCACCGACCGCGACCACGTCGCGCAACACGCCAGCGAATTCGGCCTTGCCGGCGGGACGGAGCGCGTGCACCACCGTGCCCCGCCGACCGATCAGGTCGCTCGGCCGCTCGCTCGGGTCCGTACCCGACTCTGCGATCGTTGAATTCCCGCGAAGGCTCGTGGTCGAGATCAGACCCCCTCCTTCGCTTCCCTTGCCGCCGGGGAGGAAGCGAAGGATGAGGAAGGTGACCACTACCGAGCTGGCGAGGGCGAGGAGGACGGTGAGCAGCTGGTCGGTGAAAGTGCTGAACGAGAGGCGCTCCGACTCCGGGGTGAGCGCCATCACGAGGCTCGCGAGAAGGAGTGCGAGACCGGTGATGCCCGCGACACCGAATCCGGGGATGACGAACATCTCCACCCCGAGCAGACCGAGAGAGACGGGGAAGCAGATCAGCTCGACCCAGCCGACATGGTTCGTCGCGAATCCTTCGACGAAGAAGGTGATGAAGCAGAGGAGGAACAGGATCCCCCCGACCCCGAACCCTGGCATCTTGAGCTCGATGACCAGCCCCACTACTCCGATGAGGATCAGCAGGAACTTGACGAACCCCGGGAACGGGTGCGCGGCCATCCAGGCGAAGGCGCCGGAGTCGCCGAGCGTGACATTGCGGCCGAGGGCATCCTCGAGCTCCATCGGTTCCTCGGAGATCCCGGCGTCGATGATGAACTGGTTGCGGGTCGAGTAGATCTTTTCGATGAACCCGAATGCGAGCGCCTCCTGCTCATCGAGGGTGACGAGTTCCCCCGCGCGCACGATCAGGCGGGCCTCGAGGCGGGCGCGGTCCCCCTCGGGAAGCACATCGAGTTCCTCCTGCATGAGATAGCGCTTGCGAGAGCCCGTGGAGTTGCGTTCGATCACCTCGTACACCGCGAGCTCGCGGGTGACCATCGCTTCGACGATCGGGAGGGGCCACCCGGGGTGGTCCTTCGCGTAACGGGTGAGGTCGTTGCGCACCAGCGACTGGGTCTTCTCGTCGAGAGGACCGAGCAGGTTTCTGGGCTCCACGTCACCGATGTGAGTGTTGTCCCCCATCACCAAGTTCTCGCAGCTGAATGCGATCAGAGCCCCGGCGGAGATCGCCCAGCTGCCGTTCGGGATGTACGCGAATGTGTCGACCCGGGGAGATCGTCGGCGGAGCGCGAAGATTTTCCCGGCGAGATCGGAGGCAGCGAGGTAGTCCCCCCCGGTGGTATCGATCCGGAGGACGATCAGCCGCGCCCCGCGCCTGGCGCACTCTTCGACGTCCGCGGCCACCTTGCGGCAGAGTCGCTCGGTGATCTCGCCCTCGACCGGTACGAAGACGATGACGCCTGAGAGGTCGCGCTCCTCCTCCTGAGCGAGAAGTGGCGAGAGAGGGGAGATGAGTAGTAGAAGGCTGAGAGCGGCGAACGCGAGCCGGAAGTGGTCGCCCATCGGCGCTGAGAGCTCCTTTTCTCGCAACCCGCCCGCGGCGGGAAGTGACCTGCGGAGGTGCATTCTCGGGGGGTGACAGTGCGGTTGCAACCCGAGGTGCCGTAGGTTCCACTTCCCGGGCAAGTTCCCGGGCAAGGCTCGGGCGGTCCGCGCAGGAAGCGAAACCGTCCAGGAAGCGAAACCGTCCAGGAAGCGAAACCGTCCAGGAAGCGAAACCGTCCAGGAAGCGAAACCGCCCCGAAGGTCTCCCTCCGGGGCGAGAAATTACATGGTGGAGGATAGGGGGCTCGAACCCCTGACCTCAACGCTGCCAGCGTTGCGCTCTCCCAGCTGAGCTAATCCCCCTGGGTTCTTTCCTCGGGTCGATCGACGAGCCATCCGCTCGTGTGACTGCCTCCTCCACTGTGACTGCTGCCAGTCCAACGGCCGCCACTCCACACTGCGTTTTCGTCGGAGGAGGGCCCAAAGTCTAGGTGGGACATGGGTTGAGTCAAGCGGAAAGATTGCCTCGCGGGGCGCGCATCTCTATCATCCCGCGCTCGCTGGAGCGTGGGATGGGCCCGCGATCCGCGTTCGTCCCCGGAGGAGGGACCGACTCTGATGCCCGGTCCCGACGAACCGCAATCCAACATCGATCGAGAGGGCCCGTCCCCCGAGGAGGCGCCTCCCGAGCAGGCGTCCCCGGAAGGCGTGTCGCCCGATCTCAGGGTGCCCCCCGAAGAGCAGCCTCCCCCCGAAAAGGTTTCCGCCGCGGATTCCCCGGTCGAGGGCCACACCGACTCCCCCCCCAAGGGTCTGCGCATCAACCTCTCGGAGATCGAGAAGAAATGGCGCGCCCGTTGGGCGGCACGACCGCACGCATCTCCTCTGATCGGTCCCATCGCAAGGACGACGTGGGTAGAACCGCCGATCGCGGAACCGACGACGCCGGTGGAGGAATCGGACGAAGATTCGGCGCCGGGGGACTCCTCCGACTGGGTCGAACCAGGCCCGGACTCTGAACCCGATTCCAAGTCGGGGGTGGAGCTGGCAGCCCCGGATGACGCCACCGATTCCACCGACGCCACCGACGCCACCGACGCCGCTGACGCCACCGATTCCACCGACGCCACTGACTCCACCGACCCCACGCGACCCTTCTACTGCCTCGACATGTTTCCGTATCCTTCGACGCGAGGGTTCAGCGTCAACCAACTGCGCGGGATCGCGGTGACGGATGTCGTGGCGCGCTACCAACGATCCCGCGGCCGCGAAGTGTTCCGGCCCATGGGTTGGGACTCCTTCGGCGTAGGGATCGAGCAGGAGGCGCAGGAACTCGGGATCGCCCCGCACGAGGTGGTCGAGCGAGGGACTGCGATCATGCGGGAGCAGCTCGAGCGATTCGGTGCGCTCGTCGACTGGGATTCGGAGCTGCGGACCTCGGACCCCGAGTACTACCGTTGGACCCAGTGGCTCTTCCTGAAGCTGAGGGAGCGGGGACTCGCGGTCCGGGAGAAGATCCCGATGCGCTGGTGCAGCAATTGCCGGATGAACCTCGCCAACGAGGAGGTCGACGACGGCGTGTGCGTGCACTGCGGTCAGCCAGCGGAAGAGCGCGCGATCCCGCAATGGAAGGTTCGGATCACCGAGTACGGCGATCGTCTCCACCATGGTCTCCGAGCGCTGAAATGGCCGCCGCGGGTCAAGACGCTGCAACGCAACTGGATCGGGCGTCGGGAGGGATTTCTCGTCACTCTGAAGGCGCGGAGCGAGTTCCAGGCGGAATCCGAAGAGTTCGAGATCTTCACGCGAAGACTCGAGTCGGTCGCCGAGAGCACCTTCGTGATCGTCGCCCCGGAACACCCGATCATCGATGCCGTTTGCGATGAGCTCTACGCGGACGAGATCGCCGAGTACCGGGAGCGGACCCGCGGTCGCACCGATCGGGAGCGGCTCGCTTCGCAGGGGCATCCGGAGGGGGTTCCCACCGGGGCGTGGGCGATGAACCCCGTCACCCTAGCTCACATGCCGATCTGGGTCAGCTCGTCGGTGCTCCCCGGAATCGGGAAGGGTGCGATTCTGGCGAATCCGAGAGTGGATGATCGACAGAAGAAATTCTCCGATCACTTCCGTATCTCCCAACGCGGTGATGAGGGGGAGGACCGAGGGCGTCGGAAGCGTCGTCGCGGCTCCCGACCTCGCCGCGGAAAGTCTGGATTGGAAAGTGGGGCGGTCTCCGACGTCCGGCGCCGAGTGCGCGCGAGTCTGGAGGCACGAGGTCTGCTCGAAGAACGGACCGACCTCCATCTGCGCGACTGGATCTTCGCCCGTCAGAGGTATTGGGGAGAACCGATCCCGATCGTCCATTGTTCGGAGTGTGGTGAGGTGCCGGTCCCCGAAGCGGATCTTCCGGTCGTGCTCCCGCTCCTCGACACCGCCCCATCGTCGAGCGATGGGGAGAGTCCGCTCGCGGCACTCCCCGAGTTTTGCGCTACCGCGTGCCCGAGTTGCGGTGGCGCTGCGATGCGCGAGACCGACACCATGCCGCAGTGGGCCGCCTCTTGCTGGTACTTCCTCCGCTACCTCAGTCCACAGGACGCGTCGAAGATCTTCGACCACGACCTCGGTCACCGCTGGCTCCCGGTCAATCTCTGTGTCGGCGGGATCGAGCACGCGATCCTCCACCTCCTCTACGTGCGGTTCTTCTCGTACTTCTTCCACGACCTCGATTTGACCGTTCGCGAGGAACCGTTTCGTCGTCTTTTCAACCAGGGCCGGATCCGCGCCCCGGGGGAGGATGCGGAGCACCTCCGTTCGGGACGCCGGGGGCCGCGGGTGCTCGCCGCTGAGCACCTCGAGCAGTGGGGCGCGGACGCCCTTCGTCTGCACCTGCTCTTCCTCGCTCCCCCGAGTGACGACGTCGAGTGGGATGCGACTGGACTGCGGGGGTGCGCGCGTTTCCTCTCCCGGGCGCACGCGGTGATCCTCGCGCGTCGGGACCAGGGTCGTTTCGTCAGCCGCCTGGCCCTCGTTCTGAAGCACCGGCTCGTCCGTCGGGTGACCCGAGCGATTCGCACCTTCCACCTGAACAAGGCGATCAGCGCGTTCATGGCATTCGTCAAGGAACTCCGAGATCCGAGCCTCACTCTCGAGGAGGTCGACCGCGAGACGCTGCGGACCTTCATCGTGCTCTTGCAGCCGTTCGCGCCACACACGGCGGCCGAGCTGTGGGAGCTCCTCGGCGAGCACGGGGCGCTCGAGGACGAGCCATGGCCGGAGTACAGCGACGAGCTGCTCCGTCCACTCGAGGTAGAGATCGCGATCTTCGTCGACGGGCGCATCATCGATCGCATGATCGTCGACCCGAGCCTCGGCAAGACCGAACTCCTCCATCAGGTCGAGAAGCGCCCGAAGGTCATCGCTCGTACCGATGGTTGTCGAGCGCACCGGGTGATCGTCGTCCCGGAGCGGCTCGTCCACCTGATCTTCAGCGGCACTTCAGAAGAGGGTGCCCCCAGAGCGAGGGTAGAGTCGGCAGTGCCCTCGCCCCAAGGAGAGCCGGAGCCCGCGCCGGTAGATCCCAGAGCGCAGGCATCCGAGTAGCGACTCGGAAGTCCGCATCAAGAATCGATACGCGCACTTCCGAGTACGGCGACCACCCCTGCACTCCCACCCCTGCTCCCATCCCCGATCCTCACCCATCCGGGCCCTCACTTTGCCTCACATCCCGGCGACATCGTAGCATTCAGAAGCACATCGACGGCCTCTGGCCGGCAGCCTGGATGCCCCGTCGGGGTGGGCGAGGAAGAGATCATGCAAGATCGCTGGCAGCGGATCGCGGCAGAGACCGTCAAGGTCGCCGCGATCCTTCTCGGCTGTTTCATCTGGTTCGACGCGAGGCTCGAGGAGAGTTCCGATCAAGTTGCGAGTGCCGCGACCGCGGATCTGCGTCACACTCGAATCGAGACCGAGGCTCGACTGATCGAGCTCGAGCGGGATCAGCGCAAGACCCGCGGCGAGCTCGAGGCGGCCCACGGTCAGGTGCGCGAGGTCGAGGCGGACCTTCGCGAAGAGAACAACGACAGAGTCGAGCGAGAGCGTGTGCAGCTGCTCGCCCTCATCGATGATCGCTCCGAGGAGATGCGCACCCTGATCGAGAAGGGGCTGAGCCGTATCGACGGGGCTGCCGTCGCCGCCACCGCCGAGGTGTACTCGCGGGTCGAGTCGCTCGCTTCGACGATCGAGCGCCAGCCGCTGCACATGAAGCGCCGGATGATCTACCCAGTGGTCCAGCTGCGCGGAAACGGGACCGTGGGGAGCGGCGTCGTCGTGCGCTCGGACCCGGTCGACGCAAGTGGAGTGTCCAAGACCTACATCCTGACCGCCTACCACGTCGTGCATGAGGTGATGGACCCGGCGACGGAGGAGCAGGGCTCGGTGCAGGACATTCGCTTTCTCGATCCAGAGAACGACCGGCTCGGACTAGATTCGCACAGCGCCGAGGTCGTCGCCGAGGACCAGGACATCGACCTCTCGCTCCTGCGGGTCGACCTGGACACCCGGTGGCCGTTCGTGGCGGAGCTCGCCGCCCGCGAGGAGATCTCGAGTCTCGAGGTCTTCGACCCGGTATACGCGGTCGGCTGTCCGCTCGGGAACAAGCCGCTGCCGTCGATAGGGGAGATCTCCTCCCAGGAGAAACTCGTTTCCGGGACGAATTTCTGGATGGTCAACGCTCCGACCTTCTTCGGGAACTCGGGGGGGGGGATCTTCCACCTCCCGAGTGGACGGCTCGTAGGGATCAGCAGCATGATCTACACCTACGGTAAGCGGCAGCCGATGGTCGTGCCCCACATGGGACTCTTCGTACCCCTTCAGACCGTCCGGATCTGGCTCGAGAAGGAGGGCTTCGGCCACTTCTTCGCCGACGCTTCGCCAACAGACTCCGGGGTCGAGGCGAGGGTCGAGGAGACCGCGGCCGAGATCGGCGATTGAGCATATCTCTGGTCCATCGGGTCTCAGTGCCTCTCAGCGGGCTTTGACTCGGCGTCGGCGCTTGGGTAGGCTGCGGGGTGCGTCCCGCGGGGACTGGGCCCCGAATGGGATTCCGGAATTCCCCCACGAACGCGGCTCCCGGACCGATACATACGGTCCGAGCGTCTGTTCCAGAGAGACCGTTCACAGAGAGTGCTGTCCCAAGAAAGGAATCCCTTCATGGTCACTAGCCAGGCTCGACGCGCGGGTGGTGCCGCGATCGCTTCGGTGCTACTGCTCGGGCTGCTCGTCGCCACCCCGACGCTCCTCCCCGCCCAAGAGGCGGGTGCAGGGGCCTCGATCGGCGGGGATGACGCCATCGACAAACTCGTCGGGCTCGATGAGAGCGACCCCATGGCGGTCCAGGTCATCGATCGGTACCTCGATTCCATCGGTGGGTCGGAGACCCTGGCTGCGATCGCGAATCGGGTCGAGCGGTTCAACAACAAGAAGCTGACCCCGACCGGCGAGACCGTGATGAAGATGTCCCGGTACCTCGCACGCCCCGTGATGATCCGCGAGGAGTGGGAGCTCCCGGGGATGGGGATCACCAAGGACAACGAGCCGCTGCGCTTCGTCCAGATCTACGACGGCGAGCAGGCATGGGTGAAAGCGATGGGCTACGTCTCGTCGTTGACCGGCAAGACCCTGACCGTCTTCGTCTGGGACAAGCACATCGACGATTTCTTCACGGGCTGGCAGGACAACGGTTGGACTGCGAAGTACGTCGGACCCGCCGAAGTCGCCGGCCGAGCGGTCGAAGTGATCGAACTGTTGAGCTTCGCGGGGAACCAGAAGGTCCGCTACACCTTCTCTTCCGATGACGGACTGCTCGTTTCGAAGAGCTGGAGCGAGGGGACCCCCCCCAATTTGATCCAGAAGGAAGTCACTTTCGACGAGTACCTCAAGATTCGTTTCAAGGACAACCCCGAGCGGTGGGTTCGCCACGCGACCACGCACCGGATCTTCGAGAATGGCGAACTCGCCCTCGAGAAGGTCTACACCGAGATCATCCTGAACGGTGGCCTCGCTGGGGACACGTTCTCGCGCCCCGATGGGCCCGAGTACGACCCCGCGGAGATCCAGAAGCGAAACGCCGAAGCGGGAGCCGCGGCGGGAGCCGCGGCGGAAAAGCCGAAGGATGAGAAGAAGCCGGTCTGGGAGAAGCCGAAGCCCAAGCCGAAGCCGGCGGATCCGCCGAAGAAGGAGACGCCCCCGGGCGGATAGACCCTACTCGGGTCGAAGAGTCGAGAACGAGGCCGGTGCGCGAATCGCGCGCCGGCCTCGTTCTCATCTGCCTCACTCTGATCGGGGACTGACCCCGCACAACGGTGCCTCGACCCACTCTTCGTTGGCTGGGCCGAACTATTTCAACGCCAGCTGCCCGCACGCCCCATCGATGTCGAGTCCCCGACTTCGGCGGACCGTCACCGCGCCCGGGTGCCGTTCTCGAACCCATGCCGCAAACTGGCGCATCAGAGCGGGAGGAGTCGGACGGTACTGCGCTCCCTCGAAGGGATGGAACGGGAGCAGGTTCACGTGGGCGCCGAGTGGGCGCGCGAAGCGAGCGAGGGCGGCCGCCTCATTGGGCGCATCGTTGATCCCTGGGAGCAGGACGTACTCGACGCTGAGCCTCCGGGCGTCTCCCCGCAGGCACTGAAGCGCGCGGGAGAGCTCGGCGACCGAGTGTCGGCGCGTGACGGGGACGATCTTCACCCGGGTCTCTTCGAGGGCCGAGTGCAGGCTGAGTGCGAGCCGGACCTGCGGGAAGCGCTCGATCAGCTCAGGAATCTTGGGGGTGATCCCCACCGTCGAGACGGTCACCCTGCGCGGGCTGAACCCGAAACCATCGCGGGAGGTGAGAGTGGTGAGCGAGGTCGCGACATTCTCCCAGTTGTGGAGCGGCTCCCCCATTCCCATGAACACGATTTGGGTGACGGCTCCGAGCGATCCGGTGCGCACCTCTCGGTCGACGTAGAGCCACTGGGCGAGGATCTCGGCCGGACGGAGGTTGCGGCCTAGCCCGAGAGTACCGGTCGCGCAGAAGGTGCACGCAGCCGCGCAGCCGACCTGGCTCGAGACGCAGAGCGTGCCGCGATGACCGGATGGGATCCAGACCGTCTCGATCGCCGCCCCATCGTCGAGCCGAAACCGATACTTTCGGGTCATGTCGGACGAGATTTGCACACGATCCGCGACGACGGTCCGAGGGAGCAGATCCCGGGCGAGATCGCGGCGCAGCTCGGCGGGGAGGGCGGTCATGGAGCCCGGATCATCGAGGCGTCCATCGAGGAGCTCGGTGAGGATCTGCTTCGAGCGGAAGGGACGCTCCCCCCGGTCGCTCAGCCACGCTTCGAGCCGGCTGCGGGCTTCGTCGGGGGCGTGGTCGAGAAGGCTCTCGGCGTTCATCCGGCGGACGGTCGGCTGTCGATGAGCTCTCCTCGGGACCCGAGCAGCAGGGTGACCGGGAGCCGGAAGGACCGATCCTCGTCTCGATGGACGTATCGAAGGGTCCCGTCGACTCCTCGCTCGACCCGGGCCCGCCCGAAGTACCAGGTCACCGCACCATCGGGTCGGTCCTCGCGCAGGACCGGCGTCACGCCGTCTCCGATGCAGACCAGCGCGAATCGATCTCCGCTCGATTCCCACGGGGTCTCCGCGGTGGGGGGGCGGAACACGAAGACGCGGCTCCCCGACTCGAATCGGTAGTGCGCTCCTGCGACTTCGAAACGCTCGTACTGGTGCGAGATCGATAGGTTCCCCGCACGGAGTCGATCGCCGAGATCGTAGCGCTCGATGTGCGCGCTCTGCTCTTGATCTCCGGGAGGGAGTTCGAGGCGCATCTGGGTGCCGTGGTAATGGACGGGGATACTCCAGCGCAGGATGCGCGCTTCCTCCGGATGCTGCCGTTCGGTTCTGGCTTGGTTCCCGGACTGATCCGGGGTAGAGCCGCAGCCGAGGAACAAGGGAGTGGATGCGAGGATGACGCCCCGGGCGACCGCTGTGATCGTGGCACGATTCATCGGGACGAACCATCGGTTTCGGCCACCGGGTGCGAGAGGAGCGCGGGGAGGTCGAAAGGAAAGTCCTCCTTCTCCGAGGTCAGCATCACTTTGATACCCGCCTCGCCGACGCTCTCGAAGTACTCGACCCGGAATTCGTGCTTCCCGGCGAGCAGGTCGATGCTCCCCGTCGGGAAGTTGTCGTTCGCTCTGGTCCACGCGTCCACGACGCGACGCCCGTCGATCCAGACGCGCACTCCATCGCTACACGTGATGTAGAAGGTGTAGCTGTCATCGGCGGGGACCGAGAGCCATCCGAGCCATCGAGCGGAGAAGCCGTTCGCGGGGATGCCACGCCCCGGCCCGTTCCACCCCCAGCGGAACGAGAGGTCGCGATCGACGCGGCGCAGTGCTGATTCGCCCAGCTGCGGGTCGCGGTAGTAGGTCGCGTCGAGGCCCTGGGCCGATCCTCTCCGACGATCCTCATTCTCGACGAGGGCGAAGGTCAAGCGCTGTCGGTCCTGCCAGTCACGGTGCACCTCGAGCCGATCGCGGATCTCCGCCGCTCGTTCGGAGAGGAAGCGCATCGAGGGGTAGCGCTCGAGGAGATCGACGAGCTCGGTGATCGCCTCCTTGCGGCGACCGAGGGGGAGGAGCGCGTTGACCCGATTCAGACGCGTCAACGGATCCCCGGGCCAGTGCTCGAGCGTCGCATCGAATGCGGCGAGCGCCTCTTCGTAGCGCTCCTCCCGCGCATCACACACGCCGAGGTTCGTGCGGGCTTCCACGATCTCCGTATCGATCTGGAGGGCGCGTTCGATCATCGCCCGTGCCGCCGGCGCATCCCCCCGCTTGAGGAGAGCGAACGCGACGTTGCTCAGGAGGTGTCCCGCAAGTCTTCGGGGCGGGATCGAGCGCAGCGGCGCCGGGAGGTCCGCCAGCGCGAAGCGGTCTCGGTACCAAGCATCGTCCTTGGACTCGCCATGAAGCGTCGTCTCGAAATTGACGGGCTCTTCTCCGAGGAGTCGGAGAAAGGTGTGACGAGGAGCAGAGACCGCCTCCGCCTTCCACCCGAGGCGGTCGCAGAGGTCGAGGATCACCAGGGTCAGACCTAGGCAATAACCGCGCTTCCGGGCGACGATCCGGTCCGGGTACAGATTGTCGAGATCGCCGAGGTCGGCGTCGGCGACGTAGCCGCCCATCCCGAGCGAGTTCACACCGAAGAGGACATGGCGCAGACGCTCTGCTCGGGCGCTCGGCGTCTCGGCCGCTCCCTTCTCCGCGATCTGCTTCTCGACAGCCTGGGCGAGCGAGGCGAGTGCACTCTCGTAGCGCGTCGCGTCCCCGCTCGCGGAAACGATGAATGCAGCTGCGAGCCCGGAGTAGGAGACCTCTTTCCCCAAGTCTCGCTCGAACCCGCTCGCGATGATCGGAGGCGGAGAGGTCGGCGAAGAATGCGGAGGGTCATCTCCGAGCGCAGAGAGGGAGAGTAGGATCGATGTCCAAACGAGCATCCGGGCTGGCTCCCGCGGGCGGGGGACCGGTGGTTCCCCGGGGGAGTGCGAGAAACGAGCGCACCCGGCGCAGAAGCTGCACCGGGTGCGCCCTCCTCGCCCCCTGGGGGGGAGAGTACTACTTCTTCAGTGCGGCGATCATCGCCTTGAGCTCGGCGATCTCCTGCTTCAGCTGGAAAATCTCGAAGCGCAACTTCTGCGTCTCGGTCTTCTCCTTGCCGGTGACGGCCTTGTACTGGTCGTCGGAGAGGACCCCCGCGGCGCTCGCGATGAACGTCGGGACGTGTGCGTCGTGCGCGGCGCAGCTCTTGCCGTGCTGGTGATCGAGAGACTTCGCCTTGTTGAACTCGTCCTTCAGGGCAAAGATCGCCGCGATCTGAACCTTGCTCAGGTGCTGGTTGTTCACCTTCGCGAAGATCTCCTCGAAGTAGTCGCTATCGCAGGCGATGACCGCGCTCGAGGTCGCGAACACGAACACCGCCAGCAAGCTGAGCATCATCGACGACTTCCGCATAGCTTCGTCCCTTTCCATTCGGGTCCCCTACACCGGCCAGGACGGCGTTCCCGACCGGCGGCAGCATTCTATCGGAGCGAGGGGCCTTCTCCCAGTACCCTTCCTCGTCCGGAGCAGGTTCCCCCCGGTCTCGAAGTCGATCGAAAGGAGGGGCCGACCCGGGGGGAACCGGGCCAGCCCGCGATCAATGATCGATATCCGCACAGTTCAGGGAATCGGGAACAGACGTGCACCGGCGCCGATCGGGGTCGATCTCGACCAATCCGTCTGCTCCGTAGATCCCTGACCCGTTGAACGGGCAGCCCCCGCAACGGTTTTGCGCCAGGTGCTGGGCGAGGCGGAGGATCCGGACTCCGGAACCGAGAGTCGGACGCTCCGACGGGGAGCTTTTCTTCGTGAAGAAATTCTCGGCTCGCCGCAGGCGATCCCCGGTCTCGATCGGTCGCAAGTGCGCCGCGCAGTAAAGTCGGCGCGCTTCTTCGGAGATCCAACAGTGACCGAGAGGGACTCGCTCGCGGCAGATCGGGCAGCTGGTCTCCGTCTCGATCCCGGTATCGAGTGCGTCCCAGAGGTCCGGGTGGAGCGGGAGAACGGCACAGGGTCCCTCGGCGCATTGCCGACACTCCCACACCTCGGGTGCCCCGATCCGAATGCGAGCTCGTGAGCGGCACCTCGTGCACGGTTTGAGCTCGAACTCGAAGCAGAAGTGCACCCAATCGCGAGTGCAGGCGAAACTCTCCCGACGGAACTCCCGTCGCTTCGGAGATGCAGTCATGGCGCGTTCCCCTCTCGATTCTGGCAATTCCAGCTGCCGACCCCCCGATGGCAACTGGCTCGCCGATCTCCGAGATCCACCGCAAGGGTCCATGGCGGGCGGAGTTCGTGGAAAGTGCGGGGCCGCGGAGTGCGAGCGACTTGCGACGAAACGGAGCAGTGAGGCGTGATGGTTCAAGTTATCCACATCGTTTCCACGGGCCGGTGTACCATCGCGGCCGATGAAGGACGAAATGGGTCGCCGAGAGCCACCCGCAAGAAAGATTCTGCTGCACTTTGAAGCGAAACTGGCCACGCGCAGCGCGGCCGGTCCCGTTCTTCGCGGTCTATTCTCGGGGTGAGCTCGATCTTGGAACCGAGGGTCGGAGGCGCGGGTCAGCGCAGGTCCAGGTCCAACTTCTTGGTCCAGTAACGGACCTGATGCGGTTCGAGGCCGAGGCGTCGGCCTAGGCGCAGTCGATCCCGCCCACATTCGCGCCAGACTCTCTGGAACAACACCCGCTGGAAGTACACGACCTGATCCGCGTACCCGAGGGCAGCGGGGATGGAGTAGGTCCGGGTCCCTGCGGGGGCGGCTCCGCGCTCTTCCAGACGCTGGCGGATCGAGGGGGGAAGATCGGTGGGCGTGAGCAGGTCACCGGTGGCGAGGGCGAGCATTCCCTCGATCGTGCCGCAGAGCTCGGCGAGATTCCCCGGCCAGGGGTCGCCGAGCAGGAGCCGCCGCAAGTCGTCCCGGAGGCGAGGGGGGGTGCGCTGGAGCCGGCGTGATTCGCGGCGTAGGCTCCACTCGAGGTAGAACGCGAGGTCCTCAGGACGCTCGCGGAGCGGTGGCACTTCGAGGAGGAGACCGTTCAGCCGGTGGAACAGATCGGAGCGGAATTCCCCGGCCCGGACCTGTGCCGCGAGGGGACGATCTGCGCTCTCGATGAACCGGAGATCGACGCGGAGCGGACGTCCATCGCCGAGGGGGGTGATCTCCCCCTCCTGGATGACCCTCAGCAGTGCCCCCTGCCCGCTGGCGGGGAGGTGATCGACTCCGTGGAGGTACACGCTCCCCCCGGAGGCTGCGCGAAGTCTCCCCAGGTCATCCTGTTCCGCCCCGGTGAAGGCGCCGCGACGGTGCCCGAACAGCTCGCGGGTGATCAAGGACTCGGGGATCGAGGCGCAGTCCAAAGTTTGAAACGGGGAGCCGGATCGCGGAGAGAGTTCGTGGACGCGGCGAGCGACGAACTCTCGGCCCGTGCCGGCCTCGCCCTCGATCAGCACGGGGACTCGACTCGCAGCGACTCGCGGGAGCTGATCGAGCAGCTCGCGGATCGCCCGAGATGGGCCGAGGAGCGGGTCGAGATCGAACTCCCTCGGCTCCCCAGATGGTCGCGTCGTTCCCCTCATCGACACCTCTCACCGGCTCGCGGCAGAGCCGGCACGATCGGCGACGGTACCCCGACCGGGGTGACCCGGCAAGTGCGGCTGGCGCTGGCTCGGTCGAGGAGTGAGAATCCGGGTCGGCTGCGCGACCCTCCCCGCGGAGGAGCCGCGCGCCATGTCCGGACCAAATCACGACTTGCCAGCTCACCCCTCGGCGGCTCACCGATCGCCAGGGCACGAATCGCCTCAGCCGTTGCCCTCCCCTGCCTCTCGGGCAGCGGTCCACGACCGCCGAACCCTGGATGCGCTTCGCGCCACGCTCCCCCCCGGCCGCACTCTGGCGGAGGAACTGCAGATCGCCGCCGGGGCTGGCCTGATCCTGCTCGGCCCCGATCACCGGGAGTACCCCCCGAGGCTCAGAGAAATCTCCCGGCCGCCCCCCTTTCTCTACCGTCAGGGAATGCCTGGGGGATCTCTCCCCTGCGTCGCGATCGTCGGCAGCCGTCGGGCCAGCCACGCAGGGGAGCGATTCGCCTTCCGTCTCGCTCGAGAGCTCGCCGAGGCCGGTTGTCGGGTGGTCAGCGGGCTCGCCCGCGGGATCGACCGGGCCGCCCTGGAGGGCGCGGAAACGGCTGGGGGGGCGCCGTGGGCGGTCCTCGGAAACGGCCTCCCGCGGATCTATCCCCCCGAGAATCGCGGGCTCGCCGAGCGCATCGTCAGAGGGGGCGGTGCGCTCCTCTCCGAGCTTCCGTGCGGTGCGCCGCCTCGTCGTTCGCACTTCCCGCGGCGCAACCGGTTGATCAGCGGACTCTCGCTGGGGGTGGTGATCGTCGAGGCGACCGATCGCTCCGGCTCGCTGATCACGGCTGGGTGGGCACTCGAACAGGGACGGGAGGTGCTCGCCGTGCCCGGGCCGGTCGAAGGCCCCGGCCACGGCGGGTGTCACCGACTGATCCGCGAGGGCGCGACGCTCGTGACCTCGGTCGAAGAGGTGCTCGAGGCGCTCACACGGTCTCCGGCCGCCGCTGCGAGTATCGCGGCGCCCCTTCGCGAGGCGTTCCAGGAGGGGGAGAGGGATCTCGGCGTCCTCCTCGAGCGGACCGGCCTCCCTCCCGCGCGGCTCCTCGAGGGGTGGCGGAGACTGCTCGCGGAGGAGACCGCCGTTTCGGACTCGGGTTTGGCCTCCCAGCGCCCATCCGACGGATCCGGGAGCGTGTCGTAGACTTCCTTGTGCGATTCCCTGGGGGGGAGTCGCTCTACGCGCCGGCTCCCCGCCACGGCGCACGAACGAATGCCTCCGGTCGATGGCAGGTCCTCGGTTCCGAACCGTGACTTCGCCGACGCGGGAGGAGGGGTAGTGCACGACGACGCGATCCCGACCCTGATCCATGGACGCTACCGGTACGTCTCGGAAATCGGCCGAGGCGGGATGGGGCGGGTCGTGCTCGTCGACGATCTGCGCGAGGGAGTCTCGCGAGCTCTCAAGTGGGTGCCGGCCGAGGGGGACCAAGTTTCCCCGGATGCGGTGCGCCAGTTGCGGGAGTTCCAGATCCTCTCCCGCTTCCAACACCCCAACTTGCTGCGCGTGTACGAGTACGGTCGCGTTCACCCCGGCGGTGGGTACTTCTTCACCAGTGAGCGCTTGACCGGTCCGACGGTGCGGGACCTCGTCGGAGCGGTGCCCGAGGAGCACTCCCGTCGCGTCCTGGTCGAACTGTTCCGCGCCCTGAATTTCCTGCATCGCCAGGGTTGGGTGCACGGGGACATCAAGCCGGACAACCTTCGCCTCCGTTCCCCCATAGGCGAGCGCCATTCCGAACTCTGCTTGCTCGACTTCGGTCTGGCGCACCCGGAGGGGCGCCCTCCCGAAGAGAAGATCCTCGGCACGGTCCACTACATGCCTCCGGAGCGGCTGCTGGGAGGTCGGATCGACCGTCGAGGGGACCTCTACTCCGCCGGGGTTCTCGCGTTCCAGATCCTGACCGGCCGCCTCCCCTTCCGCGGGTCGAGGAAGACAGAGATCTTCGAAGGACACCTCCGCCGTCCGCCCCCCGATCCGCGGGAACTCGCGCCCGATCTGTCGAGTGAGCTCGCCGGGTTGCTCTTTGCGCTCCTCGAAAAGCGCCCCGAGGACCGCCCCGTAGACGCGGAAGAAGTGCTGCTGATCCTCGAGCGGCATTGGCGAGGGACGCAAGGACCGGAGACCCCCGACTCGCTGGTCGCTCACGTCCGGCTGCGTGAGGAGGGAGGTTGGGAAGCCCCGATCGCCCAAGTGATGCGCCGTGTGCGCGAGCGCTGTGGCGACGGCGGTCCGGTCTACCGCGGTTGGCTGAAGACCTCGGCGTCCGAGACCTCCACGGCGCGACCGATGCGTGCGGCATCGCTCTCCTCGAGCACAGGGTGTCCGGGGATGGTGATCGCACGCGCCCGAGAGCGTGGGGATTTGCGAGCCTTCCGCGAGCGCATCCTCCGCAGGCTCCAGGTGCAAGGACACGCGGTCCTGTGCTGGGACGCGGCGGGGTACGGTTCGATCGCACGACTGGTCACCGAAGTGCGTCGGATGAACGGCCGGGATGACCTGGTCCCCGGGACGGCGGCGGCGATCCGCGACCTTCTCGCGGAGCTCGGGAGGCTCACTTCTGAAGCGCCGGTGACGGTCGTCGTCGACGGAGCGAACGAAGGCAACAACGAGACCTTCGCCCTCCTCGGAGAGGCGGTCGCGCAGGATCGCCGTCTCGAGGGGCTCTCGCAGGTCGCGTGGGTCTCTCTCGTGGACCGCTTTCCCGGGGCATGGTTCGCAGAGTGGCTCGCCCGCCCCGACGTGCAGCGTTGGTCGCGGACCGTCGATCTCCCGCGTCTGGACGCTGAGGGGGTCGAAGCGGCGCTGCGGCTCCGTTTCCCCGGCTGGGACCCGACCCCGAAGATGGTCGACCGACTCCGCGAAGAGTCTCTCGGCAGCCCGAGCATGCTCGAGCGGCGCCTGATCGAATTCGTTCGTCAGGGTGGGATCACTCGCAGCTGGTCCGGGTGGAACGTGGGGGAACTTCCTCCCCCCGAGTCCTCGCCGGTCGTCGAGCGAGCGCGGCAGTCGTACGCCAAGCTCCCCGAACTCGAACGTCAGCTCCTCGAATCTCTCGCCGCACTCGATCGCGACGTCGATCCGGTGGACCTCCAGAAGGTCGCCGAAATCCCCGCCGGTCGGACTCCCGAGCTCTTGATCTCGCTCACCAACAAGGGTTGGCTCGATCGGGAGCCCGAAGCGGGCCGCTACCGCTTCCGGCGTCGGTTCTTGGGGATCGCGGTCCGGTCCACGATCGACCCCCGCCGCCTGCAACGACTCCATCGGGTTGCCGGGGACCTGGTCGAGGCGCAGCAGGAAGGGCGCGGATCCGACGAAACCTGGGCCCAACTCTCCCGGCACCGGATCGAGAGCGACCAGCTCGCCGCCTCTTGGGTACCGCTCCTGCAATTCGTCGAGCACGGGGCGAAGGAGGGGGACCCCAGCGCGCGCATCCGTCAGGCGGAGTCCTTCCTCGAGAAGGACGCCTGGACCCCCGTCCCCGGGTTGACCGCCGAGCACCGAGGCGTCCTCCACGACGGCCTCGGCATGCTGCGCCTGCGACAAGGAGACGTCGGAGGGGCGGAGCGGGAGTGGCGACTCGCGGAGCGGTTCTTCGCGGGTGGCGAAGTCTCCCCGCGAAGACGCGGGCGACTGCACACGCGACTCGGTGCGCTCCTCCTCCGCAAGGGAGAGGCAGCCGAGGCTCTCCCGCGGCTGCGCGGCTCGCTGCGGGGCCTCGCCGGGCACGATCGCGGAGATTTGCTGCGGAAACACCTGCTGCTCCTCGCCGAGGCGAATCTGATGCGGGGGGATCCGGGGGCGAGCAAGGAACTCTGGGATGCGATCGACAAGATCGATCCGCCGGTCGACCACGCCCTCGACGCGGAGGGGGTGCTCCTTCGGGCGGATCACGCGATCGCGCTCGGTCACGTCCTCATCGCTCGGGAGCAGCTCGCGGCGGGGCTGATCCGGATCGAGGAGTCGGGGGACCAGCAGGCCGCTTGGTGCGCCTGGCTTCTCGGACGGCTCTACGAGGTCCGGCGAGAGGACGGTGCGGCTCGTCAGCAGTACAGACTCGCCGGGGAGATCTTCCAGCGACAGCAGCAGCCCCTCTGGGAAGCGCGAGCCCTGCTCGACCTCGCCGAGGCGTTGGAACGCGCTCGACGTGTCGGGGACGCGGAACGGACCCTTCTGAGGGCGGAACGACAGCTCTCCAGATCGGGTGGAGAGAGCGACCGGCCGCGTCTTCTCTGGCTCCGGTCGGCACTCCTGGGGGACGGAGGCTGGGTCAAGGAAGCACGAGCGACGCTGCTCGCGCTCGGCGAGTGGGGAGACCGCCTCTCGCATTCCCGCTGGCGGTGGGAGGGATACCTCCTCGAGGCGGTCCTCACCCTCCGTTCTGGTCACCTCCGACGCGCGACCGAACTTCTCGAGGGAGCAGCACACCCCCGATCGGCTCCGCACAAGCACCTCGCCGAGACCTGGAGTCGCTGGTCGGTCCTCGCGATGCGTCTCGCGCTCCGGAAGGGTCGTCCATCGGCAGCACTCCGCGTCGGCGAGGAGGCGCTGGCCGAGGCGCGCGAGCTCACCGACGCCGGGGGACTCGCCCCGATCTGGAGAGAGCGGATCCGACTGCTCCAGACCCTGGGATGCGAGCAGGATGCCCAGCGAATCGGGGCACAGCTCAACATGAGAGTGCAAGACGAGGTTCCCGACGCGGAGGCTGGGGGGGAAGAGCTCGCCGAGCACTTCTCCCGACTGGCCCGCGAAGCGGAGAGACTCGGAGATCTGTCGCAAGCCTCGATCCACCTCGAGGAGGCGCTCTTCCACGCGCTCCGGGTCCGCGCTCTGCCGCTCAGCGCAATTCTGCCGCTCCGCCTCGCATTGGTCCGGGCGCGAGACGACCAAGCGACCGAGGTCGCTTCCCGTCAGGCGTGGCGCCGCCTCGTCCGGAGCGACGTACGCCTAGGTAGAGTCGAAGTCCTCTGTCTCTGGGCCCAAGCGCGGATGCGCGCTGGGGACGTGGAAGCGTCCGCTCGTCTCCGGCGAGCGGCGGTTCGGGAGATCGCGCGTTGGTCGGAGAACATCCCGCTCGGACATGACCTGTACACGCTCGCGCGAGGTCTCCACGCGGACGCTTCGGTGCTGGATGCCATCACAGAGGCGATTCGGAGCAGCTAGCGGGGATGGTTTCCCAAGGGGGCTGACTCCCAGCCCCCTCTCGCTCGGCTCGCGGTGCGTGACGAGGCTCGGACCAAGCTCGGCTTCGAACTGCTATTTCTTCCGCGCGTTCCTTCTAGAACGATAGAATCCTGGCCCGCCGCCGGGGGGGGACGGTCGACCCGGTGGCATGGATACCCTGACGAGACGAGAGAGCGAACGCGATGTTGAGGAGCCACACCTGCGGCGCGCTTCGCGCGGAGGACAAGGGGCGGTCGGTCGTGCTCATCGGGTGGATCGATGCGCTCCGCGACCACGGAGGAGTTCGTTTCGTCGACCTGCGCGACCGCTACGGTCGAATTCAGGTGACGCTCCACCCGGACCATCTCTCCTCAGGAGTTCCGGTCGCCGGATTGCGCTGCGAGCAGGTCTTGCGGATCGAAGGGACGGTCGAGAAGCGACCGGACGGGATGCAGAACCCCAAACTCCCGACCGGCGAGATCGAACTCATCGCGAATTCGGTCGAGATCGTCGGAGAGTGCCCCGCGCTGCCATTCGACCTCGATGAGAGCGGCGGCGAAGTGAACGAAGAGCTTCGGTTTCGCTTCCGCTTCCTCGACATGCGTCGGGACTCGGTGAAGCGCCGCTTCATCCTGCGCTCCGATCTGCTCCATGCGATGCGGAACTTCCTTCACGCCGAGGACTTCATCGAGCTGGAGACGCCGGTGCTGACGAAGAGCACGCCGGAGGGTGCGCGAGACTTCCTCGTTCCGAGCCGTCTGAGGCCGGGGGAATTCTACGCGCTCCCGCAGTCCCCTCAGATCTTCAAGCAGCTCTTCATGGTCGCGGGCTTCGACCGATACGTGCAGGTCGTGCGCTGCTTCCGCGACGAGGACCTCCGCGCCGATCGTCAGCCCGAATTCACTCAGCTCGACCTCGAGCTCGCCTGTGTCGAGGAGGACGATGTCATCGAGGTGATCGAAGGCTTGATGGCCCATGTCCTCCGCGAGGTCCAGGGGATCGAGGTCCCGCTCCCTCTCCCTCGCCTGTCCCACGCCGAGGCGCTAGGACGCTACGGGACGGACTCTCCTGACCTGCGCTCTCCGCTCTTCCTCGAGACACTCGATGACCTGGTCGATCGAATCCCCTTCGAGATCTTCCAGCGCGCCGTCGCCGGAGGGGGGGCGGTGAAGGGGATGAGAGTCCCCGGCGGGGGAGCTTGGTCCCGAAAGGTGGTCACTGAACTCGAGACGTTCGTGAAGAATCTTGGAGCGGGTGGGCTCGCATGGGTGAAGCGAAGCGAGGGAGAACCGGCGTGGATCGGTCCCCTCGCTCGGTTCCTCGAGGGAGAGGCGTCCGAGCTCCTCAGCGAGCGGATGGGTGCTATGGTCGGCGACCTTCTCCTCTTCGTCGCAGACAAGAGCCGCGCGACGGTCGATCAATCCCTGTCGGCGCTGCGTCGTGAGATCGCGCGGCGGGAGGGACACTTCGATTCGAAGACGCTCTCGTTCTGCTGGGTGACCGATTTCCCCTTGTTCGATATCGATGAGAGCGGGGCGCCGACCCCCTGCCATCACCCGTTCACGGCGCCGCACCCCGAGGACATCGGGCGACTGGAGTCCGACCCTGGGTCGGTGCGAGCGCGGGCGTACGACCTGGTGCTCAACGGATTCGAGATCGGCGGGGGGAGCATCCGGATCCACCAGCGAGATCTGCAGCAGCGGGTCTTCGCTCGGATCGGCATCAGCCCGGAAGAGGCGGAGGCGAAATTCAGCTTCCTCCTCGACGCCCTCAAGTACGGGGCACCGCCGCACGGGGGGATCGCCCTCGGGATCGACCGGGTCGCGATGATCCTCAACGGGGACTCCTCGATCCGCGAGGTGATCGCCTTCCCCAAGACCCAGAAGGGCACGTGTCCACTCACCGGCGCCCCGAGCGACGTCTCTCCGGAACAGATCGCGGAACTCGGGCTCCGGCTCGCCCCCCGGGAGGCGTCCGCGCCCGAATCGCCCGCTTGAAGCCGAAGGACCTGTTGCCAGCCCTCCCCCCAGGATCGACAATCCGGAGCGGAGAACCTGGAAAATCGGTCTCGTTTCGGGTCCCATCGGGACTTCCACCCTCAGCATCTCGCCAGAGGTCGTTCAGAAATCCGCAGGGTGAAATTTTTCCTCTAGGGGAAGAATGATCCCAGGGCGACGGTCGCCCGATGATTCAGGAATACGGATCGGCGTGGAGCCCGATCCAGGAAGTGGAGGCCAGCATCACCGAGTCGGCCAAGTACCGGGTGATCGAGACTTCAGGACCCGGGCAAGTGCGTCTGATCGGAGAAGACGGGAATCAGGTCGGAGTCGTCGACCTCGCCGCGGCATTCGAGATCGCGGCTGAGCAAGAGCTCGACCTCGTCGAACTGAACCCGAACTCGGATCCCCCCACCTGCAAGCTGATGGACTTCGGGAAGTTCAAATACACTTCTTCGAAGAAGGCGGGGAAGACGAAAGTACGCAAGCGCAAAGAAGTGAAAATGCGCCCGAAGACGGAGCAGCACGACTTCGATGTGAAGTTGCGAAGCGCGCAGCGCTTCCTCGTAGCAGGACACAAAGTGCTGGTCACCATGATCTTTCGGGGTCGAGAGCAGCGGCACCCCGAGCTGGGAGTGGATCTCCTGAAGAGATTCGCCGCCGCGCTCGAGGATGTCGCCAAGGTCGAGCGTCCCCCTGCCAAGGAGGCGGGGAATCGCATCAGCATGTTGCTCTGCGGGAAGTAAGCGCTCGCCTCTTCGAAACTGGAGAACTGCGAGAGAACTGCGAGGATCTGAAATGGCAGCCGCGGGGGCGTTCAAGCCCAACAAAGGATTGCAAAAGCGCGTCAAGGTCACCGGCACTGGCAAGATCAAGCGTAGGCGCGCGAACATGAGCCATCTCATGTCCTCGATGTCGGCGAAGCGTCGCCGCAAAGGCCGTTCGGCCGCGATCTGTCCCCCCTGCGAGCAGCGCCGTGCGCGACGGATGCTAGGTCTGCAGTAACAAAGGACGCTCGCGAGCGGCTCCGCCGCGAGCGACAGGGGGCTGGCAGCCAGCCCCCACAGAACAAGCGCGCAGAGCGCGCCTCGTTGGGGTGAATCGCGCGCGGCTCTGCCGCGAGCGAGAGGGGGCTGGGAGCCAGCCCCTTAAAAAAAACGCAGCCAAACAAAACGCGCCACTCCGCTATTCCTCACGGCGCATCGCGGCTCTGATCCTCTGCTCTGGCGAGTCCTCCTCATCGCAGGAGTCCGCCGACATCACCTCGCGGGTGCCGTCGCTCGCAGACACGACGCATCGGCAGTCCGGCCCGGGGAGCCAGAAGATGCGTTTGCGTTCGAGTTGGAAACGTCGCCCGTCGGACTCCAGGCGCGAATAGATGCGCTGATAGCCGAAAGTGTCGACGAGGTCGTGGCCGTACCAAGCGAGCGCGGCGACGGAGAACAGCCCCAAGAGGGCTATTCCGACCAGGATCATGGGGAAGAAGGGCCGTGGCGCTCGCCCTTCGTTTCGGAGCATCTCGATTCTCCTCGGGGTCCTTTTCCGAGTGAGCAGAGTGTATCGCGCGGGGGAGCGATCGTCGAGGGAGAGCATGCAGTGCAGGTGGTGTGCAGACTCGATCCGAGAGCACCCAGCGCGCCGGGGGCGTGCCAGGATCGCCCGTTCTGGGCTCTAGAGGGTCAGATCTGCCGGCCTCTACTTCGCGGCGCAGCGATTCGGCCCCGCCTCGAGGGCGAGCGCCTCCTGCTCGTCGACCTCTCGTGACTTCCCCTCGTTGACCGCGATCACCCGGTCGAAGCTCGGAGGCTTCGGCCCGAGCCGGCCGAGCACTCCGGAGACAAAACTCGCGAGGTCGGACCCGTAACTCTCCATCGCCGGGCGCAGGTCACCGAGACGCGAGCACACCGGCCTCTGGTCGAACGGTATCCCCGCGTCGGCGTGGCACGGGAGGACGACCAATCGCTCGGGGAGCTTCCGCAGCACCGAGAAGAGCGAGTGGAAGAGGCTCTCCGCCGCGGCGGGGGCACCGTCGTTTCCCCGCTCGAGGTCGGGACGGCCGACCGAGTCGGTGAACAAGGTGTCGCCGGTGAACAGCGCACGATCGCCGAGCCGATAGCAGGTGCTCTCGCCGGTGTGACCGGGAGTGTGGATCGCCTGAAGTGTGACGGCGCCGATCTGGATCGGGGTCCCGCCCTCGACCGGCTCGTACGGAAAATTCACTCGGTCGTTCGGCGGAAGTACCAGAGTCGCGCCGGTCGCGGCCGCGAGCGCCCGGGCCCGCGAGACGTGGTCGGCGTGGACGTGGGTCTCGAGCACCATCGCGATCTTCGTCCCGAGACGTCCCGCGAGATCGATGTACTCCCCGACCTCGGCCGACGGATCGATGACGAGCGCCTGCCCCGCACTCGCGACGACGTAGGAGAGGCAACCCTTGCCGTTTCGACGCACCTGCGTGACCGACACCGGAGGCTCGCCGGGGAGTTCGATCGGCACCTCGGTGTGCACCCCGCTCCACGCCTGCATCCCGCCGGTGAGGTTCGTGACGTCGAACCCGTGGCGCTCGAGAACCCGGGTCGCCTTCACGGACGAGACCCCGACATTGCAGACGACGAAGAGCGGCCGGTCCTTCGGCAGCTCACCCATCCGCGCCTCGAGGGGTCCCCAGTCCGAGGCGCGCATCGCCTCGATCACCGGAAATGGCAGTGCCCCCGGGATGTGCCAGTCGGCAAACACCGCGGGCTCCCGGATATCGATGATGTCGACGGAGTCGCCGCGCTCGATGCGGTTCTTCAGCTCCTGCGGGGTGATCTCCTTCATGAATCCTCGATCATCGGGTGGTGGTTACTTGTTGGGCTGAGGCGTCGTGCGGAGGTACGACTTGATGTGCGTCACCCCCTTCGGGAACTTCGCGGCCAACTCCGAGTCCGGCACCGCAGGTACCACGATGCAGTCCTCGCCGTCGCGCCAGTTCGCCGGGGTGGCGACTTGGTACTTCGCGGTGAGCTGCAACGAATCGATCACGCGCAGGATCTCATCGAAATTCCGCCCCGTGCTCGCCGGATAGGTGATGGTCAGCTTCACCTTCTTGTCGGGGCCGATCACGAACACCGATCGCACCGTCATGTTCTCCAGCGAATTGGGGTGGATCATGTCGTAGAGGGTCGAGACGTTGCGATCCGGGTCCGCGATGATCGGGAAGTTCATCCGGACGTCCTGCGTCTCCTCGATGTCGCCGATCCACTTCTTGTGATCCTCGACCGCATCGACGCTGATCGCGATCATCTTCACGCCGCGGCTCACGAATTGGTCTCTGATCTTCGCGGCGGTGCCGAGTTCGGTAGTGCAGACCGGGGTGAAGTCGGATGGATGGGAGAAGAGGATCCCCCAGCCCTTCCCGAGCCACTGATGGAAATCGATCTTCCCCTCGGTCGTCATCGCCGTGAAGTTCGGGGCTTCGTCGCCCAGTCGAATGGCCATGGTACTCCTCCCTCAGATTGTGGTTCGATCCGATCGGGTCACTCCTCGGCGGGAAATACACTCTGGGTCTCGCGAGACCGGGAGTCAACCGGCGCACGGAAATTCGAGCGTCGGCCCCTACTCTGCGTTTCCCCGATTCGGTCCACCAGCGCTCCGTGAACTCCGCGGCGCGAGCGTCCGCCAGGTGATGACCATCCCCAGGACCGCGACGACCGCGGAGAGGATCTCCGCTGCCAGTACGATGCCCGGGAACTCGTCGACTTCCCGGTCCGACAACGAGAGGAGAACGGCGGCGACGAGCAGCAACCCGAGGAGCGCAACGCGAAAAAGAGCCGCCCCGAGGAGTGGCGCCACGATGAAGCCAAGGGCGATCCGCCATGCGGTGCGCAACTCGCCTCCTTCTCGGACCTACACCGATTCCAGCTCGTGCGGCAGGTAGTCCATCGCAGAGCGGAAGTAGTGGTTCGGAGGGTAGAAGCTGAGATTCGTCGCCCGGCTCGTGTAGGTGCAGGCGAAGTCCTCGAGCTGGCGGCCGTAGTAGGTCAGCTCGTTTCCCGCGCGGAAGAGCGAGCCCCAGTGCGCGTTCGTCGCCAGACTGATCCGCGATCGGAGCCGCTCCCGCTGGCGGATGAACTGATTCAGCGCCTCCATCGCCTGCATGCGGGAATCGCGACACTCCTCCTTGAGCCGGTTGAGCAGCTCCAGATTCCCGTCGTCCCTCAGCCCGTCGAGCGAGGATTCGATCGCCTTCCAGTGCATCACTTTGCGCTCGGTGGAGGTACGCCGCTCGTCGGTCTCCTTGAGCTGCTGCACCATGCCGGGGAGCATCGACAGGACCGCCAGCTCCTCCTCGAGCTCCGGCACGACCAGCATCGTCCGCCAGTACGTCGATCTCTTCGAGCTGATCAGGTCGGCGTAGATGTGGTCGCCGACGTAGAGAACGTGCGGCCCCCGCACCCCGAGGCGTTCTTCGAGACCGAGGATGTTGCCCCCGCGGATCACCCGCGGCTCCGGCCCGGCCGTTCCCGGGGGCGGCGCTTGGACCCGGCGGAAATAGCTCGGCTTCCGGCACTCGACGATGACATAGTCGAAGAGCTCGAGCCAGCCGAGGTCCTCCGGGCCCTGCGCCCACCCGAGGGCCGGATTCATCATCGCGCAGGTATAGTCCCACTCCGAGTTGGTCAGGAGGAACACCTTCTTGCCGATTTGCTTCAGCCACCGGAGCAAGGGTTCGGTGTGGAGGTCGATGTGGAGGAAGTCGCGCGGACTGGCGGTGATCACCGACTTCAGCGATCCGTCCCGGTGGACGGCGTCGGTGTGGTCGCGGATCTTCTTCCAGAGCTTGCGGTACTCACCGGTCCCGAAGTGAGGAGCGAGCCCGCTGAAGAGACATGTTTCCGGCTTCGCGAACGCGCTGTCCATCTGGAGGAAGCGTTTCCCATCCGTGACGTGGGGGATCACGTCCGCATCGCCGTAAGCATCGCGCTTCTGGCGCGAGGTCAACTTGTGCGATCCGTGGAAGGCGTGGAGTACGTGCCCGTATCGGTCGGTCTTGAGGACGTGACCGAGCTCGATGTCGACGATCAGCCCCTTGCGGGCGAAGGAGAGGTCGGGAAGGTCCCCGAACCAGCTCCTCTTCATCCCCTCGCGCTCGATCAATCGATCGACCACCAGCTTTAGGGCGAGTCCATCGAGGCGCTCGGTGTTGTAGACCGCGAGCGTGTGGTCGAAGTCGAATCCGACCGCCTTGATCTTCTCGAAACGAAGGGTTCTATTGGTGAAAATCGCGTGCTGGTTGTCGACCACGGGGCTGCGAATCGCCGTCGTGACGAGGTCGTACCACCAGGGGATGCGACCTGGACTCGCGGTCATCGGTCCGACTCACCTTCCGGCCGGGAAGTTCCCCCGGCGTCCCTGCCCGTGCGCGCCCTCGTCTCCACGGACCTGAGGAAGAGCATGCTGCGCTGGGCGACGAGCGGCGCGACATGAGAATGGCGGGAGAGTTCGACGAGCGCCACCCCTCCGTATTCGATTCGCAGAAGAGCGGCGATGATCGCGTCGAAGTCGATCGTCCCCTCCCCGAAGGGAAGGTGCTCGTGTCGACGATCGCGGGTGTCGTCGAGGTGGACGTGGATCAGATCCTCGACGTGAGACTCGAGGTGCGCGGCCCACGGCTCCTGCTCCGTGACCGCGAGGTGTCCGACGTCGATCGTCAGCCCGAGCGCGGGGTGAGGCAACCGCTCTCGGAGTGAACGCCATCCCGCGAGGTTCTCGACGAACATCCCCGGCTCCGGCTCGAAGCCGATCTGTACCCCCCGCTCCGCGGCGTAGTCACACACCGTTCGCAGGCCCTCGACGAGGCGGGTCCAGCTCCGATCGGCGTGGATCCCCGGCTGCGGCGTCCCGCTCCAGAGTGAAACCAGAGGTGCCCCGAGCTCGGCCGCGATCTCGACCGCCCGGCGGTAGTAGGCGATCCGCTGTTCGCGTCCCTTGGCGTCGACCGAGACGAGCGACGGACGGTGCTTGCGGTGCGGGTCGAGGACGTACCGGGCTCCGGTCTCGATCACCGATTCGAGCGCCCCCGCCTCGAGGAGACGGCGCACCTCGGCGAGGCGAGCCCGCGAGACGTGGAACGGGTCGAGGTGCGGGAACCCGAGGGTGATCCCGATCCCCTGGTACCCGAACCGGCGCAGCAGTTCGGCCATCTGCTCGAGGGAGTGATCGGCGAAGCCGTTCGAGATGTAGCCGATTTTGAGCAAGTGGGCTCCTGCCGTCGGGACTCCAGATCGTGGCAAGTCTCGCTCGTTCTCCGGCTGGTGTCGAGCGGTCCCACCGCGCGGGCTCCCGCTCCTCGTTGTTTCCCGATGGATCTCGGTGCATGATGCGGGGAGGACCCAGTGTCCGGCCCGCCACTCCTTTGTCTCATGCAACAACCGGCTCCGGCCGGGAGGGAGGGTTTCGTGCTTCTCCTCCTCTGCCTCACTCTCTGGATCCCGCAGGTCGACCCGCTGAAACCTCCGGCCTGGAATCTCTCCGAGGTCGACGAGTCCCTTCGCCCGGCGTTCGTGCAACTCCAAGCTGGGGAGTACGACGCCGCCCTCGAGTTCCTCGGGGAGCGGCAGAAACTTCGCAAGAGCGAGAAGGCCCCGAAGGACGAACTCGAGCGACTCTCTAGGCTCGAGAAGATCTGCAAGGACCTGGTGGCGGTGGGGAAGGCGGCTCAGAAGGGTCGCGGTGTGCAGCATCTCGCGGGGATCCGCGATGTGACGAACCGATACCGAAAGACCTTCGCGTTCCCACTCTTCTGGCAGATCGAGAAGGACTACCGCGAACACTGGGTGGTCGAGGTTCAGAACTTCGAACTCGATCCGATCCACCTCACGCAGCGCCCCGAGATCCCACTCCGTCCGTTCGACGAGTGGATCCCGATCCTGCAGAGCAACGCCGAAGGCAGTCTCTTGACGATGGAGAGCGAGCACGTGCCACAGGGCCTCCTCGCGATCCGCTTCCTCGACACCCCCGAACAGCGCAACCGCGGAGTCTCGATCCCGTCGGCGACCCCCGACTGGACCCAGCGAAAGTACCTGCACCTCACCGCCCGTCTCGACGACCCGAAGAACGCGATTCTCCACCTACGGGTCTTCCCCAAGGGAGGGATGTCGAACTACTACGAGATCGCGCTCGGGACGTGGAAGGGGTGGAAGAGTTTCCGCCTCGAGCACCAGAAGATCGGGGTGATCCATCGGGGGAATCAGCATCAAGAGCTCGATTGGAAGGAGATCGAGGGGGTGTTCATCCACACGAGTGGTGGGTTGTCGAACTTCTCGGTGGATGACCTGTACCTGTCGAACTGAGCTGTTGCTGACCTACTCGGAATATCGCTCTTTCACCCACTGGAGAGCCGCGTCGACGCCTTCGATCTCGCCATCGCGTCTCGCGTCTTCGACCGCGCGGAGGATCTCGCCCAATTGCGGTCCGGGATCGTAGCCGATCGCGATCAGGTCGCGGCCGCGCAGGATCGGCTCCACCGGCTTGCCCGCCGCGATGTAGGCGCGGTACAGCTCCCCGGTCCGCGCATACAGCGACAGGTCGCGGTGGCTGCCAAGACAGTCCGCGCGACAGAGTTCGAGGAGGTCTTCGAAGTACTCTTCGTCGAAGAGTCGTGTGCGCGTAGCCTGGCGCATGTCATCGATCGCGATGAACACCAAGTGCCGACGCACGAGGTAGACGACCTGCTCGCGCTCCTTCCGAGAGAGTCGAAACCGCTCGCAGATCTCCTCGGCCATCTCCGCGCCCAGGGTGTCGTGGCGGTGGAAGCGGATCCGATCCGGTGCGTGCTCGAACGTTGGCGGCTTGCCGATGTCATGGAGCAAGGTCCCGAGCGCGAGTCCGAACGAAGGTTCGCGCAATTCTGCGAGGACGAGTCCCGTGTGACGGTGGACATCCCCTTCCGGGTGGTACTCCGGAGGCTGCTCGACCCCGCGCATCGCCTCGACCTCGGGGAGGATCGCCGCCATCAGTCCGGCGTCGGTCAGCAGGTGGTAGGCGAGTTCGCGGCGAGGGTGGAGGAGCATCCGCTCGAGCTCCTGCCTGATCCGTTCGGGGGAGACTTCGGTGATCGACGGGGCATGTTCGATAAGTGCCGCCCAGGTCGACTTCTCGATCGGGAATCCGAGCGTCACCGAAAAGCGCACCGCGCGCAGGAGCCGCAGCCGATCTTCCTCGAATCGCCGGGCGGGCGCCCCGATCGCCCGCAGGACCCCATCCGCGAGGTCATCGAGCCCACCGACGTGGTCGATCACCTCGTTCGTCTGGGGATCGAAGAAGAGACCGTTCACCGTGAAGTCGCGACGCAGCGCGTCTTCTCGCGCATCCGTGTAGCGGACCCCCTCCGGGTGGCGGCCGTCCCGGTAGTCGAGGTCAGCGCGGAAGGTCGCGACCTCGACCTCGGCTTCGGGGTCGATCACACGCACTACTCCGAACTGAGCGCCGACCAGCACCGTCCGCGGAAAGAGCACCGCGACCTGCTCGGGGTGTGCACTCGTCGCGATGTCGAAGTCCTTCGCCGGCTTCCCCAGGAGGTGATCGCGCACCGCACCCCCCGCGATCAGCGATTGCTCCCCCGCCTCGATGAGGCGCAGGTGCACCCGACGCACCGCTGGGGGGAGTTCGAGGGGGGGTTCACAGGCTCGGCGCGGCACGGGTCGGGGTCCTTTCTTCGATGGGGCGGAGGGGCCGCCGATGGGGCGATGGTGTCTTTTATCGGGGACTGTGGCTACCGGAACCTCGGGAAGATCGGGCGAAGTAGAGAGGGGCCCTCTTTCGACCTCGGGACGAACGCGGCATCCTGTTCGCCATCGAGGGGGATCGGAACCTGGCGCGGGCACGGGTCGAAGAGGGGAAACCGACGATGGGGCTCTTCCGGACATTACAGGTGATCGCTGAGTTCCCCGAGCGTGAGACCACGCTGCCCCTGATGGGGGACGCGCTCCGGGAGGACGACGCCCGCGCCACCGCGCTGGGGTGGCTCCTCGCCGCTCCGGAGAGCCGCGCCGCTCGCGAGATCCTCCGCGCGTGGGACGTGCTCCCCGCTGGCTCGAGACAATTCGCCCGGAATCGGGGGAGAGTCCGCCTCCTCGCGAGCGCACGCCAGTTGCTGCGCGCCGACCGCACCCTCACCCGTCGCAACGTCGCCGAGTTCCTCACCGAGGAGGGGGCTCCCCCGGGCTCCGACGTCGAGGCGCTCCTCCCCGATCTCGCGCAACTCGCCGACGACCCCGATCCACGCACGAGTACGATCGCCCGCGGTGCCTTCCTCGACGCGCTGCTCCACGAGCCGCAGATTCTCGAGGGGCTCCTCCCGCACCACCCTCTGGTCGGCACGCTGTCCGTCCTCCTGCGCACCTGGCCGAGGCACGAGGATCGTCGGGTCATCGAGGCGCTGCTCCAGGTGGGCCCCGGGGGCGATGCCTGGCTCGAGCGGGCGGTCGGCGAGGAATGGCCGTCGGTCGAGGCGATCGTCGAGGTGGTCGCGCGACCACGAAGTTCGGCCGGAGCAGTGCGACGCCTCGGGCTCCTCTGTCGGTGGCTCGAGGGTCCTCGCGAGCCCGCGCGGCGCCGCGCCCGGGAGATCCTGCGGTCGACCGAGAGCCCGGAACTCCTGCGCGCGGCGACGCTGGCGCTCGAGGATCCTCGCCGCGAAGGGGAACTCCCGACGTGGCGACGCCTCCGATACTGGACACTCTCCGACGAAGACCTCGCCGCACTTCCCGAGCGGACGCTCGGGCGCATCGCGGACTTCCTCGCCGGGGGGGACGGCGACCCCACCGAGCGGGCCGAGCGCGTGGCGCGCCTCCTCCCGCTCGCGAGCGGAGCGACCCTTCGCTCGATGCTCGAGCGGTTGCGCGGTCTCCCCATCGACACCGTGCTCCCCGCGCTGACCCCGATCCTGTCGAGTGACGATGCCGCCGCGCGGATCCTCGTCCTCGAACTCCTTCCCTCGGAGGGGGCCACCTCGTTGCCCCTCATCGTTTCGCAGCTCGGCGCGCCCGACGAATCGGTCCGCGCCGCCGCGGCGCGCCGGATCGCCGGAAAGGGATTGCGCCTCTGGAGTGAGGGTCGGGAGCGGATCCCCCCCCCCAGCGACGCGCCACCCTCTCGGCGCTCGGCAAGGTCGACGTCACCTTCATGGCCCAGTTGCGACGCGCGCTCGGGAGCCGGGAGATCGACACTGCGATCGCGGCCCTCCGCACCGTCGCCGAGCTGGAGAACCCGGCCCCGCTCGAGGACGCTCTCGTCGACCTCGTCGTACACCCGGACCCACGGCTGCGTGCGACCGTCACCCGCACTCTCGCCCGGACGGGGCGCGCGACCGGGCTCCACTACCTGAAGCTCCTCCTCGACGACGATGACGAGCGAGTGGTCGCGAACGCGGTCGAGGAGCTGGCGGCGATCGGCGACCGGTCGGTCATCCCTCTGCTCTTGCATGCCGCGACGCACGAAGACCCACGGGTCCGCACCAACGCCCTGCTCGCCCTCGCCCGCGGTGGCGACGCGGGGGCGCGGAAGACCCTTTCCGAGCTTGCCGGGGGGGCGGGACCGCAGCGGACCCGAACCAGTGCCTGCTGGGCGCTCGACGTCCTCGAGCAGGGAGGAAAGCGATGAGTCCCCCACGCGAATCGGAAGGGGCGAGGCGTCGCCGCGAACGGGAGCGCACGCGCGGGGACGACCGCCTGTTCCTGCACCTCGGTGCCGTGCACGGCCTCGACGAGGATGACCTCGCCCTCCTCGAAGCGATCGCAGCGGTGGAGGAATTCACACGCCGCAGCACGATCTTCGTCCGGCCGAGCCGGATCGCACGCTCCCCCGATCCCGAACGGTGGTCGGAGACGAGGGTCGCCGAACTGCGCAGGAGGCTCGGCGAGGGTCCGCAGAAACCCGCCTCGGGTCAGGGGATCGCGCGGTGAATGCCCCGCCCGACCCCTCGTCCCGGGTCCGCTCGCTGCGCGCGCTGATCCGGCACCACAACTTCCGCTACTACGTGCTCGACGACCCCGAGGTTTCCGACGCGGAATTCGACCGACTCTTCCGAGAACTCCAGACCCTCGAAGAGCAGCACCCCGAACTCGACGACCCCGAATCCCCCACCCACAAGGTCGGCAGCTCGTGGACTCCCGAAGAGTTCGTCGCGGACTCGCTGCCGCCGGTGACCCACCGAGTGCCGATGCTCTCGCTCGAGAACGCGATGAACCTCGAAGAGTTCGCGGAGTGGCTCGAGCGCGTGCGGAAGGGGCTCCCCGGAGAAGAGGAGGTCCCCCTCTCGGTCGAGTACAAAATGGACGGCGTCGCGGTCGAGGTCATCTACGAGGAAGGTGTGCTCGTCGAGGGCTCGACCCGCGGCGACGGTGTCACCGGTGAGGAGATCACCACGAACCTTCGGACGATCCGCACCCTCCCCCCCCGGCTGACGGGCGATTCGCCGACGCGCCTCGAACTGCGCGGTGAGGTGTTCATGCCGCTCGCCGAATTCGCGGCGATGAACGCCTCGCGCAGCGCCGAGGAGGGGCTCTTCGCGAATCCGCGCAACTCGACCGCGGGGACACTGCGGCAACTCGACCCGCGGATCGCCGCGTCGCGCCCCCTCGAAATCGTCCTCTACGGGGTCGGCGTCGCCGAAGGGGTCGCCGAAGGACTCGATCTCGAGAGCCAGCAGAATCTCTTCGCGGCGCTCCCCCGCTGGGGATTCCGAGCGCCTTCGTTCCACCGGGTCGTGACCGAACTCGACGAGGTCGAGGCGATCTACCACGAGGTCGAACTCGCCCGCGACGGACTCCCCTTCGAGATCGACGGCCTGGTGGTCAAGGTCGAGGGAGGGGAACGGCGACGACGGCTCGGGGTGCGCTCGCGTTCCCCGCGCTGGGCGATCGCGCTGAAATTCCCTCCGCGGCAGGAAACGACCCGGCTCGAGGCGGTCGAGTGGCAGATCGGGCGCACCGGAGCGCTGACCCCGGTCGCGCATCTCGCGCCGGTCGTCCTGAGCGGAGTGACCGTGAGCCGGGCGACCCTCCACAATCCGAAGGAGATCGAGCGAAAAGGGGTGCTCATCGGCGACCGCGTGCTCGTGCAGCGCGCCGGCGACGTGATCCCCGAGGTGGTGAAAGCGATCGAGGAGGGGCGCGACGGGAGCGAGACCCCGGTCGAGCTCCCCGAGCGTTGCCCGAGCTGCGACGAGCCGATCTGGTACCCGGAGGAGGAGATCGTCCCGACCTGCCAGAACATCCACTGTCCGGCGCAGATCCGCGGCCGGTTGCGTCACTTCGCGAGCCGCCGCGCCCTCGACATCGACGGCCTCGGCGCAAAACTGATCGACCAACTCGTCGACCGCGAGATCGTCCGGAAGCCGAGCGAGCTCTACCTCCTCGAGGCGGAGACCCTCGCCGACCTCGATCGGATGGCGGAGAAGTCGGCGACCAACCTGATCCTTGCGATCGATGAGACGCGCGACCGACCGGTCGCCCGCCTGCTGCACGCCATCGGGATCCGTCACGTCGGCGAGACCGTGGCGCGCCTCCTCATCGAACAATTCCGCGACCTCGACGTGCTCGCCGTCGCCAAGCCGGAAGAGATGGTCGAGATCGACGGGATCGGTCCCGAAATCGCGGCGACGGTCGCGGACTTCTTCGCGCGCGAGGAGAACCGCACCGAGCTCGCTGCCCTGAAGGCCGCGGGACTGCGCTGGCGTGAGGAAGGTCCGCCCCACGCTCCCCCCGGCGACGTGTCCGACGACGTGTCCGACGACGGCGAACGCCCCCTCGCGGGGATGACCGTCGTCCTGACCGGTACCCTCCCGACCTGGACCCGCGATGAGGCGAAGGCGCAGGTCATCGCCGCCGGCGGCAAGATCACCGGCTCGGTCTCGAAGAAAACCGCCTTGGTGGTCGCGGGCGAGAACGCCGGCTCAAAGCTGGAGAAAGCCAGGTCGCTGGGGGTCGAGGTGGTGGACGAAGTGGGTCTCAGAAAAATCCTCGAGGGCGAACACCCCTCATCCACCTGATTGCGCGAGCGGGGATCGTCGGCGATCCTCCCGACGCGAGAGGAGTACACCATGGGTGAAGCCGCCCATAGCGCCGGCAAGATCGTCGGACTCTGCGTGCGTACCGCGAGCGGCGTTCCGCCGGTCGAGCGGAGTACGCTCGATCTCGATGCGGAAGAGGGGGTCGTCGACGACCACGGCAACCGCGAAAGACGCGGCGTGACGGTGATCTCGCGAGAATCGTGGAGCGATACCGAGCGGACCCTCGGGACCGAGATTCCTTGGACCACGAGAAGGGCGAACGTACTCGTCGAGGGAGTGAACCTCGCAAAGCTCCTCGTCGGGGGCACTCTTCGCCTCGGCCGCTGCGAGATCGAAGTGCTCGGCGAGACCTTCCCCTGCGACCTGATGGACGAACTCCATCCCGGCCTGAAGAATGCGCTCCTCCCGAACACCCGCGGCGGCGTCTACGGCCGAGTGATCACGCCGGGCACGATCGAAGTCGGAGAAGAAGCCGCTGCGGCAGACGGGCTCCGATGAGGCACCGTCTGCGGCGTTGCGAGGCGCCGCCCGATCCTCGACGGGGCGATGCCCCACCTGCGGTCGGCCGGCACCTCGCGCCTTGCAATCGGGTAGTCGGGTGATGGGACTGGCTCGCCGAAGGTGATGCCTTCTATGAGAGTTTCTGGGTCAAGACGTTTCCGCGGCTCTTTCTCTTCTTCCTGACTCACTTACCTTTGGCCAGCGGGGGGGGGGCCGCCGG